>NZ_JAXGFT010000018.1:0-89008 GCF_041008785.1 Pseudophaeobacter sp. 1A16562 | reverse complement strand
CGCGGTTTGAAGTTAGCCTGTTCTCCAAACGAGGAGACAAACGATGCGGAAGAGCCGATTCAGCGAAGAACAGATCATTGGCATCTTGAAGGAGCACCAAGCTGGCATCGGGGCCAAGGAGTTCTGCCGGAAGCTGGCGCTCTGGCGTAACGATTACAACACCGTCAGGCCGCACTCATCGCTCGGGAACAAAACACCGGCCGAAGCGCGCCGGGCGCGGAGCCCTCAAATTGCTCAAGCGTCCGGCGCGCTTGCCCAAACCGAAACCCATGAGTATCAAAATCAAACCCGCAGACTCTCGTTATAAACGAGGGACCGCCGGGGGGCAGGTCATTGAGTATGGCTGTTCACTTTCGATACTCTCCCATCATTTCAGCGGCGCACAGGCCGCAATAGGCGCGCAAGCTAGGCACTGAGCTGCTTCAAAACCTGTTGCGCGCGTTTTTGCCACGCGTTGTCTTCCCAGGCACGCCGGAAATTTTCCTGTGGAACGAGCGATTTTCCTTCCCGGGCCTGTGCAATCAGTTCTTGCATCATCTCGGCAGTGGCGCCGGGCCGGCGCTTCAATTCCCAGCCGATTTCGTATGTTTTCAGGAATTGACCATATGCGCTACCTTCGAAACACAGGATTGGAACGCTTCTGGCGGCATAGTTCACAACCTTCAGCGGGAAGGCGGCCTCTGCATAGGCCGTATCCAAAAGCGAAACCCCCACGACCTGTCGAGCCTGACTACGATAGTGATCAAAATCCTCAGTGATGATGCGGATCCTGGGACTCAGCGCAGCGACCTCGTCTAGATGATGCTTTTCCGGTGCACGCACGACGAAATCGAAAGTGACATCTGTCTCTGTCTGCAACGCCCGCACGGCATCGAGATAGGTGTCCATTCTGTAGATAGCGCCAAGCCCGCCGGTATAGAGGAAGCTGATCGCGGAACTGGATCCCGTCCATATCGGTGGTGCTGTCAACGGTGGCATTCCGGGGGGCAAGGCCTTCCATTCTGTCTGAGGGCGGGCTTGCTGCGGCAAGTGACTGCGGAACTGCGCCGCGGACTGGTCTGTCGGCGCATAGAAAATATCCATCTGTTCGCTCAGAGTCGAAAATTCCAACTGTGCCCGGTCAATAAGGTCGCGTTCATTTCCGGAGGTCCAGGTGTCCGCGTCCATAAAATGCAGGTCGCGGATGAACCAACCCGTCTTGCCCCCTTGGTCCCGGACCATGCGGATCAGGGCGGAAAGCCGCGACAAAGTTGTGATGCTATCCAGTGGGGCGGTTGAATTTTCACCGTAGAAAATGCCTAAAGCACGGCCCCTTGCAATCTCTGATGCGAGAAGCTTGATGCGTCGCTCTAAAACGCCACTTGCCGTGCTGACGTCAATCACAGCACGCCCATTTTCACCCAATGCCTGCAACATGTTGCGTACTCGCTGGGCGCGGGCCCCGCGGGAATGTGTTTCGACCGGGGTAATGCTGAAATAGATATCCAGCGGTCCATCCTGTTTCAATGCAAGCAGATCTTCGTAAAAAGCCGGTGCATTCTTGGCCTCGGCTTTTCTGATCTGATCCAAGATGGAGCCGTGGCCGGAAAAAGGCGCGTGGTTCACAGGCGCCTGCAGCCGTTCTGCCAAGGCCGCAATCAACCCATAGGCTGGGCAGAGGGGAATCTCCTGCTTGATATCCCAAACCATGTTGCACAAGTGAAAGTTGTCCATTGCGACTGATCGCAACCGTGCTTCATCCCCCAAGGCGCGCATCAGGACCTGAGTATTGCGGCTATACCCCATGAAAACAAGCGCTCCGAGATCCCCCAGTTGCTCCTGGAGGACATCGCCAAGACTCCGGCCGCAGGCCATGTCATCGTCCGAGAAAAGATCCGCTTCATCGATCACCCTGACATAATGCTCCGGGAGCATCCGGCGCACGTCCTGCATCACGCTGTGACAATGGGAATCGAGAACACCCGGAGTTCGGATTAGCCCGATGCCAGTGGCGCTCGGATCAAGACAGACGCCCGCCCCTTCCCGGGGATCAATGTCGAGCAGGAAATGCGGAATCTCGCTACCTTTGTCGGAGGCTAGAACGAACTGATACTGATCTTCGCAGAACAGCCGCGGAAAACGCTCCAAGACAGTTCTAAATCGTTTGGTCTTGTTCGGGTTATTGCGTATGGAAAAGCTGAAATCCTCGACGCTCAGGAGGACATCGCGGGGGGCGATATCTCCCGGTACCAGCCGGTCAAGCTTCAAGGCGGCATCAGTACCGATGGCAAGGACCCGAGCAGGTTTCCAACCCTTCAGGAAAGATTGAATTTCGCGCTGGCGCAGATAATCGGGACTCTCGTCTCCGAGAAAAAGGTTGGACCAGTTCCCCTGCCTGGGGCATCGTAGTCTCGCCCCTTTCGTATCTAAAATGATCGGCTGTTCGTGGTCGCGAACAAGCGAATCCATTATCGCCTGCTCGAGTGGTTCATGTGAGTGGACCGCGACTAGGAGGGCATTTGGAGATAGCATATTTGAACCATATAAATTGCAAGACTGGCTTGGCGCTGACATCGACCGGATGTCACGGCAGGCGATCTCCAATCCCGAGGATGTTCATCTCCTGGCGGATGATGTCGTCCAGGCTGGACTGCGCACGGACCCGAGCGGCCGCGGCGGCCGACATCCTTTGAAACAAATCTGCATTGCTCGTCAGGCGTTCGATGCCATCGGCCAGAGCGATATGGTCCTCGGACGGCGCCAGTATGGCACAGCTGTCATCGACAAACTCTGGAATGGCGCAGACCGCATTGGTTGCCGGCACCAAGCCCGATGACATAGCTTCGTCCCGGGAGACGCCCTGAGAATCTAGGCGGCTCGGAATCAGCATGATCCCGTGGTCCCTGTGCGCCGCGCGGATTTGATCGGATGTCAGAAACCGCTCATGGATGGTAACATTCTGTTCTCGTCCGAAAAAATCCCGCAGTATGCATAGGTTTTGACCCTGGCCATAGACAGTGAAAGCAAGGCTGTCCCAAATAGGGCGCCGACGCAGTTCCTCCATGCAGCGGATTGCGATATCGGTGGCATAAATATACTTGTCAAAATTGCGGATCAACAGAATTCGGCGCGCATGTTCGGTCGGCTTTTTCTGGAAGGCGAACAGATCGGTGTCGATCGGATTGTGAACGACATGTGATCGGTTTCTTGGAAAATGTACCAACATGTCATCCTCGGCGCATTGGCGCATCCAGTCTGATACGAAGATGAAACTTTCGGGAAAGCCCGGTTCGCGCAGGATCGCTTGCCACATGTCGCGATAAAGGTCGGAGCTTACCTTTTCTTGATGAGCTGACGTCAAACCCAGGGCCGGATCGAAGGTACGGCTCCAATCGCGTGCTCCATGCCCATGCACGAACAGGTGAAACCTGTGTCGGTCGAAGAAATTCTGAAGCACGCTCCACATATGCGGATGCAGGAAATGGATACTGACGGAATCGTAGTCCCCCGCTGTCAGGATCGCTGTCAACTCATGCACATAGCCAGACAGAACATCGACGCCTTCGTAACGCCAGATAGTCGAGCGGTTCGAACGGGCGAAGCTGAGGACATCGACCTCGGCGTCGGCGGCCATATAGGCCTTTACCCGGCTATGCAAAAAGGCGCTCGCATACACTTGATCCGAACTTGGATAGCTGGTCCCTATCAGAAGGTGCCTCGGCCGCTTTCCTTTCGGCCCACGACGTCCCACATAATCGAGTGCTAATCTGTACTCCCTCTTTCTGTGCAGTTCTGCCTGTGAAGGTGGTGCCGCCGCCGCTTTCGGGAAGTCTCTTTTCTTGCGATTCTGCTCGGCCATCATTGCTTCCAGGAAGAAGCGTCTGGACATTTCCGCGGGGGACATGCTCGGGAAGTCCATGATCGCCAACTCCGGGCGCGAAAACAGGTTCGGCACGGCTTTGGTGGCAGCCCCGGAAACCCGCTTCACCTTTAGGATTTCAGCCGAAAATTTCCTGTGTTTCCAAGGGCGGATTTCCAGACGCATCATGACAGCCCGGGCTGGAATGCTGAGCCCAACGGTGAAATTGGGGGATTCTGTTAGGTTGATATATCGAAACGCGTCGCCAGCGCTGGTTCTATGAAGTGTATCGGGTGCCGCGACAGCGTTGCCCTCCGCGTCACAGAATGAAAAAATGAGAAGCCCGGCCTTCTCATTTTCTTTGCTACCCTCAGCCTCATAAGACCAAAACTGAAGAGTGATGGCATAATATTCACGCGGCTTTACACGGCAAGACAAGACCTGAGTTACCCTGTCAGTTCCGGTCACTTTCAGGAGAGGAGGCATGAACATTCCTGCGTTTTGATCAATTTGAAATAGCCAGTCATGGTCAGCGCCTTTCAGGACCCCAATGACGAAGTGCGCTCCTGCAGGGCTTTCTTCAGAACTTCAGTGATCAGGTCGATCTGACTCGGTTCCAGGTAAGGGTGCATCGGCAAGCTCATCACTTCTTCGGCAGCCTGGCTTCCGACCGGAACGTTTGCACCCGGATCTGCAACCGCTGGCTGAAGGTGTAGCGGCAGCGGATAATGCACCGCGGTGGGGACCCCCGCTTCTTTCAGTATCGCTTGCACCTCCGGGCGATTTTGTATGCGAACCGTATACTGGGCCCAGGCACTGACATTGTGCTGAGCCACCTGCGGGGTCCGGACGGACTGGTGTAGAGCAGCATCATAACGATGGGCCACGCTTTGGCGGGCCACAATCTCATCATCCAGAATTTCAAGTTTGGGCAACAAGATTGCCGCCTGAAGCGTGTCCAGCCGTGAATTCACGCCGAGGCGAACATGGTAATAACGCCGTTCCTGCCCATGACGGGCAATCTGGCGGATCGCTGTCGCCAGGTCCGGATCCGAAGTGAAGATCGCTCCCCCGTCGCCGTAGCACCCCAGCGGTTTCGACGGGAAGAATGAGGTACAACCGATGGTCGACAGATTGCAGGATTTGCGCCCATTGTAACTGCCTCCGAAGCTTTGCGCGGCATCTTCGATGACCGGAATATTATGGCGATCCGCAACTGCGTTGATGCTATCGAAATCAGCACATTGCCCATAAAGCGAAACCGGAATAATCGCTTTGGTTCGGGGCGTGATCGCACCTTCCAGGAGGGCAGGGTCAAGATTGTAGCTGTCGGCGCAAATGTCGACGTAGACCGCTTTCGCACCCAACACACGCGCGGCCTCGGCGGTGGCGATATAGCTGAATGCGGGCGTAATCACCTCGTCCCCCGGCCCTACGCCGAGCGCCATCAGTGCGATCTGTAAAGCATCAGTACCATTGGCAACTGTAATGCAATACGAGGCTCCCGTATAAAGGGTAAGTTTCTCTTCAAGCTCGGCGACTTCGGGGCCAAGGATATACTTCCCATGGGCCAGGACGTCGGCGATTCCTGCCTCAATCCTGTCACGCAAACGGTTCTGCTGGGCGGCGAGGTCGATAAAAGGTATCACAGCTCGCCCTGCTCGCGCGTAACGCTGCCGCCCGACAGCTTATAGACATCCCCAGTGTGCCGACAGCGGGTCTCGGCGTTACCGGTCAGGGGCAAATCCAACCTTTCACCAAAGGCGCTCATCCAACCGATCTGCCGGGCCGGGACACCAACCATCAGAGCAAAATCGGGTACGTCACGTGAGACGACGGCCCCTGCTCCGATGAATGCGAACTGACCGATGGTGGTGCCGCAGACCACCGTGCAGTTCGCCCCCAGAGTTGCGCCATGTTTAATCAGCGTGTCGCGGTACTCGTTTTTACGTTCGACCAATGCGCGCGGGTTGTGAACGTTGGTGAAGACCATGGAAGGACCGCAAAACACCCCCTCCTCCAACGTTACGTTATCAAAGACCGAAACGTTGTTCTGAACTTTGCATCCGTTCCCAATCACCACCTTGTTGCCCACGAAGACATTCTGTCCCAGCGACACATCTTTTCCAATCTGGGCACCACCACAAACATGGGCAAAATGCCAGACCCGACTGCCTTCTCCGACCCGAGCTCCTTCATCGACAATGGCCGAGGGATGAATGGTTACACTCATGATTTTCTCCCGGAAAGCACAAAGGGATGTCGCTCGCCTGAAGTCACAACGGGAGCATTGCGAATATGGGAGACTGTTTCGATGGCGACCCGGTTTTCCTCGACACCGAAACCGCGACCTTGCAGCACTTCTTCATAGATTCGGGTGTGTAATTCGGTAAAACCGTCGGAAAACTCGATATCCTCGCCATCGGCTAGAACCGCGCGGAAGGTACGCTTGCCTTTAGCGCGCTCGGCCTCGGGGACATCATTAATATCAAGCGAGAGAAACCAGCGCACCCGCGCGCGCTCGTATTCAAGGTATCCGGCAGCCTTTGTCGGGGTGTTGAGGTGCACCACGTTCTGCTGCAGCTCTCCATACAGGAAATGTAGCATGTCAAAAAAGTGCACCCCGATGTTTGTGGCAATGCCGCCCGATTTTTCGACGGCACCCTTCCAGCTTTTCAGATACCAATTCCCACGCGATGTAATGTAGGTGAGATCCACATCAGCCTTGCTGTCTTTTGGGCTCGCGGCTATCCGATCCCGCAATGCTATGATCGCAGGATGCAGACGTAATTGTAAGATCGTGTTGATCTTGCGCCCCGTATCGGCCTCAAGCGCCTTTAGCCCGTCGATATCTTCGGGATTCAGCACCAGGGGTTTTTCACAGATCGCATCGGCGCCCACGCGCAGCGCATAGCGCATATGCGCATCATGCAGGAAATTGGGCGAGGCTATCGCCACATAATCAAGCGGGCGACCGGCGCGGCGCTCTGCGTCCATATGGGCGTCGAACTGCTCGAACTGGGTGAAAAAATGCGCATCAGGAAAATGACTGTCGAGGATGCCGACAGAGTCATTCACATCCATCGCTGCGGCAATACTATTGCCGGTGTCTTTGATAGCTTTCATGTGCCGAGGCGCGATATAGCCGGCAGCGCCGAGCAGAGCAAAACGCTTCATATGGGGTCAAGCCTTTACGATATTCGGGATAGAGTCGCGCCAAACACCGCGACTGTCAATGATCAGCCGGGCATGATCGCGGATCATGTCATAGGCGAAGCCGTCGTGGTCAGTTGCCAAAATCACGGCGTCGAATCCAGCAATTGTATTTGGGGTCAGCGCCACAGAGGTCAGATCGAAACAGTGTTCACGCATCTCTGGGAAGACGGGCACATGCGGATCTGAATAGGACAGAACGCCGCCCTTGTCGCGGATAAGTTCCATCAGTTCGACCGAAGGAGATTCACGCATGTCGTCAACGTTCTTCTTGTAGGCGATGCCGAGCACCAGAACCTTTGCACCTTTCAGGGCGCGCCCCCGCTCGTTCAGTGCAGAGACCAGCTTGTCCAGCACATACTCCGGCATGGCGCGGTTCACTTCGCCAGCCAATTCGATGAAGCGGGTATGCAGCCCGTATTCGCGTGCTTTCCAAGTCAGATAGAATGGATCAATCGGAATACAGTGACCGCCAAGGCCCGGACCGGGGTAATAGGCGCTAAACCCAAAAGGTTTGGTCTTTGCTGCATCAATCACCTCGAAGATATCTATGTCCATGCGGTCGGCCACGACCTTCATCTCGTTGACGAGACCGATATTCACGGCCCGGTGAATGTTCTCAAGCAGCTTCGTCATCTCGGCAGCGCGGGTCGAACTGACAGGAACTACCTGATCAACAGCGCAGCCATAAAGTGCGCGGCCAATTTCGAGACAGGCCGAAGTATGGCCGCCCACCACTTTGGGAATCGAACGAGTGTCGAAATTCTTGTTTCCAGGATCCTCTCGCTCAGGCGAATAGATCGCAAAGACCGTTTCGCCCACGACCAGCCCGGCTGCGGTGATACGTGGCACAACCTCTTCTTCGGTTGTTCCGGGATAGGTTGTGCTTTCCAAGGAAACGGCCTGACCAGGGCGCAGGAATGGCACGATGGCGTCACAGGTTTTGGTCACGAAGCTCAGGTCGGGTTCACGATATTTGTTCAGCGGCGTCGGCACGCAGATAATCAGGGCATCCGCCTCGGAGATCCGGGAAAAATCTGCCGTACCCTCAAACCCCGCAGCGCGTGCAGCGGCAATCTGGTCGTCTGAGATATGCTCAATGGCAGAATGACCTGCGTTCAACTCCGCAACCTTTGTCGGGTCGATATCGAAGCCAAGTACTTTAAAGCCAACTTCCGTATACCGCAGGGCCAGCGGCTGCCCGACATAGCCCATACCTATGATACCAATAACGGCCGTCCGATTGTCAATTTTTTCTTGAAACTCCACAATAAAGTCAGGCAAATAAGTCACTCCATTTGCGGTACATATAGTCTAAAAGACGCCCTTTGGGCCGATTGCAGTGCTGTAATGCCGCCTTAGGGCAGACCCGTCAAGGTGGTGAAATTTAGCTATTGGCGCATCCACTACAACACGATCAGGCCGCACAGCGCTCTGGGCTACCGCCCACCCACGCCGGAAAGCATCGTACCAATGGACCAGAGGCCAACGATGCACTAGCAATCAAACCGGACCACCCGATGGGGGCACGCCACCTGACCTCATACCCCAATTTGGTGATCTCACGCCCCCAGCAACGCGACGACGCACAGGCCTCGATCGCAACAAGGCATGAGGGCAAGGTGCCCAGAAACTTCAAAACCTGAGCACGCGATAATTTCTTGCGAAAGACCGGCTCGCCGGATGCTGATGCTCCGTGAAGCTGGAAAGCTGATTTTGCCAAGTCGATACCGGTTATTGTAACCTCTTTCATGGATACCTCCTCCATTCTGGTGCTTTTGAACATCACCATAGTGGCACATTGCGATGCCGTTGTGGGGTGAGGTATCCACACCATCAATACAAAAGCTTCGGCCGGTCGCCGCGGCAGCCCCGGAAGGCAAAGACGGCACCTCCTGCGGGCTTCTGGTGCAGAACATCCTGGGCAAGGGCTGCCCCCCCGATACCTTTGCACATGTCTGTGACGCCGCAGGCAAGATACACCCAGACACCGGTTCCTGGGCCGATCATGCTGCCTCAACTACGTGGATCAGCCTGGTCAGCCCCCCTGCGTCCAGATCACTGGGAAACCGAAGGCACCGCCCGTTGCCCCCCGTCGATCCCCACAGATGTGACGATCGCAAGCTTCTCCTCGTCGCTCCAGCGCCGCCGCCGTTCAACGCCCAGGATCTCGCCGCGCATGACAAACTCCCCATAAGACACGTCAGTAACGACGTTCTCTGTTTGCGGCTTTGTCAAGCGGCGGGGTGCGGCGCCCGTCCGGGGTCATGGTTCTCTCCGAGGTCGCAGGCTCTGCGCCTCACGATGGCGTTCGGGGACCGATCGTCACCGCCGGTCAGGTCAGCGGCGCACGGACGCTGCTGAGCAGCCTGCCGGATGTCGACTGGCTGCTCGGGGACCGGGGCTACGACACTGATTGGTTAGAGAAGCGTTGAAAGACAAAGCCGGGCTGCGCCTACTCCACCGTCACTGATTTCGCCAGGTTGCGGGGTTGATCCACGTCGGTGCCTTTCTCAACCGCAGTGTGGTAGGCCAATAACTGCAACGGTACCGCATAAGCGATGGCGGCAAAAGGTCCAGGCACCGGCGCCATGCGGATCTGTTGCCAAACCCCCTCCCCGGCCGCCTGAAGCCCCTTGGCCTCACTCACCATCACAATTCTGCCGCTGCGCGCCATCACCTCCTGCATATTGGAGACCGTCTTGTCGAAGAGCTGATCATGCGGCGCCAGCACCACGACCGGCATTTCCTCGTCAATCAGGGCGATGGGTCCATGCTTCAGCTCGCCGCTGGCATAGCCCTCGGCATGAATATAGCTGATCTCCTTCAACTTCAGAGCTCCCTCCAGTGCCAGCGGATAAAGCGCGCCGCGACCAAGGAACAGAGCGTGGCTGAAACGGGCAAGCTGCGCGGCCACACCACGCACCTCTGCCTCGCAGGTCAGCGCCTCCGCGACCTGGCTGGGCATATGGCGCAGTTGCGCCTTATAGTCCTCCAGCAACCCTGTCGGCTGGGCCCCGGTCTGATGTGCCGCTTCCAACGCCAGAGCAGCTAGCACCGCCAACTGGCAGGTAAAGGCCTTGGTAGAGGCCACACCAATTTCCGGGCCCGCCATGATCGGCAGCGCCACGCCACTTTCGCGCGCGATTGAGCTTTCGGGTACGTTAACGACAGACAGGATCATACCGGCCTTTCCCGCGCAGTAACGCAGCGCCGCCAATGTGTCGGCAGTCTCCCCTGACTGCGATACAAACAATGCTAGGGTTCGCTCTGACACCGGCGGTTCGCGGTAACGGAATTCTGAGGCGATATCGACCTCGACCGGTAGGTTGGCGATTTGCTCGAACCAATATTTTGCAGTCAGGCAAGCCAGAGAAGCAGTCCCGCAAGCCACCATCACAACCCGATCAAAACGGCTGAAGTCAATCTGCTCCAAAGCCCGTTGCCCATCACCACCGTCCAGATAGTACTGGAGAGCTGCGCCCAGAACCCCAGGCTGTTCCGCAATTTCTTTGGACATGAAATGGCGATGGCCATCCTTTCCCACAGCGGCAACCGATTGCCCAATTTCGCTCCGGGCACGGTCTACCGGAGTACCTTCGGCATCTTCAATGTCACAGCCTGCCCGGGTTACCACTGCCATGTCACCCTCTTCCAGATACGTGACTTGCGAGGTCATCGGTGCCAGCGCCAATGCATCTGATCCGATAAACATCTCGCCTGTGCCCCAGCCGATCGCCAGCGGGCTGCCGTGGCGGGCGGCCACAATCAGGTCCTCTTCCCCTTCAAACAGGAAACACAGCGCATACGCCCCTTCCAGTCGAGAGATGGTCGTACGGGCAGCTGCCACTGGCTCCAGCCCCTGCTGCAGATAATACGCGCACAGCATCGCCAGGGTTTCGGTATCGGTCTCGGTTTCCGCCTTCAGCCCATGCTCCGCCAGAAAAGCACGTAGCTCACGATAATTTTCGATGATACCGTTATGGACAACCGCAACCCGGTCCCGGGCATGGGGGTGGGCATTTTTCAAGGACGGCCCACCATGGGTGGCCCAACGCGTATGACCAATGCCCGCAGTACCAGCCAGAGGCTCATGCACCAGCAGATCACTCAAGTTGGCCAGCTTTCCGACTGCCCTACGGCGGTCCAAGCAACCTCCACTCAAGGTTGCGATACCCGCGCTGTCATAGCCACGATACTCCAGCCGCTTCAATCCTTCGATCAAAACAGGCGCTGCCTGATGCTGGCCCAAGACACCAACGATTCCACACATGCTATGTAGTCCCTTGCATTATTTCACTGCAGTCTTTCGGTTTCTCTGGCGCTGCCGTAATCGGTCTGCGCCGCCGGCCTTATTGTTCTGATCCGCCCGCGATAGAGCCAGCGCATCGCTTGGCACCTCATGAGTAATCACGGACCCTGCAGCCACAATGGCCCCGGCTCCAACGGACACCGGCGCCACCAAGGCACTGTTACTTCCGATGAAGGCCCCCGCCCCGACCTCGGTTTGGTGCTTCATCACCCCATCATAGTTGCACGTAATCGTACCCGCTCCGATATTGGCTGCAGCGCCAATATGCGCATCCCCCAGATAACTCAGGTGATTGGCCTTGGCACCCGCCTCAAACGTGGTGTTTTTAGTTTCCACAAAATTACCAACCTTGGCCCCTTCACCAATAGAGCTGCCAGGCCGGATACGGGCATAAGGACCAATCACGGCCCCCCGACGGATCCGGCATCCCTCTAGGTGCGAAAAGGCGCGCACCACCGCACCTTCATCCAATCGAACCCCAGGTCCGAACACCACATGCGGCTCCACCAGAACATCCCGGGCCATCCGCGTGTCAGGCGCAAAAAAAACAGTTTCCGGCGCAACCAATGTCACACCTTCAGCCATTGCAGCCTGGCGCGCCCGGTTCTGAAAAATCGCTTCAGCTCGCGCCAGCTCTGCCCGTGAATTGATGCCAAGCGTTTCTTCCTCCGCACAGGTCACAACCGAGCAAATAAGCCCCGCATCATTGGCTTTTTCCACGACATCTGTAAGGTAATATTCTTGAGCTGCATTATGGCACCCAATTTGACTGATCAACTCAAACAGGTTTTTCCTGTCCGCACAGACCACCCCAGAATTGCATAGCCCGATTTTCAGCTCTTCAGCCGTCGCGTCTTTGGCTTCAACAATCCGGCGCAAACGCCCTTCTTCCACGACCAGACGACCATAGCGCCCCGGATCTTCAGGTTCGAACCCCAAGGCGACAAAATCCGCCCCCGCACGGCGCGCCTTAAGCATCGCCTCCAGCGTATGAGGGCGAATGAACGGAGTATCCCCGAATAAAACAATAACATCGCCCTCAAAATCTGCCAGAAGTCCACGTGCCTGATCGACCGCATGGGCTGTTCCAAGCTGTTCGTCCTGAATAACAATTTTGGCATAAGGAGCATACGCCTGCACAGCATCAGCCGTTTGCTGTGCGCCAAAGCCCGCAACGACAATGAACTGCTCGGGCTCCAGAGAAGACGCTGCCCGCATCGCATGGAACAGCATCGGAAGACCTGCAATCGGGTGCAGAACTTTAGGCTGCGCTGAAACCATCCGCGTTCCGCGGCCGGCAGCCAAAACAACAATCGCCAGTGCCATAATAAATCCTGATATTAGGTCTGAAGGAAATGTGGATCGCTCACTCGTGGCAGATCTGCCTGAGAACCTCTACAGCGGTGCCACGGCAAAGGCCGGAGCCGCCTTGCCCGCCTCGGCGGTCTCAAGGAAGCCGCGCGCGGTGTCCAGCGCCTCGCGGATGGTCACATCCATGTCGAGATAGCGATAGGTGCCAAGACGCCCCACGAAAGTAACCCCTGATGTCTGTTCGGCCAGTTTCACGTAATCGGCCAAGAGGGCTTTTTCCTTCACCTGGCGGATCGGGTAATAGGGGATATCGCCCGGCTCGGCGCTGCGGGAGAATTCGCGGTAGAGCACCGATCCCTCGTGCTCCTCCCAGGGGGAGAAATGCTTGTGCTCGGTGATGCGGGTATAGGGCACCGCTTCCTCGCCGTAGTTCATCACCGCGCAGCCCTGGTAATCGCCCTCATGGGTGAAACGTTCGAAATCTAGCGTGCGATAGCCGAGGCGGCCCAGTTCATAGTCGAAATACCCATCCAGCGGTCCGGAATAGAACACGTGGTCATATTCCGCAGCCATCTCACGGATGAATGTGGTCGAAAGCTTCACGGTGATGCTGGGATGGTCGAGGATCTTCTCGATCATCGAGGTATAGCCGTTTTCCGGCATGCCTTGGAATTTGTGGAAGAAATAGTTGTCGTCGTAGTTGAAGCGCACCGGCAGGCGTTTCAGGATCGAGGCCGGCAGTTCAGACGGCTGCACACCCCATTGCTTGATCGTGTAGCCCTTGAAGAAGGCCTCATAAAGGTCCTTGCCGACAAAGCGCATCGCCTGTTCTTCGAAGGTCTGCGGATCGGTGATCGAGGTATCGGCCTGTTCCTCGGTGATGAAGGCGTGTGCCTCTTCCGGGCGCAGGGTCTTGCCGAAGAACTGGTTGATGGTGTGGAGATTGACCGGCAGCGAGAAGACGCCGCGCTGGCCCTTTGGGTCGACCGAGGTGGTCTTTACCCGGTTCTTGTAGGGCAGGAAGGTCTCATAGGTGTTCACATAGTCCCAGACCTCGGCATCGTCAGTGTGGAAGATATGTGGCCCGTAGATATGCACCATGACACCAGTGTCGGCATCCCGCTCGGTGTGGCAATTGCCCCCGATATGATCGCGCGCATCCACCACGGTGATGTCATAGCCCGCCTCGGCCAGATGCCGCCCGATCACTGCACCCGATAGGCCCGCGCCCACCATAAGGAGTTTTCCTGCTGACATAACCCTGCCTCCTGCATCAAATTTCTAAGGGGATACCCTGTCACCGTAAAACAGGGAATACAGCCCGTCCGCACCGCGCCTCAGCCAAGTCCCCTGCTATAGCCAAGGATTTCCGCAAAGGGAAAGGTCACCTCTTCGGCCATGGCATGCAGATCGGCATTCTTGGCCTGCTTCCAGCTTTCGGCAGGACGGATCTCGATCTTGGACTTGCGTTCTTTGAGAACCGTAGCATTGGCCGGCGGGAAGAGATGCGCCTCCTCCCAAGAAATATCCGCAGTATCGGGGCCGGTGAACAGGGTCAGATCCCGCGGCACCCCGGCCCAGTCCTGAATCCGTCCCATCCAATGCTGCGGATCCACCGTGAGATCCTCATAGCGCAGCAGCATGAATTTCGCCGGATCCAGCGCCTCAAGCCGTTTCAGACGGCGCTGACGGCCCGCCCAGTTGCGGGTCCGTCCCCGCAGCACCTTCGGACGTTTCAGTACCTTGGCCCAGCTGACCGCCACCGCGCGCGGATCGCGCACCAGATTAAGGATATGCAGATCGACCTGCGGCAACAGGCTCAGCGCCAGACACAGGTCCACCGATTTCGAACTGTCGATGAGCATCCGCCCACCTGCCTGCTCCGCCGCCGCCGCATAAAGATCACCGAACAGGGTCAGAAACTCTGCATTCTCCCGCGCCAGTTTGTCGCGTACCTGCGGCTCATGCCAGTTGGGGGCCTCCCCGGAGGCCGTGCCGAACGCCGCCATTCCTGCCTGCAGCGCCTGCAGCGCATCCGGGCCATGGGCTGCCTCGAGCCGAGCGATCACCGGTCCCCAATACGCACAATCCGGCACCGATCTGCGGCAACTGCAGGGCGCCGCACTCCTGCGGGCCTCAGGCAGGTCGCGGATCTGGCCAATGTTATAGGTCTGCGCATGCTGGGACAGCATCAGAGACAAAAACGTCGACCCCGATCGTCCCGCTCCCGCAATATAAAACACTTTGATCGACATCCGCTTATATGTCCTATTCTGGATCGTGTTTTCCCTGCACGCCTGCCCCAGCCGCAAAAGCCTCGGTGGCGGCTGGCTCAATAATTTACACCTTGTTTCACGACTGCGTTTTTGGGACAAGCTCAATGATAATTTCAGCTGGCGGACTCTTCGAATATGGCAAACCTTGAACCGCGTTCTCAAGTTCATGGGACATGGCAGGCGGCTGACGACTTCCGGGCTTCAGCCCTGCATTACGCAGATCAGCCCGCCCTCAGCGCAGGTGGTAAAACGCTCAGCTACGCGGTTCTAAACGCCCGGGTTCAGACTATTGCAGCCGCCATTGCCGACACCGAAACGGCACAGACACAACCAGTCACCGCGATCTACGCCAGCCGCGGTGCGGATATCTATGCCGCTGTGCTGGGGGTGCTGATGCGTGGCCATGCCTATGTGCCGCTGAACCCAAAGTTCCCGCCTGAACGCAACCGCTATATCCTGGAGCGCTCCTGCGCCTCGGCGGTGCTTTATGAAGCGCAGGATGCCGCAGCCGTGGAAGACATCCTGGCCGTACCTGCCGACGGGCCGCTGCCGCAGCAGATTGATCTCAGCGCCCTGCCCCAAGAGCGTACGCCGCCTGCGCGGATCCATGACAACCCCTACGCCTATGTGCTGTTCACCTCAGGCAGCACCGGCCAGCCCAAGGGGGTAGCGATCCGGCACAGCAACCTCGGTGCCTATCTTGATGCCACCTTCCAGGTCGCCGATTACGGCCCCGTCGACCGGCTGTCGCAGAACTTCGACTTGACCTTCGATCTGAGCGCCCATGACATGTTTGTCTGCTGGCGGGCTGGCGCGCATCTGATCGTGCCCTCGGCTGCGGATCTGGAGGCCCCGGCCGACTATGTCCGCCGTCAGGGTATCACCTGTTGGTTCTCGGTGCCGAGCCTTGGCCAGAAGATGCGCCAGCAGGGCGCGCTGACCCCCGGCGCCCTGGATCAGCTGCGCTTGTCCCTGTTCTGCGGTGAGGCCCTTCCGGTCGATCTGGCGCAGGACTGGGCCCGGGCCACCGGCCACCGGGTGGAAAACTGGTACGGCCCGACCGAGGCCACCATCGCCTGCACCCGCTATGTGCTGCCCGCCGACCCTGACAGAATTCGCGGCCGTTTCAACCTGGTCCCGATCGGCACCGCCCTTCCAGGCATGGAAACCCTCGTGCTGAAAGAGGATGGCACCCCCGCCAGTGTCGGCGAAAGCGGTGAATTGCTGGTGACTGGCCCGCAGGTGGCTGATGGCTATGTGGCAGATGCTGAAAAAACCGCCGCGGCCTTTGTGCGGCCCGCGGGCAAGGACAGGGTGCATTACCGCACCGGCGACCGGGTCGATGTGGGGGCCGATGGCACTCTTCAGTTCATTGATCGCATCGACAATCAGATTAAGATCCGCGGGTACCGGGTAGAACTGGGCGAAATCGAGTCCCTGCTACGCGCCACCGCCGCCGGCTGCAACGCCGTGGTGGTGCCGATGCCGCTAAAATCCCCGACCCCCACATCGCTGGTCGGCGTGGTCGAGGGCTGGGACGGCCCCGGCCACCAAATCCGCACGGCCATCAAGGGGCACCTGCCCGACTACATGACCCCCACCCGAGTTCTGGTCATGCCACAATTCCCCAAGAACGCCAGCGGCAAGGTCGACCGCGGCGCCATTGGCCAGCGCGTTCTAAAGCGTCTCGAGAAACAGAACCAGCAATCCGCCCCCAAACAGAAGATGAAACGCTATGACCGGCTGATCCAGTTTGCACAGGAGATCAACCCGGCCCTGTCACGCAAGGAACTGGAACAGGCCGAAAACCTCATGGATGGCGGGCTGGATTCAATGGGGTTCGTCGATTTCACCGTGCGGCTGGAAAAGCATTTCGGACTGGAGCTGACCCAAGAGACCGCAACCGAGCTGTCGCAAATGTCCCTGTGGCAGATGGTGGCATTTCTACGCCGCGCTCTGGCACCGAAGGGAGCGGACCGCTTTCAGCCTCCTGCCCCGGGCAGCCTGAAAGCCCCCGAACTGAAACGCAACCTGCACTACCGCGCCATGCGGGCGCTGGATATGCTTGATAAATTCCCCGGGTTCGTCGCCGACACCCCAAAACCGCTGGTACTCTGCGTCGGCTCTTCCGGCTTCATGCGCGGGATCAGCCCGGAAACCATCGAATCCTGCGCATCCGGGCAGGATGTGCGAGTTGCCAATCTTGGCATGGCCATGCTCAGCGTCCAGGGCATCGCCGAAGTCTGCGAATATATCCGTGGCACCCTGCAGGCCCAGGGGCGTCGTCTGGCCCATGCCGTGATCGAAATGGAAATCATGCAGCTGTCGATCATGCCCCCCGCAGGCGACATCGAGATCCTGGAGGATTTCAAGGCTGGCCTGTTTCGCAATGTTCCGCGCAAATACTATGACGCAGACACCATCTGGGACACCGCCACCGGCGGCGCCATCGCACCGATGGACACCCCTGGGCAGGTCGCCCCGCAAGCCAACTGGGAACGCAAGCGATCCAAGGAAATCTGCGAGGCTTTCGAGGGCGGGATAAAAATGGACGACAAGGCTGTCGCTGCCTGGATCCGCGGCGTCAGGGCTTTGCAGGAGGTCAGCGACCGCGTCACCGCAGTGATCCACCCCATCCAGCACCCCGAGGGCCAAAGCGCCCTGAACGCAGCAAGAGCCCGCGGCCAAAATCATTTCAGCGCCGTGGTGGAGCAGGCTGTCCGCGAGACCGGAATTGACATCATGCTGGACACCGATTTTGTGGTGGAGCAGGCCGATTTTAAAAATATCAGCCATATGAATGACTATCACGGGCGACAGAGTTTTTCACGCCAGATCGCCAGGCGCATATTTCGCTGACCCGCTCCCTGCGTCGGCCCCAACGAAAAGAAAAAAATGCAACACCCCCCCGTTTTCCTGATCTGCTCTGAACGTTCCGGCTCTAACCTGATCAGCCGTATCGTGGGCGCCCATTCTGCGTTTTATGCCCCGCCGCCGTTTCACTTTGGCCAGAATGTCCTGCTTAATCTTCACCAGACCCTAGCCGGTGACACCCAATCTGTCGCCTGGCAGCGGATGTGTAACAGGATCCCCAAAAGGCTGGAAAAACTGCTCGGCACAAAGAAAGAAGCGCAGGCCGCCGCCGCCTGGCTCTCTGCTCAGGATCAGATCGATCCGCATCGCCTGGCCCGGTTTCTCTATATCGACGCCACGCCTGCAGCCGCAGGCAAACGAGTCTTCATCAAGGAGAACAACCTGCACAAGCTGCTGTTCTTCATTCTGGAGTGTTTTCCGGATGCAAAATTTATTTTTCAGGTGCGTGATCCCCGCGACTATTTTGCCTCGGCTGCAGCCCTGAGAGAGGGCACAAAAAACAAATTCGGAACCACCAAGAACGCGCTGCGGATCTGGAAAGAGGACCAGCTGGGCGGCCTGCATGCGCTTGGCGTCCTTGGGCCTGAACGCGTCTTTCTGCATCGCTACGAAGACCTGCTGATTGATGCCGAAGCTGTTCTACGGCGCCTGTGCCTCTTTCTCGACCAATCATTCGAGCCGGAGATGCTAGACTTTCACAGCACCGAGGAGGCCACCACCCTGGCAGGTAGCAACCGGCAACGTCAGAATGTCGCCAAGCCTCTCATGACCACAAATTTCGCCAAATTTCGCCACGCGCTTCCCGCCCAGCAGATCAGGCTGGTGGAAAAACGGCTGGGGCGGCTGATGCACCAGTTCGGTTACCCGCTGGACAAGATGAAGATCACGTCCAAGGGACGCATCGTGCCGCGCAGCTCCCCCGGGGATAAAGGCGGCTATCAGGCAAGACCGCTTTTGTCCCCTCTGGACTACGGCCCGCCAGACACCTGACAGAAGGCTAAGCTAGGCGTCCCGGCAGGGGCATTCAGCAGGAAGGTTAGCCTCGCCACCCTGTCGACCCTCTGTTTCCGTTCTGTCTGTAAGCCGCTTTCATCTTCTTCTGAAACTGCTCCGGGGTATGCAGCGCCAAGGCAGAGAGCGCGCCGGACAGAGCCTCAACCCCCAGCAGTGTCTCTGTGTCAAAGTAATCTGCGGCACTGAAGGATTGTTTCTTCCCGCTCAGTTTCTGCGGCGCCGCCTGCAAGGCCTCCGTCATTGGTATCCCTGTGAAGAAGGCTGCGTCCAGTGCTGCCGCATCCTCCTGATAGCGATCAATGACCTTTCCGATCAGGCTCCGGGGAATATGCAGGCGGCCAGTCTCTTTGCCGATACCTGTTCTTTTGATTTCCTGCGTCACGGCCTGACTCAATGCGGTCAGGACCCGCCGCATAAGCTTTCTGTCGATCTCCTGCCTGGCAGCCTCGGACCGAAACACGTGATGCACATGCTGCAAAAGCGCGATCTGTCCCACGGTCAGCGCCGGGTTGTCGACTGTCTTACCCTGCAGTTCCGTGCCTTCTTCTCCTGTGAGAAAGTGAAAAAAATCGGCCGAAATATCTTCACGGAACAGCTCCTGGCGGACAAAAGGGCGCAGCTCGAAGCGATCGCCAAAGGTATCCCTCCATTCCAGGAACCGGGGCGTATAATCCAGCGTACCCCGTGCGGACATCCGGTTGAAGAAACCCCGAAGCCCACCTTTTACCATCCCGAATTTTATCTGTTCCGAAAACGCGGACAACAGCTTTTCCGCATGGGGGCGAACATAGGAGATCAGACGGATTTTATGCTCATACCCAGGGAGTGTCTCCTGGATCACCTGTTGCAGGTGCCTCGGAGAGGCAAACTGGAAATGCTCCGCCGAAACCACAGCAAAATCTGTATCACTGCTCTCCAGCGCCTGATGCAGTTTCCTGAAACGTCTCGTGTTTCCGGCTTTTTTCTCTTTCCGGTACAACCCCTGGGCTAGGTAGTTGTGATTAAGGTGCCGCCCCGGGTACAATAGCTGCTGTGCGCCCGGTAGGGTGTAGGATCCGGACCGCAACACGCCTTGCAGCGTCGTGGAGCCCGTTTTCGTGTCCCCCAGGTGAATAATCAGTTCCTTGACCATAAAACGGCTTTCTCATTACGCTGTCTTGTCTGGAGTGGTCCCCCCACCAGCCAACCCCGACAAAAATGTTTCTACGGCCTCATCTTCACGCCAGCTCTCACGCCAGGCCTTACGGGCCTCGATCTGTTCCAGTGCGATGCGGGCCGTCTCCAGTTCCGGCAGAGGGTCCGGCTCCAGAACGGCTTCCAGATCGTCAAAAAAGCCCTCCTGGCCCATTGCCTCGCCCAGCCAGGTATCGATCGGGCGGAACCGTTCCAGCATCCGGGCGCGGGTCTCCGCCCCGAAGAGTTCCACAGAATGACTGGGCGGCAGGTTCAATTTCGGTGCCAGCGCGCGCAGGCTGTGGCGCAACTCTGCCGCCTGGGGCTGGGGCAGCTCCATATTGGCACGGCGGATGATCTCGTAGATTCCCCGGTGAATGGAATCGTTCTCGCGCCGCTCGGGCAGCAGACCCTCGGGCATCTGCAGCCCGGTCTGGGTGATGAAATCATTCACCGATCCACCATTCGCACGCACATCGGCGTAATCGCGCAGGATGACGCGGGCCTCAGGCAGTGCCTTCAGCCAGCCTTCGATCATCAGGCGGTAATTGAAATGAATCCCCATGCCGTAGCTGTCGACCCCGTCCTCGCGCAGGGGTTTCAGCTTGTGGCCGAACTTCAGCCGCTGCCCGTGCCAGGAGGCAAGATATTCATCGATCCGGCGCAGGGTTGCCACGACGGTGAACTCTGCCCCTGGAAAATGTTCAACCAGCTGATCGATCAGCTCCGGCGAGACGGCATTGAAATTGGCAAAGACCTCGGCCGCGAGGATCACCGTATGCGGCTGGGAAAAGCGGATCTGCTGGCGGATGGCATGCAGCATTTGCGGCAGGGCGGGCAGGCGTTTGTGATAGGCAGGCACCGCGCCGTTTTTCTGCGTCGCCAGCATCCGGAAGGCCAGCGCATTATGCGGCTCGCGCACATTGATCGGCAGCGAGCCTTCGGGCTGCGCATGCCCGGCCGCCGTAGCAGCCATATGCGCCATGCCTTCGAAATCCACGTAAGGATAAAGGATCCCCACCCGCGACAGGGCGGCGGCATTGCGCGACAGGTAATCCTGCAGCGATGTCGATCCCACCTTGTGATGACCGATGAACAGGATCACCTTGAGCGATGCCTGCCCGGAGGGCGCCAGGCGGCCGGACATCTCCGCTGCCGCGGTTCCTACATCTTCGGTAATACCTCCCTGCCCCGGGGCGGGGCGGCGAAGCAGTCGTTTAATCGCTTTCACTCGGCGGCGTCCTGCTGAATCTTTGTCACGGGCGTCAGGCCCAACTTGTTTTTCCAGTAGTCCTCACTGGTGAGATCGTCATAACGCTCCTGGTAGCTGGCCGCCAGCCGGTCATAGTCTTTCAGGAAGGCGCGGGCGTTGCGGACAAAGCGGCGAATCTGGCGCCAGGCCGCGCCTTTGGAATGGCGCACGGTGTAATACTTGTCCTGACCGGCGTTCAGCACGGTGATCTCCGAGGCGCCCCAGACATAGCCGATATGGCCCCTATGCGGCGCCTCCAGGGTGATCTTGCGCCCCAGACGGGCAAAGCCGGGGATCAAGAGCCCGTTCAGCGTCAGCTTCATCGCCAGGCGCGCTGCCCAGCTTGGCGGTTTTTGGCGCACCGGCGCCAGCGGCCTGTGCGGGTCCAGCGGCTGCCAGGTCTCGTCGCCTGTCAGCGCCTTCAGATCGGCGCGGCGGGTCGCCATGTCAGCGTGCTGGTCGAAGAACTCCGGCCCCTGCATCACGTCCTCGACCGCCAAGTTGATGGCCGCCAACGTGTCGTAATGCATCCGCGGCAGGTTGCGCAGGAAGAACCATGCGGCGATTTTCAGAACGCCCTTGGCCCCCACGTCCAGCATCGGCAGGCTCATGTGGTGGGCCATATGGCTGCGCAGGTCCAGGTACCAGGTCTGCGGGCTTTCCTTCTCGGTAAAGCTTTCCTGGAAGGAAACCACCCCGTTGAGGGTGAGAATGTTGAAATCATTGGCCAGCGAGAAGCTGACATCATCGCCACGCACGAAAAAGGGGAAGGCGAGGTGCCGGGCCGCGTCCACCGGGAAGGCGAAATACCACCAGCCGCCATAGAATGTGTCCGGCACCGGCCGGGTGGCCAGGTTTTCCATTTCGATCATTTCGCTCATGTCGCGCAGATCGGTGCCCATGTGCTGCGGCAGGCAGCGGGTGTGAAAGAGAGCGCCGTTTTCCCAGATCGCCCAGCGGTGCTGTTCGCTGATCATCGCCCCGGCAATGGCGGTTTTGGGATCCGTGGCATAGGCCAGCAGCATCCAGGTGCGCTCCAGGCTTTCCATGTGGATCGAGGCATCGTCATCCATGAACAGGCAATGGGACGCCCCGCGCGCCCGCGCCTCCAGCAGCCCCCGGGTAAAGCCGCCTGCCCCGCCCAGGTTTTCATTGGGCACGATGCTGACGCCTTCAGGGGGATCCAGATCGACCGTTCGCCCGTTGTCGGTGACGATCATCTGCACGTGGTCCTTCATCCAGGACTGCTCCCGGAAGGCGGCGAACCGCTTGACCGTGCGCGCCACCTCGGCTTCGCGTCGGAAGGTGGTGACCGCCAGCGCCAGCTGCGGCTGGCGTTTCGGCGCATCCTGCGTCTGCCAGGCAGCCCCGACCAGATGTCCCGGTCCCATCGCCCGCAGCGCGAAATAGAGCACACCCTCGGCGCAGCCCTGTTGCAGCAGATGCGACAGATCCACCCGCAGTCGGCCCTCTTTGGCCGCGTCTTCCGAAAGAGTCACATACTCGCAGCTCACCAGCTCCCAGGACCGGTTGGACGGCGCCAGGAAAACCGAAAGTTCGAAATCCCCTGCGCCTTCAAGGGTCAGGACCAGCGAGCTCAGATCGCATTCGCGCTGCCATTTTTCCAGGTTGAACAGGTTGAACCAGGTGGCAAAAGAGGCTTCTCCGCCGGTGGCAAAATGTATGTCATGCCGGGTATCAGACAGCGCCACTGCGCCCTCGGTACACACGTAGAGTTCCCGCTCGGTGCAGATGCCGAACTCGGGCCACATCAGCGCCTGCAACGTAGTGAACGTTGCGGCCTGCGCCTCATCTTTCATCACTGGAACTCCCCTGCACCCATACACCTTTGCCTGCTGTCCGCTCCTTACTGGAGTAGGCTGTAAAAGTACAATTTATCTTTGCCCGAACGGGGTGTTTCCGGCCTTAAAGCGCCCGAGATTGAAGCCGCCCGGCTCTGGATCAGCGGCCTTTGCTCAGGACAGCATCGCTTCATGCACAGCGATAGCTTCTTCCAGATCGTCGAAATACTGCATCCGGCCATGTTCCAGCACGACGCCGGCATCGCAAAACTTGCGCACCTGCCCCATCGAGTGATTGACCATGATGGCGCTGGACTGCTGCAGCCGGTCGGCAAAGACCTTGCGGCTCTTGCGCCGGAAAGACCGGTCCCCCACCGAGGTCACCTCGTCCACCAGGTAGGTGTCAAAGTGGATCCCCATCGAGGCCCCGAAGGTCAGCCGCGAACGCATCCCCGAAGAATAGCTGCGCATCGGCATGTGGTAGAATTTTCCCAGTTCGGCAAAATCCTCGACAAAGGCGACCAGATCCTCGGTATCCACCCCGTAAATTCGGGCGATGAAGCGGACGTTCTCTGCCCCTGTAAGCTCCCGGTGAAAGGAGGCCCCCAACCCCACCGGCCAGGACATGGTGCCATCGGACACCACCCGGCCGTGATCCGGGCGCATGGTGCCGGCGATGATCTGCAGCAGGGTGGATTTGCCCGCCCCGTTGCGCCCCAGAAGCGCCAGGGAGCGGCCAGTAGGCAAAGTGAGGTTGAGATTGTCGATGACAACCTTGCGCTCGCCCCGCAGCCAGAAGCTCTTGGTCAGGTTTTCAAAGCGGATCATGCTCTTGTGCTCCCCGGGATCCGCCTCAGCTGCGGTCCCGGATAGAATAGTAGATCAGCGCCAGGATCGACCAGGTCAAGAGCAGGAACAACCCGGCCAGCCCCGCCAGCATGGGACGGTCGGGATATTCAGATTCCTGAGCCCGGGTCGGCTTGATATAGGTGGCCAGATAGCGGCTTTGCCGGGTGGCCTCATCCCGGGCCACCTCCAGCGCCGTCAGCGCCGCCCGGTAGGTTTCCTCGGCATATTGCAGATCCACCGTGAGACGTTCGAATTCCGAGATCAGCGAGGGGTAATCCTCACCCACAGCGCCGGTATCGGTATTGGTGGAGGCAAAAGTCTGCCGCTCGATATCGATACGATCACGGATCACG
Source organism: Pseudophaeobacter sp. 1A16562 (assembly GCF_041008785.1). Lineage (NCBI taxonomy): Bacteria > Pseudomonadati > Pseudomonadota > Alphaproteobacteria > Rhodobacterales > Roseobacteraceae > Pseudophaeobacter > Pseudophaeobacter sp. 1A16562. The sequence goes on along the minus strand of NZ_JAXGFT010000018.1, from coordinate 64,741 downwards.
TCGATATGCTGCTGCGCCTTTTTCAGACGCGGGTCCCCCTCCCCCACGGTACCGCGCAACAGGTCGTATTCGATCAGCGCCGCGGCCAGTTGCTGCTGCAGGTTGTTCATCACCCCCATGCGGCCTTGGATATCCGCCGCCGGATCCACGATCCGGGTGCGGGTGCGGAATTGGGTCAGCGCCTCGCGCGCGCCTTTCAACCGCTCCAGCGCCTCGTCTAGGTCCTCGCGGGCATAGCGCATGGCATCCTCGCGCGCCTGCTCGTTCAGCGCATTTATGCGGGTCTGGCTTACAGAGACGATGGCGCGGGTAATGGCCTGGGCCGTTTCGGGATCAAAGGCCGCCGCCTGCACCTCGATCAACCCCGAACCGCTGTCATAGGAAATGCCGACGATGCGCTGCCAGTACCAGATCATCTGTTCCAGCGTGGCATCGGGCCAGAGCGAGAACACCCAGTCGTCGGGCCAGTGCTGGCTGTAATGGGGCCGCAACGGCACTGCCTTGTCCACCGATTCCACCATTTCCTGGCTCTGTATGAATTCATAAAGGATATCGCTGTCCGAAGCGGTGGTATTGCCGGCGAAATTGGCCAGGCCACCCAGGATATCGGTGGCGCCGCCGCTCTCCTGGCTGCGCACGGTGAAACCGGCGGTGGAGATATACTGATCCTCGGCCACGGCCCAGAGATAGAAGACCGCTGCGGCCAGCGGCGCCAGCACCATCAACACGAAACTGGCCACAAGCCCCCAGTGGCGGCGGCGCATCTGCGCCGGGCGCGCCATGGGATAGGCCGGTGTCTCGGCTACCTGCCGCTGCGCCGCCTCAAGCGCGGCTTCGGCGGCTTTGACCTTCTGGCGCAGCTTCTTGAGCTTCTTGCGTCCCCTACCGCCACCGCGCCTGTTTCCCGGCATGTCCTCCTGACTGGCCGTGTCCTCCTGCACCTGCGGAAGATGTTCGATGTTGCTGGTTGCCTCTTCGGCTGTAGTAACGCCTTTGCCCACCTGCCCGCTCTGCAGCTTCTTCACTCGACGTTCCTGTGCCATGATCCGCCTGTCCAGCTTTTCGCCGTTTGAATTTGACTTTTATCTCTTTCATAGTATCGCCTACCGACAGGCTATTCACAACACAGATATTCATGGCAGATCCTATGACCTCTCAGCTCCCGACTGCCACGCCGCAGATCGCCCCGGCGCAGCGTCCCCGGGGGCGCTCTCACCGCTTTGCCAGCCTGCGCACCATCGCGGCGCTGGTGCTGCGGGAAATGTCTACCCGCTACGGGCGCACCCCAGGTGGCTATATCTGGAGCATTCTGGAACCCCTGGCCGCCATCCTGTTTCTCAGCATCGGCTTCTCCCTGGTGATCCGCACCCCGTCTCTCGGCACCAGTTTCTTGCTGTTCTATGCAACGGGGTTTTTGCCCTTCAACCTCTATCAGACCATCAGCGGCACCACCGCCCGGGCGCTCATTTTCTCCAAACCCCTGCTGAAGTACCCAGCCGTCACCTGGATCGACGCCATTCTGGCCCGCTTCATCCTCAACAGCCTGACCGGCCTGCTTATCTCGTTCATTCTGATCGGCAGCGTGCTGCTGATCACAGACAGCCGCGCCGTGGTCGATATGGGGCCTACGCTGGAAGCGCTGGGGCTGGCCATGTTGCTCGGGCTAGGCGTGGGTACGGTGAATTGCGTGTTGCTGGGGCTTTACCCTCTATGGGACGTGGCCTGGTCGATCATCACCCGACCGCTATTCTTGGCATCCGGCATCCTTTATGTGTTTGAGGATCTTCCCCCCGTGGCGCGAGATGTTCTATGGTACAATCCGCTGCTGCACATCACCGGGCTGATGCGCAGCGGGTTTTACCCCACTTATACGGCCTCATTTGTCAGCGTGATTTATGTTCTGCTTATCAGCATGATCCTGCTGATGCTCGGTCTGATCCTGATGGGACGCTATCACCGAGTCATCCTGAATCGCTGATCCGCAACCGAACCTTGCGCGCGGTTTGCGCTCGCGCCCTACCTCTTTGTGCGGGCCATCTCCAGCACCTCGGCATGGGGCACATGGGTGCGCCGCCTGAGCCCGTCCAGCACCGCCCGGCCCATAAGCCACAGAAAGGCGCGCCGTTCGCCCTGATGGGCGCGCACTTTGGAGAACCATTTGGGCAGGATCACCAGCATCACCGGCCAGAACCAGATCCCCGCCGCCATCCGGTACAGAAGAAGCAGGTTGCGGTGATAATAATAGACCTTCCACAAGGGGATGAAACGGCCGCGCTGCGCCTGCTCTTCCCCCGCCTTGGGCACAAAGGTCGTCAGATCGTGCTCGAACCGCACGGCGGGTTCAAATCCGATACGGCCGCCCGATTTGGTCAGCCCCAGGGTATAAAGCCCGTCATCGCCGTAGATGAAAAGATCGGGATCGGGATAGCCGATGCGCCGCACTGCATCCGCCGAGATGAAGAAGCCCACGAAGGAGGTCACGTCGATCTGCATCCCCTGCCCTTCGTAATCGGCAGGCTGCACGTGAAAGCCCGAGCGCCCGCCGCCAAAGAGCGTGCGCAGAAATTCGCGGCTGTGCCAGAAAGGATTGCGCGAGGGGCGGTTCATCTCGCAGATACCGCCGGTGGGGAAATAGACCGCCGCAGCCACCCCATCCCAGGCGCGCGCCGGGTCGTCATGGGCGGGCAGGGCGTGAAACGCCGCCAGGGCGCCGGGCGCCGGGCGGCCATCGTCATCCATCACCACCAGCCAGTCGGGCGCGTGTGCCTCCATCGCGCGGCGCATGCCGCGCTCAAAGCCGCCTGCCCCGCCGCGGTTGGTCTCGCTCATCTGAATGTCCAGCCGCGGATCCTGCAATGTCGTCAGCCAGTCACTCGTGCCATCGGTCGAGGCATTGTCCACCACCACCAGCGCTGCCAGCTCTTCGGCCGGGCTTTGCAGCAGCCGGGCAATGGTGTCCTTCAGCTTGTCGAGACGGTTGTAGGTCACCACCACCGCTACCAGGCGGCGGGGGGACGGGCTGGGATCTGTCTGTGCGCTCACGAAAATCTGCTCCCCGGCCTGTTCTGATCGCCTGTGTGGTCGTCTTTGCGTTGTGGGAGCGCAAAACTCATAAATCCGGCCTCATGTCAAACCCCAAGGGGTGCCCCGCGCCGCGCCCTGCCCCGCAGAAGGACGCAGGATAGGGTTTGACAGGACCGCCGGAAACCGCCACCAAGCATGTCATGCGCACTGCTCTTGTCACCGGATCGGCCGGCTTCATCGGCTATCACCTTGCAGCCCGCTTGCTGGCTGCGGGCTGGCAGGTCGTCGGACTGGATTGCCTGTCGCCCTATTACGATGTCGCCCTGAAGGTTCGCCGCCACGCGATGCTAGCAGAAAGCCCGGCCTTCACCCCGGTGATCGGCAAGCTGGAAGACCCCGGTCGCCTGATGGAACTCTTTGCCCAGCACCGCCCCGATGCGGTCATTCACCTGGCCGCCCAGGCCGGGGTGCGCCATTCCATCGATGCGCCGCGTGATTACCTCGAGGCCAATCTTATCGGCACCTTCGAACTCTTGGAGGCCGCCCGCGCCCACCCGCCTGTGCATCTTCTGATGGCCTCCACCTCTTCGGTCTATGGCGCCAACACGGAAATGCCCTTTGACGAGCGACAAAAGGCGGACACGCCGATGTCCTTCTATGCCGCTACCAAGAAGGCGGGCGAGGCGATGAGCCATTCCTATGCGCATCTCTACCGCCTGCCGATCACCATGTTCCGGTTTTTCACCGTCTACGGTCCCTGGGGGCGACCCGACATGGCACCGATCAAATTCACCAAGGCGATGCTCGCGGATGAGCCGATCGAGATCTACAACCACGGCCGCATGAGCCGCGATTTCACCTATATCGACGATCTGGTGACAGGCATCACCGGGCTGATCGAGGCGGTGCCAGGCGATGCTCCGGTGGGGCCGCAGGACAGCCTCAGCCCCGTCGCGCCCTTCCGGGTCGTGAATATCGGCGCCAGCCAGCCCACCCCGCTGATGGACTATATCGCCGCCCTGGAAGAGGCGCTGGGACAGCCCGCGCAGAAGATCCTGAAAGAGATGCAGGCCGGCGATGTGCCCGCGACATGGGCCGACACATCGCTGCTCACCGCCCTCACGGGGTACCGGGCAGAGGTCGATGTCAGGACCGGTGTTGCCCGTTTCGTGGATTGGTACCGGGGTTATTACAGCGCCTGATGCCGTAACGCGGTGACACCAGCAGGAGCCGTCAAATGTTTCGCGCGCGAAACATTTGAGCACGGGCGCCCCCAGCCCCATTGCGCCCAGCCTGCGCTTTCTTCAAAGTTGCAGAACGACATAGCATCAGAACAGGGGACACCCCATGCGTATTGCGATGATTGGCACTGGCTACGTGGGACTGGTGTCCGGCGTCTGTTTCTCCGATTTCGGCCATGACGTGATCTGCGTCGACAAGGACGCCGCCAAGATCGCCCGGCTGAAGGCGGGCGAGGTGCCGATCTACGAACCGGGCCTGGATACGCTGATGGAAAAGAACGTCGCCGCCGGGCGGCTGGAGTTCAGCGACGATCTGGCCGCTGCCGTGGATGGCGCCGAGGCGGTGTTTATCGCCGTCGGCACCCCGACCCGGCGCGGCGATGGCCATGCGGATCTGACCTATGTGATGGCCGCCGCCGAAGAGATCGCCGCGGCGCTGACCAGCTATGCGGTGGTGGTGACCAAATCCACCGTGCCGGTGGGCACCAACCGCCAAGTGCAGGAGGTGATCGCCAGCGCCAATCCGGATGCGGACTTCGATGTGGCCTCCAACCCTGAATTCCTGCGCGAAGGCGCGGCGATCGAAGATTTCATGAAGCCCGACCGGGTGGTGGTCGGCGTCGAAAGCGCCCACGCCGCCGAGGTCATGAGCGAGATCTACCGCCCCCTTTACCTGCGCGATTTTCCGATCCTGACCACCGATCTGGAAAGCGCCGAGATGATCAAATACGCCGCCAATGCCTTTCTGGCGACCAAGATCACCTTCATGAATGAAATCGCCGGGCTTTGCGAAAAGGTGGGCGCCGATGTCAAAGAGGTCTCGCGCGGGGTCGGTCTGGACGGGCGGATCGGCAACAAGTTCCTGCATGCCGGCCCCGGCTATGGCGGCTCCTGTTTCCCGAAAGACACTGCCGCGCTGGCGCGCATCGGTCAGGACCATTCCTTTCCGATGCGGATCACCGAGACGGTGATGCGGGTCAATGACGAGGTGAAGGCGCGCATGGTGGAAAAGCTGCGCGATGCCTGCGGAGGCTCTTTCAACGGCAAGACGGTGACAGTGCTGGGTGTCACCTTCAAACCCAATACCGACGACATGCGCGAGGCCCCCAGCCTGACCATCGTGCCTGCCATGGTGGGCGGCGGCGCCCATGTGCGGGTGATCGACCCGCAGGGCCGTGCCGAGGGCGAGGCGCTGCTGCCCGGCGTCGACTGGCTCGAAGATCCTTATGAGGCGGCAGAGGGCGCCGATCTGGTGGTGCTGCTGACCGAATGGAACGAGTTCCGCGCGCTTGATCTGAAGGCCTTGGCCGCCAGGATGGCCTATCCGCGGATGGCGGATCTGCGCAATGTCTATTCCGCCCGGGCCGCTGAACGGGCCGGCTTCTCCCAGTATATCGCGGTGGGCCGCTGAGCCTGCCTCCGCTGCCAACAGATCCCAAATGTTTCGCGCGCGAAACATTTGGACACGCTTCAGAGTCTATAGAAAGACCCTAAACCGGGGTTTAGGGTCGAATTCGTTCTGATTGCAGCCTTGGTTTCAGCGGTGCTTCAGCCAGTCCTGCAGCGCCGCCATCAGCTCTGCATCGACAGCATCGCCGGTCAACTCAATCCGGTTCTGTCCTGGCGTGAAGCCCAGCCGCACACCTGCCGCAGCCTGAACCGAGATCCGCTCGGATCCCTCGGCACCGGGGGTGCGCACACGCGGGCGGGCAGGGGCCTCAGGCGTCGTATTTTGCGTCTCTAAAGCCACGTTTAGAGACGTATCAGCCTTTGCCGTGTCGACCTCAGATCCGTCCTGTATCTCGGCCAGAACCCGGTTCAGGATCTCCAACTCATCCGCTGCAGACTCGCGCGGCGACGCCTGAAGGGCAGCACGCAAGCGCTCTGCAAAACCTTCGTCCTCGCCCATGGCGCGCACCAGTGACAGGCCCAGCTTCTCGCTGATGGCGGTGGGATAGAACAGCACCGCATCCAGCTCCTCGACCAGGGTCACGAAGCTGCGGATCTTGGAGCGTTTAGCGCGCGGCACATTGGCAAAAAGACTCTGAAGTGCCTTTTTCAGAGTCGGAAACACCTCTTCCTTCATCGCCCGCACCGCGATCCGCGCGCGTTCGTAGTGGGAGAGGTTCACCCGGATTTCGTTTTCCTCGACCATGGCGATATAGGCATCCTGCGCCGTCTCCGGGCGGATGATCAGCGCCTTCACCGTGGCGTATTTCGGGTCTGAAGTCTCGGCATAGAGCCTGCGCAGGGCACCAAGGCGGCGCCAGCCCGAGATCAGGCCATGGCTGCGGCCATCGGGGCGGGGCTCCAGCGGCACCAGTTCGACCGGGGTCTGCTGGCCACGGGCGCGCAGGGATTCGACGAGGGCATCCATTTCCTCGGCGTCCTGTTCGATCCGGTCGCGCACCAGATGGGTTTCGTCGATGGCCGACAGCGGCACCTCTTCGATCATCAGCCCCTTGTTGCGGGCGTTTTCCAGCACGTCGGACAATTCCTGCAAGGCCGCTTGCGAAGCGGTTTCCGACGCCACCTGTGCGATCGGCGCCGCCCCCACGGCCATCGGACCGCCAAGGGCGGATTTGCTTTCCGGGGCGCCGGAAAGATAGCTGCTCTGTGCCGGCATCAACCGTTTGCGTTTTGCCATCTGCCTGTCTCCTTTGGGCGCGCAGTCTGCGCCATCGTCCCTGCCGGGGCCTTACTCGGCCGCGCTCTGCATCTGCACTTCGGCGCGGCGCCAGCAGCCGATCAGCAGCCGTTTGAAGGCGGCGTAGGTTTCGTCGAATGTTTCGCGACCGCGCGCATAGGTCTCACGGTTGAAATCGCGGTAATCGGCCTCGTAGATGCCAGAGACCTGTTCGCCGGCCTGACCGATCAGCGCGGTGTAATCCTGTTTATGCGGAGAGAGCACCGGCCCCATATAGGCCTGCATCAGCCCGGCCAGTTCGCCCTGCTGGGCGCTGTCGTAGCGGGTGATGACAGCGCGCACCGCATCCCATTCAAAGCCCATCTCGGGGCGGCCCAGGGCGCGGGCGGCAAGGTTCTCGCCCTCCTCGATGCTGGCAAAGGTGGAATGCAGCATGTCAAAGAAGCGCCCCGTCGAGTCGAATTCGAGGAAGGACGCCCCCATGGGCACCAGCAGGATATCCGCCGCTGACAGCCCGTTGATGGTGAGATAGCCAAGAGCGGGGGGCGTATCGATAAAGATCACATCGTACTGGTCCAGCACCCCGTCGGCCTCCAGCCGGTCGGTGAGCGCATCCCAGAGCTTCCAGGAGCGCGCCGCCATGCGCCAGACCGGGATCTGGAATTCGGCCCAGTAGAGGTTCAGCTGGGCGCCGATGAGATCGATATTGGGCCAGTGGGTGCTCTGGATGACATCCGCCGCCGTCATGTCCATCGCCGCGGTCAGCGCATCGTCCATCGGCTGGGGCGCCTCGCCCCGGTCCAGACGGCGCTGGTTCTCGCTGCGCAGGTGTTCGCCGTAATGGCGCGCCAAGAGCGGAAAGGCGGTCTGCCATTCATCCTCGACCCGGCCGCCGAAGATCGAGGTCATCGAGCCCTGGCTATCAAGATCAATGACCAGCACCTTGTAGCCATCGAGCGCCGCCGACATCGCCAGATGCGCCGCGGTGGAGGTCTTGCCGACGCCGCCCTTGAAGTTGGCCACGGCGACCATCTTGGCCGGCAGGCCCTTGGGGCGGTAGGGGATGTAATCCTTGGCCTTGGATCCTTGCGCCGCGAAATGCGCCCGCAGGACCAGCACCTCGTCGAGGGTGAACCACTTGGCGCCGCCCTCGGTTTCCGAACGCCCCTGCGGCAGCTCCGGGTTGGCCTTCAGCACCCGGCGGAAATGGGCCTGGGCGACGGGGATCAGGTAGCGGGTGATTTCCCAGGTGGAGAACAGGCGCAGGGTTTTGCGCCCTTCCTCATCCAATCCCCGGCTGGCCAGATCGGCCCGGCCCCGGGCGCAGCCTTCGGCGATCCCGGCAAAGCCTGCCGTGCTGGTGGGTGCTTCCAGCTCGGCCAGGGCCGCGTCGGGATCAATGTTGAAATAGGGGGGCAGGGCGCTGTCTTTTCGCCCGGTTTCTTTCCTGTGGATATCTCGTGCCATGGATTGCTGCCGGTTTCTTTGCTGCTGCGCTGCGCCCTTCTGGAAAGAGTACAGCCCTCTTGGATGAAACGCCTTATGTGCGCTCTTTTTGGCAAGATAGCAGAAAACAGCGCACATGGAAGAAATATGCGCACCTCTTTTGCTTTTTCTAAGCAAATCCGTCTGTTGCAGCGGGGGAAAGCCGAGGTTTTAGAGGCGTTGGGGCAGGCTGAAAATTTTTCTGCCCTGTTATTTATGAGTTATATAATAGTTACGGGAAGAGGACCGGTGCTGCAAAGCCCTTTTTTATTGGCGATTGGGCGTGTTTTTCTGGAAGCAGTGACTCTGAAACCCCGTTCATATGACTCCGAACCCCCGATGTTCCGATTCCGGAACCCCGTTGCGGCGGCATGTGGATAACTTTAGGGTGAGCGTAATCAAAACCACGAAAAACGAGTCACCCCGGAGGGCGCAATGATCGCCCTGAAAACCGGGGGGCCAGGCAGAGCGACAGGGCAGGGATCATGGCAGCTGCGGGCACAGCAGGCGGAACGGGTATGCAAACTCCCGTGGCGCAGACATCGGAGCAGGGGGCGTTCTTCCTCTGCGATATTTTCGATGCGATCCCCAAGAATGACCTCGCCTCGATGGAGCATCCGCTGTTCTCGCTGGGCACCCGGCCGGACCGGCGCATTCTCAACTACGAACACAATGGTGCCGAGATCACCGTCACCCCCAGCGTCAAGGGGCTGGCGACAATCCACGACAAAGACATCCTGATCTTCTGCATCAGCCAGCTGATGGCGGCGCTGAACGCCGGACGGCAGGTCAGCCGCACATTGCATCTGAAGGCGCATGATCTGCTGGTGGCGACCAACCGGGAGACCTCGGGTGATGCCTACCGGCGGCTGCGCGAATCCTTTGAACGGCTTGCGGGCACCCGCATCACCACCAATATCGTCACCGGCGGCCAAGAGGTCACCTCGGGCTTTGGCCTGATCGAAAGCTGGGAAATCGTGCGCAAGGCCCGGGGCGGGCGCATGGTCAACGTTGCCGTCACCCTCAGCGAATGGCTGTTCCGGGCGGTGCTGTCGAAATCGGTGCTGACCCTCAGCCGCGATTACTTCCGTCTGCGCAAACCGCTGGAGCGGCGCATCTACGAGCTGACCCGCAAGCATTGCGGCCGCCAGGAAGGCTGGACCATCTCGGTGGACACCTTGCTGAAGAAATCCGGATCGGCCAGCCCGCGCCGGGTGTTCCGCAAGATGATCCGCGATATGATCGAGGCGCAGCCCTTGCCGGATTATGCGATGGAAGAGCTGCCGGGCGATCTGATCCGGTTCAGCCAGAAACACGCGGTGGTCGCCCCGGCGTCCGGTATGGGGATGGGCGCCGCCCCGGTGCTGAAGCCGGAGACGCTGGAGCGCGCCCGCAGCCTGATGCCCGGCGCCGATGTCTATGCGCTGGAGGCCGAGTGGCGGGCCATGTGGCAACGTTCGGGCAGCCCGCGCCTGCGCCAGGCGGATGGGGCTTTCCTGGGCTGGGTGAAAAAACGCACCCGTGAGGCCTGAAACAGTCTCTAAAGAGCTTAAATTCGTCTCTAAACCGGCCCTCAGGAGAGAGGGCCAGTCTCGTCATTTGTCATGGCAGATACCTTCAAATGTTTCGCGCGCGAAACATTTGCTCAGATCCGGATCCGCTTCTCTTCAGGCACCAGCGCGTTGATCTGCGCGATATGTTCCGGCAGGCAGCGGGTCAGGAAATCGTAGGTCTCCACCACATGGGCGCGGGCATTGGGGCCAAGATGGGCATAAGATCCTGGGTTGGCCACCACATCCACCACCTGCGCCGCCAGCGCATCGGGGTCGAAGAAATCCACCAGCATGCCGGTTTCCCCATGGGTGACGGCCTCGCGCACCGGCGCCACATCGGCGGCCACCACCGTGGCCTGCATCGACATCGCCTCCAGCAGCGACCAACTGAGTACGAAGGGCATGGTAAGGTAGATATGGCAGCGGCTGATGCGGATGATGTCGCAGAGGGCATCATAGGGGACGCGGCCAAGGAAATGCACCCGGCTCCAGTCGATCTGGCCTTGCAGTTCATCCTCCATCTCGCCGCGCAGGCCCTCCGGGTGTTTGCTTTCGGCGCCATAGGAGGTCTCATTGCCACCGATCATCAGGACACGGGCGTTGGGGCGTTCCTTCAGGATCTTCGGCAGGGCGCGCATCATGATGTGAAAGCCGCGGGCGCGCTCCATGTTGCGGGCGACATAGGTGATCACCTCGTTGTCCCGGGTTAGCGGGCGGTCCAGCCGCCCCAGCGAAATCGAGGCCTCTGGGTCGGGTTGCAGCCGGTCGGTGCGGATGCCGTCGTGGCAGACGTACATGCGGTCATGGAAGCTTTTGGGGAAGCGGTCGCGCTGCCAGTAGGTGGGGGTATGGCCGAGATCGACGGTGTGGATATTGGTATAGGGCACCGTGTTGCGGGCCTGGGCAAAAAAGCCGGCCTGATCGTTGGGCGGGTTGTCCGGGTCGAACCCCACCAGCCCGCCGGAAGTGCGGTAGAAATATTCGAAGAAGCCGATCATCGGCACCTCGGGCCAGACCTCTTTCAGGAAGGTCAGCTCACCCCAGCCGGTGTGACCGATGATGATATCGGGACTCCAGCCGCGGACGTCTTTCAACTGCCGCGCTGCCAGCGCCGCGCCGATACCGGTGCCGGCGGCGGCCTCCCAGTCCTTGGACAGCCCATAGGCGTCCTTGGCGGGCTGATGATGCGCCTTGTAGGTCACCGTGGTGACGCCGGGCAGCTGGATGTCACTGCGCTGGGTCAGGAAATAGATCTCGTGACCCTCGGGCTGCGCCGCTAGCCAGGTGATCAGCTCCCGGTACTGGCCGGGCATGTTCTGATGGACAAAGAGAAATTTCATGGGCGATTTTGACACCGTCTTAGGAATGTTTTTTGCATGCTTGCCCTGCGGGGGCGGCTGGCGCAACCGGATTGCGGCTGAGCGCCCCGGTTCTGTCGTCTCCGTGTCATGAGGTGGTCATGGGCTGGTCATGGGGTTGCCGGTTTTACAGAGCAGAAGGGGCAGGCCCTCCGCGCTGCGGTTGCGGCGGCAGAGCTGAAGGCTGGCTTGATCACTGGCCTGATGACTGGCGCGGGGGCGCCGGAGCGGCTAGGACTGCGGCAGGAAAAGATCATCCAGATCGGGACGGACAGGATGCAGATCGAAGAGACAGGCATGCCGGGACTGAAGGTCCTGACACCGCAGCGGTTCGGGGATGCCCGCGGCTTTTTCAGTGAAAGCTGGAACCGGCAGCGGATGGCCGCGCACGGGCTGGATTTCGATTTCGTGCAGGATAATCATTCGCTGTCCGCGCAGGTGGGCACCCTGCGGGGGCTGCATTTCCAGGCGCCGCCCCATGCCCAGGACAAGCTGGTGCGCTGTGGGCGCGGGGCGCTTTATGATGTGGCGGTGGATATCCGCAAGGGCTCGCCCAGCTATGGCAAGTGGTTCGGGATCGAGTTGAGCGCGGAAAACGGCAAGCAGCTCTTGGTGCCCAAGGGCTTCCTGCACGGCTTCATCACCCGCGCGCCGGATACCGAGATCCTTTATAAATGCACCGACTATTACGCGCCCGAGTGTGATGGCGCCGTGGCCTGGGATAGCTGCGGCATCGACTGGGGCTTTGAGGGCACGCCGGTCCTGTCGGAGAAGGACGCCGCCGCCGACGCGCTGGCAGATTTCGACAGCCCGTTTGTCTGGGAAGGATAACCCATGAAGATACTCGTGACCGGCGGCGCCGGATTTATCGGCTCTGCCGTGGTGCGCCTGGCGATTGCCCGGGGCCATCAGGTGGTGAACCTCGATGCGCTGACCTATGCCGCCTGTCTTGAGAATGTGGCCGGTGTGGCAGACAGCCCGGATTACGCTTTTGAGCAAGCCGACATCCGCGACCGCGCCGCGCTCGACCGGGTCTTTGCTGCGCATGAGCCCGATGCGGTGATGCATCTGGCCGCCGAAAGCCATGTGGACCGCTCGATTGACGGGCCGGGCGATTTCATCGAGACCAATATCACCGGCACCTTCAACATGCTGGAGGCGGCGCGCAAATACTGGATCGAAAATGACCGCCCCGAGGGCTTCCGTTTCCATCACATCTCTACCGATGAGGTCTATGGCTCGCTGCCCAATGATCCCGAGGTGATGTTCACCGAAGACACCGCCTATGATCCGCGCTCGCCCTATTCGGCGTCCAAGGCCAGCTCTGACCATCTGGTCCGCGCCTGGGCCGAGACCTACGGGCTGCCGGTGGTGCTGACCAATTGTTCCAACAACTACGGCCCCTATCATTTCCCGGAGAAACTCATTCCGGTGGTGATCCTCAACGCGCTGGCCGGAAAGGCCCTGCCGATCTATGGCGATGGCTCCAACATCCGCGACTGGCTTTACGTGGAAGATCACGCCGATGCGCTGTTGCTGGTGTTGCAGAAGGGCGCGCTGGGGCGGTCTTATAATATCGGCGGCGAAAACGAGCGCAGCAATCTGGAACTGGTGCAGACGCTTTGTGTGATCCTCGATGAAAAACGCCCGCGCGGTGATGGTAAGTCCTATGCCGATCAGATCACCTTTGTCACCGACCGGCCGGGTCACGACGCGCGCTATGCCATCGATCCCTCCCGTATCCGGGACGAACTGGGCTGGCGCCCCTCGGTGACGGTGGAGGAAGGTCTGGCCCGCACCGTGCAATGGTATCTCGACAATGAACCCTGGTGGCGCGCTCTGCAGGACCGTCACGGTGTTGGGCAGCGGCTGGGGACTGGCGAATGATGGCCCGGGGTGCGTATAGCAGCCCGGGCAACGCCCGCCCCGCCCCCATGGGCGGGCGTTTCACGCCCACCCCGGTACGGGCGCTGCCCTTGGTTTGGGGGAAGAGGACATGATCCTTGTCTTCGGAGAAACCGGCCAGCTGGCCCGCGAACTGGCAGCCTTTGACGGCGTCACCTGTCTGGGCCGCGATCAGGCGGATCTGTCCGACCCCGAGGCCTGTGCCGAAATCCTCCGCACCCGGGCGCCCGCCGCGGTGATCAATGCCGCCGCCTATACCGCTGTCGATCGCGCCGAAGAGGAAGAAGAGCTGGCCACGGTGATCAACGGCGTTGCTCCCGCCGCCATGGCCCGGGCCTGCGCTGATCTGGGGATTCCCTTTGTCACCGTTTCCACCGATTACGTCTTTGACGGCAGCGGCGATGCCCCCTGGAGCCCCGAGGATACGACCGGTCCGCTTGGCGCATATGGCCGCAGCAAGCTGGTCGGTGAAGAGGCGGTGCGCGCAGCAGGGGGGGCATATGCCATCCTGCGCACCTCCTGGGTGGTCTCGGCCCATGGCAATAATTTCATCAAGACCATGCTGCGCCTTGGCAAGGAGCGCGACCGCCTGACCATCGTGGCGGATCAGATCGGCGCCCCGACCCCGGCGCGTGCCATCGCAGCGGCCTGTATGGAGATGGCCGGGCAACTGACCAAGGATTCGGGCAAGAGCGGCACCTATCATTTCGCCGGCACACCGGACACCAGCTGGGCCGGGTTCGCGCGCGAGATCTTTGCCCGCGCGGATGTCTCTTGCGAGGTGGTGGATATCCCCTCGAGCGATTACCCGACACCGGCAAGACGGCCGTTGAACTCTAGGCTCGGTTGTGCCTTGTTAGAGACTGTTTTTGGCATCACCCGCCCCGATTGGCGGGCGGGCCTTGATGATATTCTGAAGGATCTGGGAGAGAGTGCATGACGGCACGCAGCACCACGCGCAAGGGCATCATTCTGGCGGGGGGCTCGGGCACCCGGCTCTATCCGATCACCATGGGGGTGTCGAAACAGCTGCTGCCGATCTACGACAAGCCGATGATCTATTACCCGCTGTCAGTGTTGCTGCTGGCAGGCATCCGCGAGATCTGCATCATCACCACGCCGCAGGATCAGGATCAGTTCAAGCGCACCCTTGGTGACGGCAACCAGTGGGGCGTTTCGCTGACCTATGTGGTGCAGCCGTCGCCCGATGGTCTGGCACAGGCCTATATCCTGGCCGAGGAGTTCCTGGATGGCGCGCCCTCGGCGCTGGTGCTGGGCGACAATATCTTCTTCGGCCATGGTCTGCCGAGCCTGCTGGCCGCAGCAGATGAACAGGCCAGCGGCGGCACCGTCTTCGGCTATCACGTGGCCGATCCCGAACGCTATGGCGTGGTGGATTTCGACGACAGCGGCACCGCCCGCCAGATCATCGAGAAACCTGAGGTGCCACCGTCGAACTATGCGGTGACCGGGCTTTATTTCCTTGATGGCTCTGCGCCCACGCGCGCGCGACAGGTCCAGCCTTCGCCGCGCGGCGAATTGGAGATCACCGACCTTCTGCAGATGTATCTGGATGAAGGCAGCCTGCGGGTGGAAACCATGGGCCGCGGCTATGCCTGGCTTGATACCGGCACCCATGGCTCGCTTCTGGATGCGGGCAATTTCGTGCGCACCCTGACCAAACGCCAGGGGCTGCAGACCGGCTGCCTTGAGGAAATCGCCTATGAGCAGGGCTGGATCGACGACCAGCAGCTGCAGGCCCGCGCCGACCTGTTCAAGAAGAACGACTACGGCACTTATCTGGAGCGGCTGCTGGACTGACGCGCGTTACAGCACGCCGGCCCGGCTGAAGACGCCGAAGAAGTTGCCGATGAGATTGGAGACGGTCAGCGCATCGTTGATCGGGGATTCGGTGGCAATGACCAGATCGCCTGGGTTGATCTCGAACTTGCGGGCGGAAAACAGCCCGTCCGCCGTGGTCAGATCCAGGGTGAAGACCACGCGGTTGTGGCGCGGTCCGCGCTGACCGGGCGCCACCGCTGAAGCCGGGTATTCGCGCAGGACCAGCAGCCCTTCGGGATCGGCCTTGCTGTCCTGAAAGCCCCCCGAGACCGAGATCGCGTCCATCGCCGACATCTCGTCCTTGGTGAAGATATGCAGATCCTCGGTGCCGGTGGCCCCGAAGGACAGGAAATAGCGTTCGTCCTCTTCCACGAAGACCCGGTCACCGCCGCGCAGGAGCGTATCAAGGCGCGGATTGTTCAGCAGGTTCTGCACCGAGGTGCCGTAGATATTGCTGCCCCGCACCAGGCGGATCTGCGGGTTGTTGAGATTGGAGGAAATGCCGCCCCCGGCCGAGATCAGCCCCATCACCGTATAGTTGCGGTCCGGCATCGGATAGGTGCCGGGCCGGGCAACGCCCGAGACCAGATCGACCGAGTTGCCGCGCCCCTCGGCCATGTCCAGCTGCAATTGTGCCGAGGGCACGATGGCCTCCAGTTCTTCCTGCAGTTTTTCTCGCGCCAGATCCGGGGTAAGTCCCAGCACGTTCACATTGCCCACATAGGGCATGAAGACAGAGCCGTTCGAAGCCACCCGCACGTCCTGCAGCTGTACCATCTTCTGCTCGTGCGAGGTCAGCAGGGAATTGTCGCTGCTGTCCCAGATTCGGAGCGTCAGCGTATCGCCGGACTGGATGATCTGGGTCTTGGCGCCCTGGCTGGCCCGGATCCAGCCCAAAAGCTCTTTCTGGCCGGTTTCCGGCCATTGCCCCACCGTGGGCAGGAAGGCGCGGGTGACCTGATAAAGCGCAAAATCGGCATCCGGTTCGCTGGACTGGGCCAGGATTTCCTCGCTGACAGGGGCGCCGCTTGGCAGACGGCCACAAGCCGCCGACAAAAGAACTAGGCTGACGGCGGCGAGCAGTGAAATGAAAGAGCGCATGAGGTCCCTGTCCGGAAACGGCTTGATTTCTGATCCGGTTTCGGACCTGTGGTTATTATTCGAGCAAGATACTGGGCCTGTGCCATGCGTCAACAACAAGCGTCAACACCTATGGAGGCAGAATCGGGAGGCGATCCCACAGCCCCGGCCATTCTGGTGCTCGGCGCCGCTGGGCGGATCGGCGGGCTGTTGCGCCGGGACTGGCCGACCCTGCTGCCCGCGGGCGCCGATCTGCGCTGGCAGGCGCGCCGCCGTCCGGCTGATTATGCCGCAGGGGAAGCCTGGCATATCCTTGCGCCGCTGGAAGATCCCGCGACTCTGGTGCGGGCCGCCGAGGGCACCGATACGATTCTCTGCCTCGCTGGCGTCACCCCGGGTCATGGTGGTGATCTGGGTGACAATGCCCGCCTCGCCGAAGTCGCGATAAGGGCGGCGCAGGCAAGCACCCGCGTCAGTGACAGAAAGACGCGGGTGTTGCTGGCCTCTTCGGCAGCGGTCTATGGCAACCAGCCCGGTGTCCTGTCCGAAGAGGCGCCGCTAACCCCGGCCAATCCCTATGGCGTCGCCAAGGCCGAAATGGAGGCGCAGGCCCTCAGGCTGGGGGCTGAGGCCGGGGTTGCGGTCACCGCCCTCAGGATCGGCAATATCGCCGGGCTCGATGCCATTCTCGGCGGCTGGCGCCCCGGGTTTCAGCTGGACCGTTTCGCCGATGGCACGACGCCCCGGCGCAGCTATATCGGGGTGCGGATGCTGGCGCAGGTGCTGGCGGCGCTAGTGCAGCACCGGGGTCTGCCTGAGGTGGTGAACGTGGCTCAGCCCGGCCCAGTTGCCATGGGCGATCTGCTGCGCGCGGCGGGACTGGATTTCAGCTTGCGCCCGGCGCCCGATAGCGCCATCCCCGAGGTTGCGCTGGAGGTGACCCGGCTGGCCGGGTTGTTGCCGCCGGATGTGCCGCTACCCCCTGCCGATCCGGCGCGGCTGGTGGCCGAATGGGCCGCGCTGAGGGACGAAAGCTGAGACATGACCTGGGACAAACGCCTTTTCGATCTTTTCTTTGCCACGCTGCTGATCGTGATTCTGGGGCCGATTCTGCTGTTGCTGCTGCTCTGGTTGCTGCTGAAGGAAGGGCGACCGCTGTTTTATGTGGCAGAGCGGATGAAAACGCCGGATCAGCCCTTTGATCTCTGGAAGCTCCGCACCATGACCGTGGTGGCCGAGGATGCAGGTGTCTCCGGCGGTGACAAGGCGGCACGCATCACCCGCACCGGCGCCTGGCTGCGGCGCAAGCGGCTGGATGAATTTCCCCAGCTCTGGAACATCCTCAAGGGCGATCTCAGCTTTGTCGGGCCGCGCCCGCCGCTGCGCCAATATGTGGAGGCCCATCCTGAAGTCTATGAAAAGGTGCTGAAAAGCCGTCCCGGCGTTACTGGTCTGGCGTCTATCACCTATCACAAGCACGAGGCGGCGCTGCTGGAACGCTGCACAAGCCGCAAGGAAACCGATGCGGTCTATTCGCGCATCTGCGTGCCTGCCAAGGCGCGGCTCGATCTGATTTACCAGCGCCACCGCAACATGTGCTATGATTTCGATCTGGTGTTCCAGACCATCGGCAATATCTTTCGCCGCGGTTAGTTGCCTGTTTTTGGGGGTAGACAGGGTCCGGATTTGGCGACTTTCCGCCGCCCCGGGGTTTGTGCTAAAGCCAAAACAGGATAGAGATAACGACTAGACGAATTTGAATAGTGATCCGGGTGATTTGTATAAACCGGGCGGATAGCATGGGCGGGATTGCGAAGAAACGCATCATGCAAAGGCGGCAACCCGATGTCGTGACCGGGCAGGGTCGTGGCAGGGTCAACCGGGCAGGCTGTCAGGGAACAGGGGCACAAGCGTGTTTAATCTGATCAGTGCATTATCGCGCAAACAGAAATCCTATATCTTTCTGGCTATTGACCTGGCTCTGATCCCTCTGGCGCTTTTGTTCACCTTCGCAGTGCAGCCGCTGCCGGATCCTGCCCTGAAAACCCTGATTCTGATGGTGCCGGTGCTGCCTTATGCCATGGCGGTGATGGCGGCCATGTCGGTCTGGCTGGGGCTGCCGATGGTGCAGCTCAACGCCTATGAACGCCACGCGGTGACGCTGACGGCGGCGGTCGCCTTCGTGACCGCCCTTGTGGTGGCCGGGCTGACCTATCTGTTCGGACCCGACCTGACGCCCGGCACCCATGTGGTGTTCGGTACCAGCTATTTCCTGTTCCTGGTCGCCACCCGCGGGGTGCTGCATCAGGTGGTCATGGCGATCTACCGCCGCGCCCAGCCACGCTGCCGGGTGCTGATCTACGGTGCGGGCACCACCGGCACCCAGCTGGCACAGGCGCTGAAGGCCCATGACGGCATCGATCCGGTGGCCTTTGTCGATGACAATTCCTCGCTTCAGGGCATGACGCTGGTGGGGCTGCCGGTGTTCCCGCCGGCCCGCATCGACCACATCGTCAAGACCCGCGGCATCAAGCGGGTGCTGCTGGCGATGCCGTCGCAAAGCCAGCCGAAACAGGCCCAGATCACCAAGCACCTGCAGGATATGCAGCTGGAAGTGCAGGCGCTGCCCTCCTTTGCCCAGCTGATCGGCGAAGAGGCGCTGGTGGACAAGCTGACCCCGGTGGCGCCGCAGAAATTCCTCGGCCGCGCGGCCCGCGATGTGCCCTTGCAGGAGGCCGCCGCCTCCTATGCCGGGCGGGTGGTTCTGGTCTCCGGCGCCGGGGGGTCGATCGGCTCGGAGCTCTGCCGTCAGGTGCTGGCCTGCGCGCCGACGAAACTGGTGCTTTTCGAACTGTCCGAACTGGCGCTTTATACCGTGCATCAGGAAATGAAGCAGCTGACTGCGGGCACCGGGATCGAGGTTGTGCCGGTGCTGGGATCGGTCACCGATCCGCGTCAGGTGCGGTTGGTGCTGAACACCCACGACGTGCAGGTGGTGCTGCATGCGGCGGCCTATAAACACGTCCCCTTGGTCGAGGCCAACCCGCTGCCGGGCCTGGCCAACAACGTCTTTGGCACCGAAACCCTGGCCCGGGCGGCGGCGCAGACGGGGGTGGAACGTTTCATCCTGATTTCCTCGGACAAGGCGGTGCGGCCGACCAATGTGATGGGCGCCTCCAAACGCATGGCAGAGCTGATCGTGCAGGATCTGGCCAGCCGCCATCCGAACACCGTCTTCACCATGGTGCGCTTTGGCAATGTGCTGGGCTCTTCGGGCTCGGTGGTGCCGCTGTTTCAGGAACAGATCAGCCGCGGCGGCCCGGTGACCGTCACCGATCCCAATGTGAAACGCTATTTCATGACCATCCGCGAGGCGGTGCAGCTGGTGCTGCAAGCCGGCGCCGAGGCCTGCGGCGGCGAGGTCTTCGTGCTGGATATGGGCGAGCCGGTCTCCATCCTGCAGCTGGCCCGCCAGGTGATCGCCAGCGCCGGTTACACGGTGCGCGACGAAGGCAACCCCGATGGCGATATCGCCATCGACATCATCGGGCTGCGCCCCGGCGAGAAGATGGAAGAGGAGCTGACCCTCAGCCAGGAGGTGATCGGCACCCGGCATCAGAAGATTTTCTGCGCCCGGGAAACCGTGCTGTCGGAACTCGAAACCGCAGCCCTCTTGCGCGGGCTGCGCCAGGCGGTGGCTGCCGGGGACGAGACGGCAGCCCGGCAGGTGGTCACGCGCTGGGTCGAAGGCTATACTCAGCCCCCGGCGGACCGGAAAACCTCATGAGCGCGCGCCGCGCTGTTCTGACCGTTGATCCGGTTCGGGATTCTGTGTTCTAACCGCCTGAGGCAGGCATTTTCAGACAGTCAGGACCGTCGTGACCTCTTCCCGCAGATATACGTTCCGGCGCGTTTTCCCCTCTTTTGCAGGGCCGGGCCCCTCTGGCCTCTCTGCCGCGATCATCGCGGGGATCTGCACAGGCGCCTCTGGCGCCCTGGCACAGGACAGTACCACGGCGCCGGGATTTGCCACTGCGGCGCAGGTCGACAACTTTGATGCGCCCAGTCTGGAGCCGCCCGCAGCACCGGGGCTCAATTTCTACGGCACCCCCGGCCTGATGGACACGCCAAGCGCCGAAATGCTGCCGGACGGGCATTTTGCCACCACCTTTTCCTGGTTTGGCGGGCAAAGCCGCTACAACCTGACCTTCCAGGCGCTGCCCTGGCTCAGCGCTTCCTTCCGCTACAACGGCATCCGCAATCTCAACCTCTTTGGCTTCAACACCTATTACGACCGCGGCTTTGACGTGCGCTTCCGGCTGCTGCGTGAGCGGCGCTACTTGCCGGAACTGACCATGGGACTGCAGGATTTCGCCGGCACCGGGGTCTATGCAGCGGAATATCTGGTCGCCACCAAGCGGATCGAAACGCCCCCCTTACGCTTTGGCGGCGCGGCCGGGCGCAGCCCCGGCCAGTTGAAAGTCTCGGCTGGTCTTGGCTGGGGGCGGCTTGGCTCCTATGGGGCGGTGGGCAATATCGGCGGCAAGCGCCCCAGTTTTGTTGGCGGCGGCACCGGCGGCAACCTGTCCTATGACCAGTGGTTCCGCGGCGATTTCGCGCCTTTTGCGGGCATCGAATGGCAGGCCAATGAACGCTGGTCCGTCAAGGCGGAATATTCCTCGGACGCCTATGTGACCGAGACCCGCATCTCCAATGTCTTCGAGCGCAAGTCGCAGGTGAACTACGGGCTTGAATACCAATGGTCCAAGACCACCCGCATCGGCGCCTATTACATGTATGGCTCGGAACTCGGTATCACCGCGCAGTTCCAGCTGAAGCCCCGGCACCCGATCATCGCGACCCAGGTGCCCGCCCCGGCCCCCATCGTGCCGCGCAGCCAATGGGCCACGAAAGAGGAACACTGGAGCCAGGACTGGACCGAGAGCGAATATAAACGCACCCGGTTCCGCGATCTGGTGGCCGAAGGGCTGAAGCCGCACGGGCTGATCCTGGAGGCGATCGACCTCAAGGGAACCGAGGCCGAGGTGCGGTTCCGCAACCCGCGCTACCGCTCCTATGCCATCGCAGTGGGCCGGGTGGCGCGCACCATGGCGCTGACGCTGCCGCCTTCGATCGAAACCTTCCGCATCATCCCGGTGCGTTCGGGCATGGGCCTGTCCACCACAGTGGTCCGCCGCTCCGATCTGGAAGAACTGGAATTCTCGCCCGAGGCCTCCGATGGTCTAATGGCGGTGGCGGCGGTGACCGGCGCCGGGCCGCTGCCGGAGACGGCGATCTTCTCGGAGGAGCTTTATCCCGCCTTCACCCGCTCCATCAGCCCCTATGCGGCGCCGGCCTATTTCGATCCGGCCCGGCCATTCCGGCTGGATGTGGGGGTGGATTTCGCGGCAGGCTATTCCCCGGCGCCGGGCTGGCGCATCGCCGGTAGCATCCGCCAGCGGGCCTGGGGCAACGTGCAGGACGGGCGGGCCTCGAACTCGGTGCTGCCGCATGTGCGCACCGACCAGTCCTTCTATGCGCAATATGGCACCACGCTGGAAAACCTCTACGTGGACCGCAGCTGGCAGCCGCGGCGCAATGTCTATGCCCGGCTGCGCGCGGGCCTGTTCGAAAGCATGTATGGCGGTCTGTCGGGCGAGGTGCTGTGGAAACCGGTCTCCAGCCCGCTGGCGCTGGGGGTCGAGGCCAATTACGTCATTCAGCGCGATTACGACCAGCGCCTGTCTTTCCGCGATTACAAGACCTTCACCGGCCATGCCTCGGCCTATCTGGAGCTGGGCGAAAGCTATCAGGCGCAGGTCGATGTGGGGCGCTACCTGGCCGGCGATTACGGCGGCACCTTCAGCCTGTTCCGGGAATTCGAGAACGGCTTCAAGGTCGGCGGCTTCTTCACCCTGACCAATGTCTCGGCGGCAGAGTTCGGCGAAGGCTCCTTTGACAAGGGGTTCTACTTCCGCATTCCGCTGGGCTGGCTCCTGGGCAAGGAAACCCGCAACGCCTACGGGCTGACCATCCGCCCGATCCAACGGGACGGCGGCCAGCGCGTCGGCGGGGTCGGCGGTCTTTACGGCGATGTGCGCACCGCCCACCGCCGCAGCCTGCAGGCGCAACGGGCGAGGTTCTGGGAATGATCATGACACAGCTGACCCGCCCCCTGCGCGCGCTCGCCGGGATCCTGAGCGCTGCGCTTGTGCTGGCCGCCTGCAGTGGCGGGCCGCAGGATGCGCCTCTTGAGGTGGAAATCATGCAGGTCGTCGGCCAGCAGGTAAAACAACGCCTGAAGCGCCAGCCCGAGCGTCCGCCGGTGACGCGGGCGCTGCTCGACAGCCTGGATGAGACCTATATCGAGGTCACCATCGAGGACGACGGCCAGCGCGCCTATCTGCAACCGCAGCTGGTGAAACAGGACAGCACCCCGGGTCAGGTCACCGTCTGGCTGACCGAGGACGCGGTGACGCTGGCGATGCGCAACGGGGTGCTCACCGCCACCCGCGGGCTGCGCAACGACATGCTGTCTTCTTCGGCGCTGCTCCGCGAGACCGGCGGCGCCATGGGACCTGCGGGGGGAGCGACGGGCGCGCGGCGCTATGAATTTGCCGCGCTCGACAACCGGTCGCAGGTCTTCACCCTGGCCTGCACCGTTTCTGATCTGGGCCTGGAGACCATCGAAATCATCGAGTTAACCTATCAGACCCGACATCTGCAGGAACGCTGCGAATCCGGCCCGGGGGGCGAATCCGGCGTGGTGGTCAACGATTACTGGATCGATTCCCGCAGCGGCCATTTGTGGCAATCGCGGCAATGGGCCGGTCCCACCACCGGCTATCTGCGTATCCGCCAGCTGACACTTTGAGCGAATTGTCGCCTTTCTCGCCTTATTTTCCCCGCATTTTGCAGGGGGTGAGCGGTTTTCGCGCAACGTTCAAAAAAAATGTTTTTTTCTGCCCGCTGCAGCCTCTCCTTTCGTTGAATTGAAAGGAGACCTCGCATAGGGTCACCTGCAAAGGTCTCCACAGGAGTTTGGATCATGAAACAGTTCTTCGCAGCATTCGCACTGGCCGCAATGGCCGCAACATCCGTATCCGCACAGGCAACTGGCGCCGCAGCTGCCGGTAACGGCGGCGGCAGCGGCAGCGGTGGTGCAGGTCTCGGCGGCGGTCTGGGTGCAGGCGGTATTGCAGCAGGTGTGGTCGCGGCAGCGGTCATCGTTGGTGTTGTCACCAACGACGACAACGAAACCGGTACCACCACCACCACCACCACGACCGGCAACGGCAACTAAGCCAGAGGGTCGCAGCCGGTATTCTCCGGCGGATGATATTTCGAAAAAGCGGGTCCTCTGTGGCCCGCTTTTTTGCACCCTGTTGAAGCCTCTTTCGCAGCGGTTTATAGCCGAGGGTCAGACATTGATGCCAGCCGCATCGCTGAACTCCGCGGTGGCCGTGACCGCACCGGCGAGATCTCCGCCCGGATCTGACGCCGCTGCTGCGCGCCTCGGAAACCGTGGGTGCCGCGTTGAAGCCCTGCGCCTGGCCGATATCGTCAAGGTCACCTCCGGCTCGACCCCCGAAGTGGCGGCACAGGTCGATTCGCTTTACCGCCAGGTGGTGCAGGCGGGCACCCATCCTGCGCCCTCGATCCGGGTGGCCGAGGCCGCCAAGGTGATCGAGAACAGCCAGCGCGACATCAATATCGCCCTGATCAACGAGCTGGCGATGATCTTCAACCGCATGGATATCGATACCGAGGCGGTACTGCAGGCGGCCGGCAGCAAGTGGAATTTCCTCAACTTCCGCCCCGGTCTGGTGGGCGGGCACTGTATCGGCGTCGATCCCTATTACCTGACGCATAAGGCCGAGAGCCTTGGCTATCATCCCGAGATCCTGCTGGCGGGGCGGCGGCTCAACGATGGCATGGGCGCCTATGTGGCCGGCGAGATGGTCAAGGCGATGCTGCGCCGCGGGTTGCCTGTCGCAGGCGCGCGGGTGCTGGTGATGGGGCTGACTTTCAAGGAAAACTGCCCCGATCTGCGCAACACCCGGGTCATCGACGTTCTGCGTGCGCTTGAGGAGTTCGGTGTCCTTCCCGAGGTCCACGACCCCCATGCCGACCCCGAGGAGGCGCTGCGGGAATATGGTATCTCCCTGGTAACCGAGCTCGCCGCGGGGCGCTATGACGGGGTGATGCTGGCGGTGGCCCATGATACCTTCCGGCAGATGGGCGCCGAGGCGATCCGAGCCTATGGCACCCCCGGCGCGCTGCTTTATGATCTGAAATACATCCTGCCGCCCGAGGCCTCGGACCTGCGCCTTTAGGCAGCGGTCGGCTTTGGGGCATATCAACGGAAAGAAGACCCGACCCATGCGCAAACTCTTTGGCACCGACGGGGTGCGCGGCACCGCCAACACCCACCCGATGACCGCCGATATGGCGCTGCGCATCGGCGCTGCCGCCGGACGTTATTTCCGGCGCGAGGCCGGCGGCGTCCACCGGGTGGTGATCGGCAAGGACACCCGCCTCTCGGGCTATATGTTCGAAAACGCGCTGACCGCCGGTCTGACCTCCACCGGCATGAACGTGCTTCTGCTGGGCCCGGTGCCAACCCCGGCGGTGGGGCTGATGACGCGCTCGATGCGCGCCGATCTTGGCGTGATGATCTCGGCCAGTCACAACCCGGCCGAGGATAACGGCATCAAATTCTTCGGCCCCGACGGGTTCAAACTGTCGGATCAGGCGGAGATCGAGATCGAAGCCCTGATCGAAGCCGGGGTGGAACCGGCGCAGGCAGGCAATATCGGTCGCGCCAAGCGGATCGACGATGCGCGCTTTCGCTATGGTGAGCGGGTGAAATCCTCACTGCCGCGCGATATCCGTCTGGATGGGCTGAAGGTGGTGGTGGATTGCGCCAATGGCGCTGCCCACCGCGCCGCGCCGGAAATCCTCTGGGAGCTGGGGGCCGAGGTGATCGCCATGGGCACATCCCCCGATGGCACCAATATCAACCGCGGCTGCGGCTCTACCCAGCCGCAGGCGGCGGCCGAAATGGTGGTCGCCCATGGCGCCCACGTGGGGATCTGCCTTGATGGCGATGCCGACCGGGTAATCGTCATCGATGAGAATGGCGCCATTGCCGATGGCGATCAGCTGATGGCGCTGCTGGCGGCGCGCTGGTCCGAGGCGGGCCAGCTGGCAGGCGGCGCGCTGGTGGCCACGGTGATGTCGAACCTTGGGCTCGAACGCTTCCTTGAGGGCAGGGGGCTCAGGCTGGAACGCACCGCTGTTGGCGACCGCTACGTGGTTGAGGCGATGCGCGCGGGCGGGTTCAACCTTGGCGGTGAACAATCCGGCCATATCGTGATGAGCGATTACGCCACCACTGGCGACGGGCTGATGGCGGGGCTGCACGTGCTGGCCGCCATGGTGCAGACCGGGCAGGCGGCCTCTCAGCTGGTGCGCCAGTTCGATCCGGTGCCGCAGCTTCTGAAGAACGTGCGCTTTGGCGCCGGGCAGACACCGTTGGAAGAGACCGGCGTTCAGGACGCGATCCGCGACGCCGAGGCCGCGCTGAACGGGCAGGGGCGTCTGCTGATCCGCAAATCCGGCACCGAGCCGCTGATCCGGGTGATGGCGGAATGCGAGGATGACGCCCTTCTGATGCGCACCGTGGATCAGGTGGTCGAAGCCGTCGAAGCCGCAACCGCCTGACGGGTCCCTGGATCAGGCCGACAGGCGCGGGGCTTCTTCAGCCATCAAATCCTGATCTGATGCGCTCTGGCCGGTGCGGAACCGGTCCAGCGCTGCGGCCATGGCCTGCGCCTCCTGCGACAGGGAGATGGAGGCCGAGGTTACCTCTTCGAAAAGGGCGGCATTCTTGGTGGTGGCATCGTCCAGATTGGCCACCGCGCCATTCACCTCCTGCAGGTTGCTGGACTGTTCGGCCGAGGCGCGCGAGATATTCTGCATCAGCTCGGCGGCGCTGGAGACGGATTGCGAAATCTCGTTGATCACCTCGCCGGTGCGCCCGACCAGATCGGCGCCCAGTTCCACATGTTCGCTGCTTTCGGCCACCAGGCTGGCGATCTCGTTGGCCGCCTCTTTCGAGCGATGTGCCAGGCTGCGCACCTCCGAAGCCACCACCGCAAAGCCCTTGCCCACGGATCCGGCCCGCGCCGCCTCGACCCCGGCATTCAGCGCCAGAAGATTGGTCTGCTGGGCGATGCTGTCGATGAGGCCGATGATCTTGGCGATCTTGTCCGAGCTTTCCTTGATCGCCTCCATGGCGGCAAAGGTGCGCTGCACCACATCCATGCTTTCGCTGGCGTTGCGGCGCGCGGTCTCTACCGAGGCCGAAGCCTCGCCCGAGGCCTGCGCCGTGCTTTCGACCGAGACCGACAATTCGTTGAGCGCTGCCGCGGTGGAGGCCAGGGTCTGCGCCGAATGCTCTGAGCGGGCTGACAGATCGCGCGCGGCGCCGGAAATCTCGGTGGTGCCGCTGGCGGTGGACTGGCCGCTCTGGCTGAGGCTGCGTACGGAGTCTTCCAGCGCGCCAAGCGCCCGGTTGAAATCGTCGCGCAGCTTGCCGTAGCCCGCGCTCATCTCGTCCTGGATCCGTACCGTCAGATCGCCTTCGGCGAGCCGTTCCAGCCCCTGACCGATGGCGCTGACGGCAGCCGTCTGCTGCGCCAGATGCTGCTGGCGCTCGGCCTCGGCCGCCTTTGAAATCTCTTCCTTTTCCACCAGCCCGTTGCGGAACACCGACAGGGCCTGGGCGATGCGGCGGATTTCGCTGCTGGAACGCTCAAAGCCGGTGACCGGGCTGAGATCGCCGCCCGCCAGGTTTTCCGTGGTCTCGCTGATCCGGATCAGCGGCCGGGTGATCAGCAGCCGGGTCAGCACCAGCGCCGCCAAAAGCACCGCCGCCGAGACCGCCCAGAGGGTCTGCATCCGGGTTTGCGCCGCCTTCACATCGCGGGACACGGAGCCGGCCATCTCGGCGATGGCGCCTTGGTTGTCGGCGCTGAGCGCAGCCGCCCGCAAGGCGATTTCGGCCACCGTACTGGCCGCCTCCTGCGAGGCAGAGACGGTTTCGGCGCGGGCGCGGATCGTGGCGATCCGCGAGGCGGCAAGGCCGGTCTCCGGATCGGCATCGGCAGCGATCTGTTCCAGATCGGCAGCGAATTGCCCGCCTGCAATATCGCGAAAGGCCATCAGCGCCGTGGCCGCCGCCTGCAGCGGCGCAGCGGCCTCTTCGACCGCGGCGGTGCGATCGGCGGCCAGCACCTGCAGCGCCGCCACCTGCAGGGCGTTGACCTGCGTGTTCATTTCCAGAAGCTGTTTCAAGACGCCGATTTCATTGTCCAGCAGGCCCTGCACCGCATCGCGGCTTTCCTCGACGGTTTCCTCGGCGACGATTTCCAGCACAAAGACCATGTCCTCGATCGCCTTGTGCAGGACATTGGCACTGGCCTGGCGGTGATCCAGCACCAGGGGGCGCAATTCTTTCTGTTCAGAACGGCGCGCGTTCATCATCTGGTCAAAGATGGCAAGCGCCTCTTCGACGATGCCGGCTTCAACCGGGTCTACCTCCATCTCCACCAGCCGCTCGGGCAGGTTTTCCAGCCGCGCGGTCGAGCTTTTGGCGATATTGGACAGGGCTTTTTTCAAAGACGGATCCCGGGTCTGCCCCAGCGCCAGCGCCACCCCGGACAGAAGGTTGATATCGCCCTGCGCCTCCAGAAGGCTTTGCAGGCCGACAAAATTTTCCTCCACCAGCACCAGAAGCGCGTCTTCGATCGCGGACATCGTGGCATCGCCCCCGGTCTGCAGGTTGGAATAGGCGGCCTCGGCGGCGCTCAGCAGCGTGTTCTGCAGATGCTGGCTGTTCTCCTGCAGATCATCGATCTGCGCCGCGATCCGGGCCTCGCTGTCAAAGGTGGTTTCCCGCGCCGCCATCAGCGCATTCAGCGACTGCACCGTTTGGGTCACCACGGCCTCATACTCGGCGCGCAGATCCGAGGGCAGGCCGGTGACCTCCTCCTGCAGGCGCTGGGTCGCCGCCTCCATCTGGCTGCGGCGGTCCTGCAGCTCTGCGGCATCATCGGCCAGCAGGATATCCGTCATCGCATTGCGGGTCAGGCCGGTGGCCTCGGTCAGCCGGGCGCTGACCTCCAGCTGCGGCAGCATGTCCTGAGTCAGCACCCCCATGTCATCGGACACCCGGGCAAAGACCAGCGACACTAACACCCCGAT
Organism: Pseudophaeobacter sp. 1A16562; assembly: GCF_041008785.1. Taxonomy (NCBI): domain Bacteria; kingdom Pseudomonadati; phylum Pseudomonadota; class Alphaproteobacteria; order Rhodobacterales; family Roseobacteraceae; genus Pseudophaeobacter; species Pseudophaeobacter sp. 1A16562. Next base: position 36,336 of record NZ_JAXGFT010000018.1, on the reverse strand, counting down.
CCCGGCCGAGGCAGCCCCCATCGCCAGCAGGATCAGCACCAGCTTGGCCCCGATGCTGGAAAACGGCCGGAAGCGGCGCGCGGCGCGCGTCCCACCAGCTGCGGGATCTGCGGTGGGATCGACTGCGGGATCTGCGGAGGACTTGTGAACCATACTGTATCACCTGTAGCAAAGCGCCGCCCGCCTGCCCAGCGGAGGGCCTGCGGATCGGATGGGGGGCAAACAACCGCAGCCTATCAGCCTGTGGTTTAATTTTATTTTAGCCCTCTCACCCCTTTTTCAGATAATTTGATCGGGTTGATCGGACGCGGTCACGCCCGATGTGCAGCCAGCTGCTTTTCGGGGTAAGGTCAGGCGGTTTCTGAATATTTTCAGTGCCCTGTACAGTTTCCAATCTGGCCTTCTATCTCGTCTCCTCCCTGTTCGGGACTGGATCGGGGCCCGTCGGCCGCTTCCGCCCCGCCCGAAAACATGCCCAAAATGCGACGCTTTGACGGTTTTTCTCCTGATTTGAACCGCTTACTAACGGTTGGCTGCTAGTTTTCGTATCATCGGGGCAGAAACCGACGCCCAACCGCTGCCTGAACGCCTCTTTGCACCCGGCAAAGGGCGCGCTGCAGGCGGCCCGGGCGCGACTTGGATCTGTCCTGAACGTGTCTGGCACCCGGCTGGCACCCTTGATACAGGGCCGGTCGTACTAGGATTTAAAGAGGTTTTCGGTGACGCAGGCAGAGCATGCCCAGGATGATACGGCGCTTCGCGCCCTGATCGGCGCAGCCCAGAGCCCCATGGCCCTGCTCGGCGGCGATGGCGCGATCCTGCATGCCAACAAGGCCTTTGCGCGCCTTGTGCCGCTGCGCCCGGGTCCGGCGCCGGGTATGCAGCAGTTCGTCTCCCCGCCGCCGCTGTCGCCGGAACGGCTCAGCCCCGGCGCAGGCCCGGCGCGGATCACCACCATGGCCGCGAGCGGGGACCGGCTGCACTGGAATATCAGCGCGCTGCGCCCCGGTCTGTTCCTGATCGAGCTGACCCGCTCCCAGAGTTTCTGGCGGCGCCGGTTCTATGCCCGGCTGCGCGGCCTCGCCCGTGCCACCCAGAGCCCGGTAATTTTCTGTACCCCGGAGCAGCGCATCCGCTGGATCAACCCCGCCTGCGAACGGCTCACCGGCTACAGCAACGGCGATGCGCAGAACCTCAACCCCAGCGAGATCCTGCAAAGTGCCCATATGGATCCCGAGGGCACCGCCCGCATCACCCGGGCCATGGCCGCGCAGCGACCGGTCACCGCCGAGCTGCTGAACCGCGCCCCGTCCGGGCGGGAATACTGGCAGATGCTGGATGTCACCCCGCTGCACGGCCCCGACGGGCAGCTCGAAGGCTATGTGGCGGTGCTCACGGATATCACGCCGCTGAAACAGGCCGCCGAAGAGAACATGCGCAGCGCCCGGCTGGGCCGGATCATCGAAGAAAGCCTGCATGAAATCTATGTCTTCGACCCCGACAGTCTGAAGTTCACCGAGGTGAACCGGGGCGCCCGCGACAACCTCGGCTACAACATGAAAGAGCTGGCGCAGATGACGCCGCTGGACATCAAGCCGGATTTCACCCCTGAAGCCTTCCGCAAGATGGTGGAGCCGCTGACCTCGGGGCGGCAAAGCGTGCTGCGCTTCAAGACCCGGCACAAGCGCCGGGACGGCAGCTGCTATCCGGTGGAGATCACCCTGCAGCTGATGATGGACGATCAGCCCTGGTTCGTGGCCATGGTGCAGGACACCAGCCTGCGCGATGCCAGCCAGCAGGCGGCGGAAGTGGCTCATGCCCGGCTGGTGGCCGCGGTCGAGGCGCTGCCGGACGGCTTTGTCTACTATGATGCCGACGACCGGCTGGTGCTGGCCAATTCCCGTTACCGTGAAATCTATTCCGCCAGCGCCCCGATGATCCGCGAAGGTGTCCGGTTTGAGGACATCCTGCGCTACGGGCTGGAGCATGGCGAATATGAAGAGGCCAGGGGCCGCGAAGAGGACTGGCTGAAGGAACGCCTGGCCCAGCACCGCAAGGAAAGCGGCTCTTTGCGCCAGCGGCTCAGCAACGGGCGCATCCTGCAGATCTATGAACGCAACACACCCGATGGCGGCCGGGTCGGCTTGCGGGTGGATGTCACCGAATTCGACGAGGCCCGCGCCCGCGCCGAAGCCGCCAATGCCGCCAAGACCGCTTTTCTCGCCAATATGAGCCACGAGCTCCGCACCCCGATGAACGGTATCCTCGGCACCCTGCAACTGCTGGAGGACACCCGGCTCGACGCCGAGCAGAGCGAAATGCTGACCACCGCGGAAACCTCGGCTCAGGGGCTGCTGTCGATCCTCAACGACATTCTCGATCTGGCCCGCATCGAAGCGGGCAAGGAAGAGCTGAACATCGCCCCCTTCGTGCCGAAGACAGTGCTGGAGCAGGTCGCCTCGCTGCACCGGGTGGTGGCCGAGCGCAAGGGCGTGGCGCTGGAACTGGCACTGGCACCGGGCACCGGCACGGCGCGGCTTGGCGATGCCCGCCGGATCGGTCAGATCCTGCATAACCTCTGCGGCAATGCGCTGAAGTTCACCGAGGCCGGTCAGGTGCGGCTCAGCGCCGAATTCTCGGGCGACGGGCACCTGTGCCTCGAGGTGCGCGACAGCGGCATTGGCATGACCCCGGAAGAGCTGCAGCGGGTGTTCGGCAAATTCGAACAGGCCGACAATTCCAGCACCCGCGCCTTTGGTGGTACCGGCCTGGGCCTGGCCATCGTCTCGGAGCTGGTGACGCTGATGCAAGGCCAGCTGGAGATCGCGTCCGAGCCGGGGCAGGGCACCACCATACGGGTGCGGCTGCCGCTGGAGCAGGCCGATGATGCGGATGCCGCGCCCCCTGAGACAGCCCCCAAAGCGGACGCGGAGACAGAAACAGGGACGGGCGCCGGTCTGCCGACGCCCCCCTCCGAGGCTCTGCTCCTTGCCCAGCCCCCCGCAGGATCTGAGACCTCCGGCCCGCCGCTGCGCATCCTGGTGGCCGAGGACAATGCCACCAATAGGCTGATCATCGGCAAGCTGCTGAGCCGGATGGGCCATCAGGCGGTGCTGTGCCACGACGGGGCAGAGGCCGTCGCAACCTGGGAGCCGGGGGCCTTTGACTGCCTGCTGATGGATATTTCCATGCCGAAGCTCTCTGGCATCGAGGCGCTGCACGCGATCCGCAAACAGGCTGGTGGAGCGGATCTTGCCCCGGTTTTTGCGGTGACGGCCCATACCATGCCGGACCAGGTGGACTCGCTGCTGCACGAGGGCTTTGACGGGGTGCTGAGCAAACCGATCCGCACCATGGACCTGAGCCAAGCCCTGTTGCGCTGCCGGTCCGAGAGCAGGCCCAAAAGCGGGGCAGATCCCCGGCCCGCAGGTCAGGCGTGATCCGGCCTGCGCCCAGGGTCTAAATCCCGCCTAAATCCCGATAGCACAGAACATATTTAACATAATATACGTTATGAGATACATAACTGACAGCCGGGGCACATTCTAAACTGGGTTGTGCCAAATACCATGCCTTGCTGGAAACGACGGGCGCGGCCAGGGCGCCAGCCATCGCAAGGGTTATTCGCTCCATCATAGACGATAGCCCAGAAATGCAATGCCCTGCAGTCTTAACCGGTGCGGCTTACCCGCACCGGCTGTGATCTATTCCCGGGTCAGGCACGCGTCAGTCGATGCGGCGCAGGAAGCCGCCCTTTGCGACGGTGATCAGCAAGCGTTCGTGGATCTCGCTATCGGTCTCGAAGCTGCTGCTCTCCTGCAGATAGGACTGCACGGCGGTATAGGGATTATTACCCTTGCCCCAGGGACGGTCCGGATAGGTGTCCTCTTCCATGTCTTCGACCAGAGTGTCGAACACCACGCAGTAGCTGCCGGAGGAGGTGAGCGGCGCATAGGCGCGCAGCTCTTCCAGGACGTGTTCATGGGTGTGGTTGCTGTCGAGGCAGACCAGGACCTTCTTGTAGTCGGCCGCGAAATCGCGGACCTGGCTGATGATCTCGGGATCCACCGAGGAGCCCTGGATCATCTCGATCCGCGAGCGCATCGGATGGGCGTCGATGGCGGCGCGGTTGTGGGCGCGGATGTCGATATCGATGCCCAGAACCTTGCGCTTGGAGACCGCCGGATCAAAGCTTTCCCCGGCTTCGATGGCATCGACCATATCCAGCATGGCCAGCATCGAGGCGGAGAACACCAGCGAGCCGCCATGAGCGATGCCGGTTTCGATGATCAGATCCGGCCGCAGCTCGTAGATCAGCTCCTGCATGGCGACGATGTCCTGCGGGTACTGAATGATCGGGCGGTCCATCCAGTGGAAATTGTAGGAATATTGCGCCTTGGCGGAGCTGCGCAGGAAATCCAGCGCGGTTGTCTGAATGGTGGGGTTTGCACCCATTTCCTTGATGCGGCCGGTAATCTCGGTTTTGAAGTCGGTCATGGTGTCAGTCTCTTGCTCGATAGGGGGTCAGATGGGAAGCGGGGCATCGGTGCGGTGGCCGATCACGCAGGGCGGATCATCCGGATTGCCGGGGCGGGCGCCAAAGATCAGCAGATCCCGGCGGCCGTATTGGTCGGCGATGCTTTCGGCCAGGGCGCGCACCGAAATGCCGGCGCCGCTGCAGATATTGCTGATGCCGCTGCGCGCGGACAGGGCATCCTGAACCAGCAGGGCGGCGGCGGCATCGACATCCATAAAGTCGCGGATCTGTGTGCCGCTGCTAAGCTCCAGCGGACGGCCTTCGGCCAGATGCGCATGCAGCGAGGCGACCAGCCGCCGGGGGTCCTCTTCCGCTCCGTGCAGATAGAACAGCCGCGCCCAGAGAAAGGAGACACCGGCCTGCGGCAGCGCCGCTTGCAGAGCGGTTGCGCAGGCCGCCTTGGCGGCGGCATAGGGCGACTCCGGCGCCAGCGGCGTGTCCTGGAAGGCCTGGCCGCCGCTCAGATCGTATTCCAGGCAGGTACCGAGCCCCACGAAACGCGGCACCCCGGCCTGCCGGGCGCCTTCGGCCAGAGCCATGGTGCCGGCTACACAGTGCAGATTCTTGAGCGAGGTCTGGTATTTGCCCGGCTCCGCATACCACGCCATGTGCAGCACCAGATCATAACCGCGGGCGGTTTCCGCCCACCAATCGGCGGGTTGCGCAAAGAGATCCTCGACCTCGACGACACGGTCCCGGGGATCCGGGGCACAGATGCGCCCGGCCGAACCCTTCCGGATGACATGACACAACTCATGGCCGCCTTGGCGCAGCTGCCGGGTAACAGCGCGGCCGACAAATCCGGTGGATCCAGTCAGAAGGATACGCATCATTGCTGCCCGCAGCCTCTCTTCATACGAATTTCTGCTCCAGCTGGGTGCCTGTGACATGCGCCAGCGCGCGCTCCCGCGCGGCGTCGCACAAGGCTTCCTCCTCGCAACCGAAATCGAGGACGACATCCCGCTCGGTGATACCCTCGGCCTCGGTCACGCGCCGGAGCGGCAGGATGGTGAAGGTCTTGAGCTGCTGCAAAGAGGCCTCCGGATACTCGCCAATGACCGCGACCCCCTCGGCCCGCAGGGTCTCGGGCAGTTTGACACAGGCAAAATAGAGCGCCGCCGTACTGCGGATCTGCGCCATCGGAACAGGCAGGTTATCGACCTGCCCCAGCCCGCGCAGCCGCGCCGCCAGCGCATAGTTTTCCAGCGGGTCGGCGCCCAGATTCACCCGCAGCCGCAGCCCCGTGAGCATGCGTTCGATCGGGTGAATCCGCAGATAGTTGGCAACCATATCCGGCTTGGTCAGACCGCCATGGGTCAGGGCCAGACCATAGAGAACCTCCAGGCCACCGCGGTAGATGTCCCAGGCGCTCATGACATCGCGGAACCCCAACTGCGAGCGTGTATCGCCTTCGAAGTGACGACTGACGGAGATATAGAAAGGGTCCTTGGCATAGATCAGATCCCCCGCCCCCAGGTATTCGGCAGGAATGGTGAAGGCCCAGAATGCAATATCGGTGGCAATCGGGTGCAGGGCGCGGAAAGCCTCCCGGCGCAGGATGCAGATTTCCGAGTAGATGCGGTGTTCTACGATATGCTCCAGCAGCTGGGCATATTTGCCCTGACCAATGGTGACATCGCGCGGCTGGCTGTAGAATTGCGCTTGCACCTCGCCGGTGACCAGATCCTTGATCTGCCAGGGGGCATAAAGACCGCTGGCGGAGGGGGTGGCCTCCAGCATCGCAATGGCACTTTGCAGAGCCTCGGGCTGCAGCCGGTCGTCATCCGCGAGATAGACGAGATACCTGCCCTTGGCCGCGCTCATCACCGAATGAATGTTCGGCACCGCCCCGATGTTTGTCTCCTGCCGGAAGGTTCGCAGAGGCAGCCGGTCCCGCGCCGCCTCCAGCACAGCCTGGGTGCTGTCTTCGGAAGCATTGTCAGAGACCAGCACTTCGGTTTCAAAGGGCAGCTGCGGCAGGATCTCCTCCAGATGCGCCAGCACCGTCTCCAGATATCTGGCCCGGTTGAATGTTGGAATGCAGATACTGAGTTTCAGGTCTGACATACGTGAAGTTTCCTGTTCGAATGTGCTGGGGGTCCGGCCACAAAGCCGGAAGTCAAAGAGAGAGAGGCCAGACAGGCCGGTTCCAGGGTCACGGTACGGGACAGACGGCAGAAACTGCCGCGCTGATCTTCATGTGGATGCGGCCGGTAGTGAAAGGCGCCAGGCAGGGACAAGGCGGACAGAAGCGGATCTGACATGGGTCAGGTCCAGGTCTTCCAGGGCGCCTGATCACTGTTCCACAGGCCTTCCAGATAGGTCTTGTCGCGCAGCGTATCCATCGCGCTCCAGAACCCGCGGTGCTTGTACACCGACAGCTGCCCCTCCTGCGCAAGATGCTGCATCGGCCCCTTTTCCCAGATCGTCTCTGGTCCTTCGATCTGATCCAGCACCGAGGGTTCGCAGACGAAGAAGCCGCCGCTGACCCAGTGGTTGTCGCCCGCCGGTTTTTCCACGAACCCGGTGGCGGCGCTGCCGTCCATCTCGATGCTGCCATAGCGGCCGGTGGGTTGCACTGCGGTGACCGTTGCCTGACGGCCTTCGGCAAAGTGAAAGCCAAGCAGGCTGGTCAGATCGACATCGGAGACCCCGTCGCCGTAGGTCAGGCAGAAAGTCTCGTCCAGATACGGCCGGGCATAGGCCAGGCGGCCGCCGGTCTGGGTCAGCTCACCGGTGCTCAGCATGGTGATACGCCAGGGCTCGGCGGAGTGGTTCAGGATATTGAACTCTCCGGTGCCCAGATTGACGCTCACATCTGCATTATAGAGCAGGTAGTTGGTGAAATATTCCTTGATCATATGGCCCTTGTAGCCACAGAGGATGACGAAATCCGTCAGCCCATGGGCGCTGTAGGACTTCATGATGTGCCACAGGATGGGTTTGCCGCCGATCTCCAGCATCGGCTTTGGCCGCAAGTGGGATTCTTCGCTGATCCGGGTGCCCAGGCCGCCGGCCAGAATAACAACTTTCATGCACTTGCTCGCATCATTTTCAATTTCTCTTGAAATTTAGCGATAAGCGGACGCGGTTAATTTTCTTTTACCCGGATGAGGTGTTTCGAGTTTGGTAACCATTTTCTCCTAGGCCTTCAGACATCAGCCCCGTACTGGAAATCCCGCGCTGGAAACCCTTGCAGAGATGGATCATGAGCCGACCGCTGCCGCCCCGCAGACCCCTGCCCGCCTGCTGCACAAGGTGCCGCGCCCTGCGGGATCACCAAGACGTGAGAACCGGAGCAGGAAGGATCGCGGACAGGTCCAGCATCACCGGCAGCCGTCAACTGCAGCATGTTTCCTGACCCGGACAGAAAGACACCAACAGGCAGAGCACCAGAGGCACGCCACCGCAGATAAGGCACCAACGTGAGCAACACTGACTTCGACAGCGCATCCTCATTCTGGCAGGGGCGCCGTGTATTTGTGACCGGGCATACCGGGTTCAAGGGCAGCTGGCTGACCGCCTGGCTGCTGCAGATGCAGGCCCAGGTGCGTGGTTTTGCGCTGCCGCCCGCGATGGAGGGCGTGCCCGAGGGACGCCAGAGCTTCTTTGACGAGCTGGGCCTGGCGGCGCAGATCGACCATGTGCCGGGGGATGTGCGCGATCAGGAGGCGCTGCGCCAGGCGGTCAAGGGGTTTGACCCCGAGATCGTCATCCACATGGCGGCGCAGCCGCTGGTGCGCTATTCCTATGCGGCGCCGGTGGAAACCTATGCGACCAATGTCATGGGCACCGTGCATCTGCTGGAGGCCTGCCGCACGGCGGCGCCTTCGCTGCGCTCGGTTGTCGTGGTCTCCAGCGACAAATGCTACGAGAACCGCGAACAGATCTGGGGTTACCGGGAAACCGATGCCATGGGCGGCCATGACCCCTATTCCAGCAGCAAGGGCTGCACCGAACTGGTCACCGCCTCCTACCGCAATTCCTATTTCCCGCCGGACCGACTGGCAGAGCATGGCGTGGCGCTCTCCTCGGGGCGGGCCGGCAATGTGATCGGCGGCGGCGACTGGAGCCCGGACCGGATCGTGCCGGATGCCATGCGAGCCTTTGCCAGTGGTAACCCTCTGCACCTGCGCCACCCCGGCGCCCTGCGCCCCTGGCAGCATGTGCTGGATCCGCTGGCGGGCTATCTGCGCCTTGCCGAAATGGGGATCTCCGACCCCGGGCGCTGCGCTCAGGGCTGGAATTTCGGCCCGGCAGATCACATGACGCTTTCTGTCGAGGCGATGATTTCCGGTTTCGCCGAAACCCTTGGGCCGGAATTCCAGTGGAGCAGCCAGCCGGACAACAGCCTGCATGAGGCGAACCTTCTCAAACTGGATTGCAGCGCCGCGCGGCAGCTCCTGGGCTGGCAGCCGATGCTTGACGCCGGTGACATGACAGCCTGGACCGCGGATTGGTACCAGGGCCAGACGCCAGAGCAGCGCAACGCAACCACCGCGCGGCAGATCAGCGAATACCGCCGCCGCTTGGCCGCGGCCTGAGGCGCAGGGACTTGCCCTGAGAGGCTCCGACCGATCCTGCTGCCCTCCGTGTCGGCACGATACGCGGGGCCATCCGCTGCAACCCTGCTTCGGCCTTCACATGAACGGCATGACGTTCCGGCACCCTATGCCCGGAACGTTACGATCCTTGATTAAAATCAAGAACACCCCCTGCGAACCATGCCACCCTCAATGTGGTTCGCGATTAGAAGGGGCTGGATCGCGCGTGGGGGTGATGCGCGTGAGGCGGACCATTCAGGAAAACAGCAACGGGGGCACCGGGAGCATGGTATCTTTGCACGCAGCCAGAACCGCAGCGGCGCTGTTTCTGCTTGTTCTTGCGACCGCCGCTCCGGCCGGTCCCCCCGCACCCGGAGGCGGCTGTCGCCTGCTCCAGACCCAGGCTGCGGTGGTCTGCAAGGCCAAGGTCTCCTGCCGCAGCTCTGCGCCGGCGGTCGCGGCCATCCGTCCCTTGTTCTTCCACTGCGCCGCCGACCAGCCCCTGCCCCGCCCCGTTGCCGAGGCCGCCATCGGCGCCTTCAAATCTCCGCGTTATTTCCGCTGCTGCATCGGCAACGATCTTCTTTCCATCCTGCCGACTGCTTCCACATCCGACTGAAAGGACCCCAGCGATGGCTTTTAACGATTACCGATCCCTTCTGGTGAGTGACACCGAAGCCTGGCACGATGGCAGCGGCGTCATCACCTATTCCTTTATCGGCACCGAAATGCCGCGCTACTATCGCAAGCTGGATACCGATGGCGACGGCACCAAGGACGCCTGGAACATCAGCGGGGAGATCGTGCCCTTCACCAATGATGTGTCGATGACGGTGGAACAGCGGGCGATGACCTCGGCAGCGATCAGCGCCTGGAACGAGGTGGCCAACGTCAACCTGCAGCCCGGCACCATCGCCCGCGGCGGCACCGACAGCACATTCGGCACCCCGGTCACCGGCGATGGCACCCTGGTCGCGGCGGGCGGCAGCGCCCTGCCCGTCAATGACGACGGCTCCTCCCTGGTGGACATGTCGGCGGTCTTCGAGGAGGGGCTGAATTTCTTTGGCGAAGAATATGATGCCAGCCAGATCTACGTGAACACCAATGGCAATATCACCTTCGGTTCAGGCCTGTCCCAATATACCCCAAGCGGGATCTCGGCCGGCTCCACCCCGATGATCGCCGCCTTCTGGGCCGATGTGGACACCCGCGCCGGGCAGCCGATCTATGTCGATGTGGATGCCGAGGCCGATGTCGTCACCATCACCTGGGAGGATGTCGGCTTCTACGATCAGCACGCCGAGCCCAGCAATTCCTTCCAGATGCAGCTTTATGACCGAGGCGAAGGCGATTTCGACATTGTCTTCCGCTATGAGGATATCAACTGGTCGGCTGGCACCGCCTCGGGCGGCGACGAGGAGACCGGTCTGGGCGGCACCCCGGCCCGGGCCGGCTATTCGGCCGGCAATAGCGCCGATTTCTTCGAACTACCGCAATCGGGCAACGAAAGCGCCATCACCAATCTGGAAAACACCACCGGCAACACCGGCGTCGAAGGGCTTTGGGTGTTTGAGGTCCGCAACGGTGCAATCGTCGGCGACATCACCTTTGCTGCCACCGAATTCGAGGATCCCGACCTGTTCGGCTATGTCGCCGATTTCCCCAATCCCGACCACCTGGGCGATCGCCCGTCCAAGGCTGGCGATCTGTGGATCAACAGCGCCAATGAGGACCAGTTCATCCCAGGCACCGGCCCGGTCTATGGCCACACCAGCTGGAACACCTACCTGCACGAACTGGGCCATGCCCTGGGCCTGCGCCACCCCAACGAAGCCCCCAATGACGACAGCACCAATGCCCAGTACACGGTGATGTCCTATGTGGAGCATCCCTCCGAATCCGGTGAAGACCTGAGCGATCAGGCCTATTCCCTGACGCCGATGGTCTGGGACATCCAGGCCATGCAGGAGCTTTACGGCGCCAATACCACCACCCGCGCCAGCGACACGGTCTATTTCGGCGATGGCGGCGGCACCCATGGCACCGCAGAATATCAATACGCCACCAATGCCGACAACGATCTGGGCATGCAGGTCAAAGGCGAGGATGGTACCTACCGCGATGTCTACCTGACCATCTGGGATGCCGGTGGGCAGGATCTGATCGATGCCTCGGATCTGTCGACCCGCAGCCTGATCGACCTGCGCCCCGGTGCCTATTCCACCATCGGCGAGGAGACCGACAATATCGCCGTCGCCGCCGCGGTGCGCCAGGATGGCGCGGTGATCAATTTCATCGAGGATGCCTGGGGCGGTAGCGCCAAGGACCGGATCATCGGCAACAATGCCGACAATGAGCTGCGCGGCGGCGGCGCCCGCGACGTGATCCGCGGTGGCCGCGGCAGCGACGATATCGCGGGCGAAGGTGGCAACGACCGGCTGTTCGGCAATGGCGGCGGCGACCTGATGCAGGGCGGGCGCGGCAAGGACAAGATGAACGGCGGCGGCGGCGGCGATGATCTGTTCGGCGACGCGGGCCGGGATACGCTGAAAGGTCGTAGTGGCAGCGATCTCCTGGACGGCGGCGACGGCAATGACCTGCTGATCGGCGGTGGCGGCGGCGATACCTTCGTCTTCAGCGACGGCGATGACCGGGTGCGCGATTTCGACACCAGCCGCAGCGGCGAGGTGATCGATCTCTCCGGTGTTGCCGCCTTCACCGACTTCAGCGATGTGATGACCAACCACGCCAGCGACGAAGCCGAGGGTGTCATGATCCGCGATCTGACCGGAAATTCGATGCTGCTGGAAGGCCTCACAATGGGCGAGCTTAGCGCAGATGATTTCTTGTTCTGATTGCATTGTATTTCAGGCGCATCAGGGCCCGGGGTTTTTTCCGCACCCGGGCCTGTTTTCTGTTCTTCTGAGGCCGAGAATCGTTAAAATCATCCGGTAGATTTGCTGCCGGTATTCTGGGGCAGTGACCTGTGTGACCAGTAGAAGGGACCCTCCTCCATGACAACCTACAGCCTGACCGGTATTGCCGTGCTGCGCAGCAGCCTCCAGGGCGAAGAAGACGTGATCCGCGGTGTTGAAACAGGAATTGACCTGTCCATTTTTGTGCCCGGCGATACCTCGACGCTGCGCTATACCAATTCCGCCAATTCCGAAGACCCGAACCAGCCGCTTGCGGATATCCGGGTGGAGGGTGCCACCGGTTACATCGAGGGCGGCCCGCTGGACGAGGACGAAGCCTCGATCCTTGAGGTACGCTGGAATGATGGCGGCACCATCCGCACCACCACGGTGCTGGTGATGACCTTCTTTGAGGCTGAGGTCGATGGCTACAGCAATGTGGACGCCGATGCGATCTTCGTGCTGGACGGCGATCCCCTGCCCGACATCAGCACCCGCAACCAGTGGAATGCTTTTGACAACAGCATCCAGTCGGTCGGCCCGGCAACAGGCACCTTTGCCCCGAACCAAGAGATCCCGCTGACCACCTTCTTTGACTCTTCGACCGAGAACGACCTGATCACCGGCAGCAACGGCGATGATGTCCTGATCGGCGGAGTCGGCGACGACACCATCAACCCGCTCGACAATTCCAATGAGGATTTCATCCAGGCAGGCGCCGGCCGCGACCGGGTGATCTTCTCGGATCTGGAGCGCGGCTATGTGCATCTGGATCACTCGGATCTTGATGAAGGCATCACCGTGGAAATCGACGGCAATGCCAATGCCGGGCTGATCGACAAGGGCGGCAATGGCCGCACCCGGCTGGTGGATGTGCAGAACCCGATCCTGGCCGGCGCCGATATCGGCGGGCTTGGCGTGGTAGGCACCGATTACAGAGATGTCTTCCGCGTTACCTCGGCCGATGGCGGCTGGCTGCAGCTGCGCGGGGGCGGCGGCAATGACCGTTTCGTCATCGGCGAAAGCGACGGCGCGGTGCGGCTGGATTACATCAACGCAGACAGCGGCGTGGTCGCCAAACTGAACCGTGGCCGCGTTATCGATGACGGGATGGGCGGCGCCGACCGGATTGCGGGCGATGGGCAGATCACCGAAATCCGTACTGGCATGTATGATGACAAGGTGATCGGATCGGGCCAGAACGAAAGCTTCATCCTGATGGCCGGCGAGGACACCCTGGACGGCCGCGGCGGCTATGACCGGCTGCGCTATGACCGCTCGGGCGTCGATGCCGTCGAGGTAAACCTTGGCCGGAATGAGGCCACCGGCACCTGGCGCGACGAGGCCTTCAGCCACAGCATTCGCGGCATCGAACACGTGCGCGGCTCCCGCGAAGGCGATGACACGCTGGTGGGCAACCGCGGCGACAACCGTTTTGATGGCCGCGGCGGCAATGACACCATCAAGGGCAAGGGCGGCCACGACCGGCTCAATGGCGAGGACGGCCGCGACAAACTGATCGGTGGCGGCGGCCGCGACACCTTGGATGGCGGCGCCGGCAACGACCTGCTGATCGGCCAGAAAGGCGGCGATACCTTCGTCTTTTCCGAAGGCCGCGACAAGGTCAAAGGCTTTGGTGGCGCCGACGAGATCGATCTCAGCAGCGCCGAGGGGATTAGCGATTTCACCGATCTGAGCAACAACCACCTGAGCGAAGCGCGCGGCAATGTGGTGATCACCGACGATAACGGCGACAGCATGATCCTCGTGAACCGCGATATCAGCGATCTGAGCGCGGACGATTTCCTGTTCTGATCCGCTTCTGCCTTCCCCGGCCCAGTGGTCTGGCGCCGGGGAAGGCCCCCATTTCCAGCTCCCTTTTCCGCCCCGCCCGTCCCCTTCTGAGGTCGGCGGCCCGGCCTTAACCCAACGACAGGGCAAAGCGGCTTAAAGAGATTTACGAGATCCGTCCCGGATCCCCATTGCATTTGAAAAGCAGGAACGCCCATGGCCCGCAGGAACAGCTATCAATCCATCCTCGGTGACAGCTGGCATGACGGCAGCGGCAGCGTGCGCTATTCCTTCCTCGACGCGGACATGCCGGGCTATAACCGGGCTGTCGACACCGATGGAGACGGCATCCAGGACGCCTGGCGGGTCGGCGGCGGCCGGGTCTCTTTCGACAATGACTTTTCCATGACCGCGAGCGAACAGGCGATGGCCCTGCAGGCAGTCGCCGCCTGGAACGAGGTCTCGGGCGTCAACCTGCAGCCCGGCACCATCGCGGGCGCAGGGGTCGGGGACGTCACCTTTGCCAGCACCGAATTCCGCGACCGCTACCTCTTCGGCTTTGTTTCGGGGTTTCCCGATGCGGAGGATCTGGGCGAGACCCCGTCGCGCGCAGGCGATGTCTGGATCAATCGCAATAACCGCGATCAGTTCCTCGCGGGCGCCGGTGACGACGGCGGGCCGGTCTATGGCCACACCAGCTGGAACACCTACCTGCACGAGCTGGGCCATGCCCTGGGCCTCCATCATCCGAACGAAACCCCCAGTAATCCAAGGACCAGCAACCAATATACGGTGATGTCCTATGCCGCCCACCCGGAGGAACGCGGCGACGGTGCGCTTAAACAGGCCTTTCCGCTGACACCGATGCTCTGGGACATCCAGGCCATGCAGGAGCTTTACGGCGCCAATACCACCACCCGCACCAGCGATACGGTCTATTTCGGCGATGGCGGCGGCATGCGCGGCGCGCTGGAATATCAATACGCCAGCAATGCCGATAACGCGCGCGGCATGCAGGTCAAGGGCGAAGATGGCCGCTACCGCGATGTGATCCTGACCATCTGGGATGCCGGCGGGCAGGACCTGATCGATGCCTCGGGCCTTACCACCGACAGCCGCATCAACCTGCGTCCCGGGACCTATTCCTCGATCGGCGATATCAACGACAATATCGCCATGGCCGCTGCGGTGCGCCAGGAGGGCGCGGTGATCAATTTCATCGAAGACGCCTGGGGCGGCTCTGGCAACGACCGCCTGCGCGGCAATGGCGCGGATAACAGCCTGCTGGGTCAGGGCGGACGTGACCGGCTTTTGGGCCGCAGCGGCAACGATCAGCTGGACGGTGGCACCGGGCGCGACCTTCTGGTCGGCGGCAAGGGCGCTGATGTCTTTGTTTTCTCCGGCGGCAGCGACCGGATCCGGGATTTCACCGTCGGCGAGGACAGGATCAATCTGACCTATGCCACTGGCATCGAAGATTTTCAGGACCTCAGCGACAGCCACATGCGCAGCCGCAACGGCCATGTGGTGATCGAGGATGAAGACGGCGATCTTCTGACCCTGCGGCACCAGGAAATCGGCGATCTTGGCGCCGAGGACTTTTTATTCTGATCCCGTCAGAACAGAAAATCATCTGCATCGATCTGGCCCGGGCGCAGGTCCTCCAGCAGCAGATGCCCCGCTCCGGTGTCGATCCATGTGCCCGCCGGGCGGCGGCTGATCTCCAGATCGTCAAAGCCGAAACCGCGTCCCGGCAGATCTGACAGGTCAATCAGATCCTCCCCCGGGGTGAAATCCCGGATCCGGTCCCCCCCGTGGTTGCGGGCAAAGACGAAGACATCCGCCCCGGCGCCGCCTTCCAGCCGGTCACGGCCCTTGCCGCCGTCGAGCTGATCATCGCCCGCCCCGCCCATCAGGACATCCTTGCCGCCGCCGCCGGACAGGCGATCCCCGCCGTCCCCGCCAAAAAGCCGGTCACGTCCGCCCTGACCGAACAGCCTGTCACTCCCGTCATCGCCCCAGAGCCCGTCGCTGCCGCCGCCGCCCTTCAGCGTATCCGCGCCATCGCCACCGTGTAGCTGATCATTGCCGCCACCCGCTTTCAGAACATCATCCTCCTGCGCGCCAAACAGGCGGTCATTGCCCTTCTGCCCCTTCAGCACATCGGCGCCGCTGCCGCCATAAAGCTGATCATCACCCGCCCCGCCCATCAGCCGGTCGTTGCCCCGCTCTCCCTCCAGGTGGTCGGTGCCGCCATGGCCCTTCAGCACATCGGCGCCATCGCCACCCATCAGCCAGTCATCGCCACTGCGCCCCAGCAGCAGATCATCACCGCCCAGACCCTGCACCGTATCATCACCACTGCCGCCGCCCAGCTGATCATTGCCGCCACCGCCGTATTGAATGCCATCCGCCAGCGTCACCCCCAGGGCCACCCGGTCGGGGTGGCTGAAATGCCCGCCCGGCCACAGATCGGCAAGGTCCAGCGCGCCGCCATCGGCGCTTTGCACCACCACCACCGTGTCGCCGAATTTCAGGCGGATCCCGTCGCGCAGCTCTGTGACCTGCAGCTGCGCCATGCTGCGCAGCCCCGTCAGCAGGGACAGATCCAGCACATCCTCACCCGGGGTGAAGTCCTCGATCTGCACCCAGCCGGATACCACCTCCGGCAGGAAGACATCGGCGCCATCGCCGCCCCGCAGGGTGCTGCCGGTCCCTTGCGCCCGAAGCACATCATCGCCCGCACCTCCTGCGACCGTGGTCTGCCCTGTTCTGGCGGTGATCACCTGCCCCAGATCCGACAGATCGAGGGTAAAGCGGCTGATACCGCCCGCCGCCCCCGAAGCCGCAAAGACCTGCAGCGTCTCGCCCGTCACCAGGGTTTCCAGCGCCGTCACATTCTCCAGCCCCAAGCCGCTGTCGTGGGCCAGGCTGGTCAGATGCAGCAACTGCCCCGAAGGCAGCATCCGCAGCAGGCTGATCCCGTCATCGCTGCCCGCTGCCAGCACCAGCACGGTGCCATCCGCCAATGTCACCACCTCCAGCGCCGACAGCCCGCCGAACCGGGTGGTGGCGGTGTCGTTCAGCTGATCGGACAGCGACAGCGCGCCGTTGCGCGCCACCGACATCAGGCTGAGCGAGCCGCTGCCGCCCGCCCCCAGCAAGGCCCAGGTCCGGCCATGCGCCTCAAAGCTTGCGACCGCGCTGGCGCCGCCCACCGGCAGGCCGTCCTCGACGCCGAAACTGCCCGCTGGGGTCAGCGCGCCGGAGCCCGGATCGACCCGGTAGCTGCGCAGCCCCTGAAAGGTGCCGCCTTCGGCCAGAAACAACAGCGGTGCCCCGGCCGGACCGCCGAGGGCCAGCGCCACCGTCTCCGGATGCAGATCGGCAGCATCCCCCCCGGCCGTGACAACCGCGCCCTGCATCCGGCCCTCTGCGTCCAGCCGCCAGCCTGACAGGCGCCCGCCGGACCCGGTGATGCCGTAGATTACAGTATCGCCATTCGCCAGCGTCAGCGCCGCCAGCGCCCCGAGGCCACCCGCCGCGGCGCCGGGCAGATCCTGCTGCTGCTGATCGCCAAGGCTGCTAGCGCCCTGACCTCCGACCCCAAGGCGGTGAAACAGCAGATCACTTTGCCCCGTTTCCTGCAGCAGCAGCCGGGTCTCATCACCGATCT
Organism: Pseudophaeobacter sp. 1A16562; assembly: GCF_041008785.1. NCBI lineage: Bacteria > Pseudomonadati > Pseudomonadota > Alphaproteobacteria > Rhodobacterales > Roseobacteraceae > Pseudophaeobacter > Pseudophaeobacter sp. 1A16562. The sequence goes on along the minus strand of NZ_JAXGFT010000018.1, from coordinate 18,873 downwards.
GCGCCAGCAGCACCTCTCCGGTTTCGGCCGTTACCCGCCCGTGCAAGCGGCTGTCCTCTGCCCCGACGGGGCGCGCGGCGCCGGAACCCTCCAGCCGGAACAGGGTCATGCCGCCGCCCCGGCCATTCACCGCATAAAGCACCGATCCACTCTCCGTCTCCTGCACCGCAAGATCGCGAAGATCCTGATCGAACAGAGGGTTTCCCGTCTCGAAATGCTGCGCAAACACAATATCCATCAGTCTGCATCTCCGACCTGACCGCACTCATCACGGTGGCGAAGATCGGCACCCCCCGTGTCCACACTGGGACCGGGAATGGGGCGAAAAGGGGAATATTGTTTACATATTGAAGACAATCATCGGAGTTGGGCAGGACTAGCCCGCGTTGCCGGAACCGCGCCCGCCCGGTTAGCCTCGCCTTGACCCTCGCCGGGGCAGGCTGTGTTCCGCCCTTTTCGCCTCCGGAGCCGCCCAGCACATGCCAGAACAGACCTCCCCGATCCTGTCCCTGCCCTATCTGATGCCGTCACAGGCGCAGAAACACGTGACCCATAACGAGGCGCTGCAGATGCTGGATGCGCTGGTGCAGATGCGCGTCGCCGCCTTTGACGCCGAGACCCCGCCTGCCGACCCCGCGCCGGGCGATACCTGGGCGCTTGGGGCCACGCCAACCGGCGCCTGGGCTGGGCAAGCAGGCCGTCTGGCCATCTGGCAGGGTGAAGGCTGGCTGTTCCTGGCGCCGCAGCCCGGCTGGCGCGCCTGGGGTCTGGCCGAGGAAGAACTGCGCCATTGGGATGGCAGCGCCTGGCGCCAGCCGCCGCATCTGGGCCTCAACGCCAGCGCCGATGCCAGCAACCGTCTGGCAGTTGCCGCCCCGGCCACGCTGCTGACCCACGACGGTGCCGGACACCAGCTGAAGATCAACAAGGCCGCCGCCCCCGACACCGGTGCGCTGCTGTTCCAGTCGGGCTGGAGCGGACGGGCCGAGATGGGCCTTCTGGGCGATGACGATTTCTCGATCAAGGTCTCAAGCGACGGCAGCAGCTGGACCGAGGCGCTGCGCATCACCGGCGACGGCGATGTTCTGGCCGATGGCGCCCTTATCGGCGGCGGCGCCGATTACGCGGAATATTTCGAATGGGCCGATGGCAATCCTTCGGGCGCGGACCGGCGCGGGGTGGCAGTGGCGCTGGACGGCGGCAAGATCCGCCCGGCCGCGGCAGGCGAGGCTCCCATCGGCGTGGTCTCTGTCACACCTTCCGTGCTGGGCGGCGGCGATACCGGCGGCTGGCGCGGCAAATACCTGCGCGACGATCTGGGCAGCCCCCTGTGGGAGGAAGACGCGGATGGCCAGCAGAGCCGCCGTCTGAACCCCGCCTATGACCCCACCCGCGCTTATGTGCCGCGCGCGGAGCGGGCCGAATGGGCCATGGTGGGTCTCATTGGCAAGCTGCGCCTGCGCCGGGGCCAGCCCACGGATGCGCGCTGGATCAGGCTGCGGCAGGTGTCAGACAGCGTAGAGGAATGGTTGCTGCGCTGAGCCGCCCTCCGCCTTGGCACCTTACCCCGTGGCTCCTACCCTTTTGCGCCCTGGCCGCGGGCATAGACATCCTCGTAGCGGATGATGTCATCTTCGCCGAGGTAGCTGCCGGTCTGCACTTCGATCAGCACCATCGGCACCTTGCCGGGGTTCTCCATCCGGTGAACCGAGCCAAGCGGAATATAGACCGACTGGTTTTCGGTCACGAGGCGCACCTCATCATCGACGGTGACCTTGGCGGTGCCTTCGACCACGATCCAATGTTCCGATCTGTGGTGGTGGCTTTGCAATGACAGCGCCGCGCCGGGATGCACATGGATGCGCTTTACCTGGAACCGCTCGCCCACCGCCAGGCTTTCGAACCAGCCCCAGGGGCGGTGATCCATCGGGAATTCGGTGGCCTGTTTGGCGGATTTTTCCTTCAGCGCCGCCACCGCCAGCTTCACGTCCTGCGCGCGGGAGGCATCGGCCACCAGCACCGCATCGGGCATCGCCACGGTGATCACGTCCCGAAGGCCGATCCCCACCACCTCAAGCCCTTCGTCCTCGGAGCGAATGAGGCTGTTGTCGCAATCGATCGCAGTGGCCGCCCCCGTGGTGACAACCCCCCGGTCATCCGGGGCGCTTTCGCGCCAGACCGCATCCCAGCCGCCCAGGTCCGACCAGCCGGCGGCAAAGGGCACCACGGTCAGATTGTCGGCCTTTTCCATCACCGCATAGTCGATCGAGATATCCGGGCAACCGTCCCAGGCGGCAGGATCGAGCCGGAAGAATCCGAGGTCCGGCGCCCCTTGTGCAATCGATGCCGTGACCGGCGCCAGCAGATCCGGCGCATGGGCGCGGAAGGCGGCAAGAATGGTTTTCACCGAAAACAGGAAGATCCCGGCATTCCACAGGAACTGCCCCGAGGCGAGCATCTCTTCGGCGCGGGCGGCATCGGGTTTTTCCACGAAGCGTTTCAGGCCGATGGCGCGGGGGGTGAAGTCGCCCGGGCCCCCATCCAGTTCCAGATAGCCATAGCCGGTTTCAGCATGGGTGGGCTTGATGCCGAAGGTGACGATCTGACCGGCCTCGGCGGCGGCCTGCCCGGCCGCAACCGCGGTGCGGAAAGCGGGCGCATCGGGCACCACGTGATCCGAAGGCGCCACCAGCATCAGCCCCTCCGGGTCGCTCTGTTCCAGGTAAAGCGCCGCCGCCAGCACCGCGGGCGCGGTATTGCGCCCCGCCGGTTCGATCAGCACGGCGCCGGGGTCGATGCCGATACCTGCAAGTTGCTCGGTAACTATGAAGCGGAAATCGGAGTTGGTCAGCACCATGGGCGCCGCATACCCTGTCCCCGACAGCCGCTTGGCCGAGGCCTGAAACAGGGTTTCCTCACCCACCAGTGGCACGAATTGCTTGGGGTAGCTTTTGCGGGACAGGGGCCAGAGCCGGGTGCCGGAGCCACCGCACAACAAGATGGGAGTGATCGTTGAAGATGCGCTCATCGCCTGTTCCTTTATGCTGTCCTGCCTGCCGGGCGCCTGCCGCCGCGGATCAGAGCGCCGCCAGGGCCGCTACCGCCTCGGGGAGAGGGTAGTGATGATTGCCGACAAACAGCCCGTTTGCATCAATGTAATCGGCATTCGTCAGCGCACCGTGAATGTCATAGTCGAAATATTTCATCACCTCGTTCTTGGCGAAATTGCCGGCCACGATGGGGCGGCATTCGAACCCGGCGGCCGCCAGCTGTTTCACCAGATCGGCGCGTGTCAGCCCCGCCTCTTCGCGGATCACCAGCGAGAAACCGAACCAGCTCGATTTGCCGATCTCGCGCTGAATCATGAACTTGGGATGATCGGCGAGTTTTTCCTGCACCAGCGCCCCGTTGGCGCGGCGCCCTTCGATCAGGCCCGGCAGTTTCTTCAGCTGCTCCTGCCCCAGCGCGCCGGACATCTCCAGCGGGCGCAGGTTGTAGCCCGGCAGCACGAAGCGGAAGCTTTCCTCGAAAGGATCATCCGACTTCTCACCGGTGACATGGTTGAATTTCGGCAGGTTGCGGGTCCAGCCATGGGCGCGCAAGCTCAGCATGACGTGGTAGAGTTCCTCGTCATCGGTAACCACCATACCGCCTTCCATGGTTGAGATATGGTGCGAGAAGAACGAAGAATAGGTGCCCATGACGCCGAAGGTGCCGGCTTCCTTGCCGCCATAGGTGGCGCCCATGGATTCGCAATTGTCCTCGATCATGACGATCTTGCGATCTCCGATCAGCGCCTGGATGGCGTCGAAATCATTGGGGTTGCCCAGAAGGTTCACCACCATGATGGCGCGGGTCTTGTCCGTAATGGCCGCCTCCAGCGCCGCCAGATCGTAGTTCAGCGTCTCGCGGTCGATATCGACGAATTTCATCCTGAGACCGTATTGGCCCAGGGGGTAATAGGTGGTGGACCAGCTGACCGCCGGGACGATGATCTCATCGCCGCGTTCCAGCTTCAGATCCGGGTTCTTGGTGAAACAGAGCGCCGCAGTCATCAACAGGTTCGCCGAGGAGCCGGAGTTGACCATGACGGCGAACTTGCTGCCGAACTGGGCGGCAAACTGCTCTTCATAGGCGCGCACCTCGGGGCCCATCGAGAACATGTCCGAAGCGATCACGCGCTGCAGCGCATCCTGTTCCGCCTGATCCCAGGAGGAGGTGGCAAGAGGGTATGTGAAGGTCATGCGTGTCCGCTTTCCAGATAATAGCGATAGGTCTGCGCGATCCCGTCGCGCAAGGAGGTCGGCGCCTGCCAGCCCCAGGCGGTCTGGCGCTCGGTCGAGCAGAGCTTCTGCTTCATGCCCACGGGCTTGCTCAGATCATGGGTGAAGGAGCCCTGCCAGCCGATCACCTCGGCCACGGTGGCGTAATAATCGTTGATCGAATGATCGTGACCCAGGCCGACATTCATGGCGCCGGGCAGCGTCTCAAGATCCTCTGCCGCCTTCCAGATGGCATCAGCCAGATCGGCGGCGAACATGAATTCGCGACGCGCGGTGCCATCGCCCCAGATCTCCACCGCGGCCTCGCCGGTCTTCATGGCCTGATGCACCTTGTGGATGATGGCCGGCAGCAGATGCGAATGTTTCGGGTCAAACTTGTCGTAGGCGCCATAAAGGTTGCAGGGGATCAGCGTCTTGTAGAGCGCGCCAGGGTCCTCCTGACGGATGTAATCGCACAGGCGCATGGCCATGATCTTGGCCAGGGCATAGCCTTCGTTGGTGGGCTCCAGCGCGCCGGTGAGGATGCTTTCCTCGCGCAACGGGTTTTCCCCTTCGCACGGATACATGCAGGTAGAGGCCAGGTTGATCAGCCGGGAAACACCCGCGGCCCGCGCCCCCATGATGACATTGCGCCCCATGGCGAGGTTTTCATCGAGAAAGGCCACCGGATTGGCCATATTGGCCTGAATGCCGCCGACCCGGCCCGCCGCATGGATCACCAGATCGGGTTTATGCGCCTCCAGATAGGTGGCCACGGCAGCCGCATCCGTCAGGTCCAACTCGCGGCTGCGCGGCGCCAGGATCTCCCAACCGGCCGCTGCCGCGTGATCCAGAACATTGCGCCCCACCATGCCGCCGCCGCCGGTGAGGAACAGACGTGGTTTTGCACTCATCCCCTCAGTCCTCGCGCGCCACCGGCGTGTCATAGCCGTGCTCCATCAGCACGCGGGAGCGCTGCGCCACCTTCAGATCCTCACGGACCATTTCGGCGCACATTTCCTGCACGGTGATCTCCGGCGTCCAGCCCAGTTTCGCCTTGGCCTTGGCCGGATCGCCCAGCAGGGTCTCCACCTCGGCGGGGCGGAAATAACGCGGATCGATGCGCAGGATGACATCGCCCACCTTCAGCGCCGGGGCCTTGTCGCCTTCGATGGCTGCCACGGTGGCAACCTCATCGGTGCCTTCCCCGGTGAACTCCAGGGTGAGGCCCAGCTCGGCGGCGCTCCAGGTGATGAACTGGCGCACCGAATACTGCACGCCGGTGGCAATGACGAAATCTTCCGGCGCGTCCTGCTGCAGCATCATCCACTGCATGCGCACGTAGTCCTTGGCGTGGCCCCAGTCGCGCAGCGCATCGATATTGCCCATGTAAAGGCAGTCTTCCAGACCTTGCGCGATATTGGCCAGACCGCGGGTGATCTTGCGGGTGACAAAGGTCTCGCCGCGGCGCGGGCTCTCGTGATTGAACAGGATGCCGTTGCAAGCGTAGATGTCATAGGCCTCGCGGTAGTTCACCGTGATCCAATAGGCGTACATCTTGGCCACCGCGTAAGGAGAACGCGGGTGGAAGGGCGTGGTCTCGGTCTGCGGCACCTCCTGCACCAGACCATAGAGTTCCGAGGTCGAGGCCTGATAAAATCGGGTCTTCTTTTCCAGCCCCAGGAAGCGGATCGCCTCTAAGAGGCGCAGAGTGCCCATGGCATCCACATCGGCGGTATATTCCGGCGCCTCGAAGGAGACCGCCACATGGCTCTGCGCGCCAAGGTTATAGACCTCGTCAGGCTGCACCTCGGACAGGATCCGCGTCAGGTTGGAACTGTCGGTGAGATCGCCGTAATGCAGCTTGAAACGGGCATTGTCGGTATGGGGATCCTCGAAGATATGATCCACCCGCTGCGTGTTGAAGGAGGAGGCACGGCGTTTGATCCCATGCACCTCATAGCCCTTCTCCAGCAAAAACTCCGCCAGATAGGAGCCATCCTGCCCCGTCACCCCGGTGATCAGCGCCTTTTTCATGCTTTTCCTCGTCTTCGCACCTTATCGTCTTAATAGAGGAGGTACGGCCCATACTGTAGCACTGCAAGCGCAATTCTTCATAAGAGCTTATATGGCACAATCGTTCATGCGGGCTCAGGTCAGGCCCACTACACACCGCTTACTGAACCGCACCGGGTTTGCCGGATGCTCCAACTCTTGAGTAGGATGTGACCTGCCCCCCACTGGCCCCTCGTTCATAACGAGAGTCTGCAGGTTTGTGCTCTGAGCCCCAACCTTGGACCGCCAGAAGCTGGATTTTTCCGGCTCTGTCACGATGACGGGCTGGTGACGCCATCGGGATAATGCATGGCAATCGGGACGTTGTATCCGATTGCGCTGTGGAGTCTATCCTCATTGTAGTGCCGACGCCAATCCTCCAGCTTTTCGCGGGCATCTGCAAGGCTCATGAACCAGTGTGCGTTCAGGCATTCCGCCCGGTGACGCATATTGGGCGGGCTTGGAAGAGCAATAAGCAGCATGAAACCTAAACCCGATACACCTTAGCAAAGCTGCAAAACTATCCGAAAAGGTGGGACCACTTCACTTATACGCGGCTCTGGAAAGATCAGACATGGCCGCATAACTTAGATCAATCCGCCTCCGGAAAACCCGGTGCAGTTCATATAGCCTGTCAAAGCCCCCGTGATACATATGCATCAAACTGCCTTTTAGAGGTCCACAGTCGGCTTTTTACTTTTTGAGCACATCTGGGAATTTACGAATGCCCGTAGTGCAATCCGGTCGTTTTCACTGAGAGGATCGCTGCGAACCCAGCCTGACGGGGATGTCGTACTGCGGATCTCGCACAAGCCCTTGATGCCTGTCGAAAATATCTTCCGCAGCTCTGCCCGCTCTTTCTCAATTTGCTGCGTGATCGCCTCTGCGGTTTCAAGGTCGATATGCAACGTGGAGCTGCGGAGGATATCGAGATCTGCAGAACCCGTGACATTCGTTTGTAGCAACTTTGGACGCAGGCGAGCAAAACCCTCCAGATCCGTGAGCGTCTGCACATATTCCAGCTCAGCAAGCTTGCGAATACTAACACGCTGGTTGCTCCGTTGCGTAGTCTCTGGGGCGGGCAGCTCCAGAAGGCGGCAGAAATCGGCAAGCATATCCGGCTCCGCAAGATCCTGTGGGCTAATTGAACGCAACAGAAGTTCTTCGGAGGTGAAATGCTCCGTCAGAAGGCGGGCAAACTGCAAATTGGAATAGAGTGGGAAGCCCCAGCTATCTTCAAAACAGGCAAGAAATTTCTCGATCGAAGGCGCACCATCAGCATAGAAGCGGCGGCGGGAGATTTGAAACAGCCCGGCCCGGACATATTGCGCATAAGAGGATTCCACAAAATCATATGGGTTGCGGAAATAAGCCACAACCCGGACCTGCCAATCAGGGAACTGAGCGCGCAAGGTTGCGTGAAGTCGGAGCAGGTTGCTGCTGGAAAAGGCGTTGGTCCAATGTTCGCATGACAGCACGATGCGGCTGCACTGCCGGTTGAGCGCTTCAGAGATAATCTCGTCTAGGGCCTGCGGCAAAGATTCCGGTGCCAATTTGGCCAGCGGCAGGTGGTTGCGGTAGCCGTCCGGAGCACGCCAGCTTTGTGGATAACAGACCCCCTGCGTTTGGTGCAGTTCTGCAGATTTCGACATATGCTGCTGAAGAGTCGTCGATCCGCATTTAGGCAGGCCAACATGTAGCCAGACTTGCTGTTCAGGCCGTTTTTCTAGGATTACGGGACTAACCATCGAGCGTACCGAAAGATCACCAACTGAAGGTTCAAGAGGGGTGTCTTGATCCTTGGTCATCATAGCCTGGATGTCCGTCGGTACTTCAGCCTGAATGAAATCTCGGGTCTGGCGCGCAAATTCGGGCTGCAGGTCAGTTCGGATAGAGCCGTTAATCCAATGTAGAAGGCCAGTTGCAAAACGATAATAGGGAATGGCAAAAGGACGGTGCTTTTCCGAAGACTGGATTTTGGCAGATACACGAGACAGTGCCGTGAAAACTTGGAGGCGCTCGGGGCCGTTGCGATTGGTCAGTCGGTTTTGATCGGAGGCAACGTAGTGAACCACTCCGACCCGGTCGCTTGCCAATATGGTTCTTGCATTGAGAAAACTGCGCCAATGCAACTCGATATCATTGTGAACCATGATTTCGGTGCACTGGATATCATGCTCACGTAAAAAATCAGTACGATAGATTTTGTTCCACGGGTAATTGGCAGTCTGGCACAAGTTGAGCGCCGCAGTGGAGGAGACCACTGACAAAGATCCCACATCCGCGGCAGCCGCGTGCCATAGGTGCTGATCTGAAGGCATTTGCCCCCATTTGCCCTCTGTGCTGCGGCGGCTATCGTGATGCTGAAAGATGCAGAAATCAAATGTTTTGCCTACTAGGTCTCGCAGCAGGTCCGGCAACTCTCGTAGCGGCAGATCGTCCGCGTCTAGAAACATCACATGATCCGTTGCCACATGTTGAAGCGCAAGATTGCGAGCCGCGCCCGCACCGCCCGGGATTTCCTGACGTAACAGTGTGATCTGTTCCGGGGGCAGGCCTACTGCGGTCGGCAACGGATCAAAAGCAACCGCAGGTTCTGAACCATCGTCGCAGATGATTACATGGCTAGCGAAATTCAATTGCCGCATATGCCTGAGCAAGCGGTGCAGGTGAATTTCATCATTATGTACAGGGATTATGACGGTTAAAGTCATACGATGAAGAGACGCAGATCGTGTAGGTGCAAGCGGAAACTGTGCAGGGGCAGAAACAGGATCAGTTCACGCCAGGGGGCTTGGGGCGGCAGGTCCAGCTGCTGGCCGATCGGCAAGGCGTCAAGATGGCTGGAGGCCTCCGGATGTGCCAAAATACGCTTTGTGAAAAAACAATCGTCAAAGCCTCCTTCGCTGCGACCCGAGCGGATGCATACGCGGACCACCTCAATCGTCGGCGCGGCACTGCGACAGGCGATGCCTATAATGCCAGCATGAGACAGATCGATGCCGCCAAGCTCCATATGCAGTCCGAACCAGTTCCCCTCGCCGCTGGTGGAAACATCCAATTCTAGTAATCTCCCGGCAGGAGAAGACCAGTGGCCTTGCAGCTTGAGTTCAGGATCCGGATGCAGGGCAATGCCTGGTTGGATTTCAGTCTGTTCGGAAAGATTGCCGCTGGTTTGTCCGTCCCGCCATATTGCAAGAGAATAGTTCAGATTTTCCGCTGGTCCAGCAGCAATATTATCAATCATGAGAGGCACCCCAAAATATTGATTCATTGGGTGCTTGTAGTGCCGTGTCCGCTTTGGTTTGTCCATTGGGAAAAGAGAACGTAAAGAAGGTGAGCTAATATATCGGCACCGTCAAATGAGAGAACAATGCAACATGATAAAGGCCTGACGCAGGGCTATATGGCAGCTGGGCGGATACTAGCAATGCGGCAGCCTGAATATGAGCCTAGGGGATTGCTGCGTCGAGCGCTTGCGGAGGCCAATGGTGAGAGCGACAAACTTGCGCTGGCAGCAGCGGCGCTGGATCTCGCGGAACCCGAGTGCGCTGCGGTAGCGCTTGCGCAGTTGCCGGATGGTCCGGCCCAATCGAGGTTGCAGCAGCGCGCAGAGCATATGTTTGCTCTGAGTCGGCTGCCACAGCCCGCGCGCCCCAAGGACTGGGCGCCAGTGCCTGGGCGTGTCGCTTATGTTCTGTATAGTAGCCTGCCCTGGATCTCGACAGGCTATGCCTTGCGTTCGCAGCACCTGGCCTCGGCACTGCACAATGACGGCGCGGATCTACAGTGCTTGACCCGCCCCGGTTTCCCCTGGGATGAGGACCCGACGGTGCTGTTGACCGATTTGGTCCACGCCGGATCCTTTGAGGAGGAGGTTTCAAGCTTATCCTACCTGCGCACCCCCGAACCGCAATTCGGGAATTGGCAGAATTACCCGACCTATGTCCGCGAAAGCGCTGATATGCTCACACTGCGATTTCTGGATCTGCGCCCCGAAGTGGTAATGGCGGCCTCGAACCATGCCTGCGCCTTGCCCGCACAAATCGCAGCCCGGCGTCTTGACCTGCCCATGGCATATGAAATGCGCGGCTTTTGGGAGTTGAGCCGCACAGCCCGGGAACCGGAGTTTCTCGGCACGCCGCAGTACCGCTATGAACGCTGGCTGGAAACCCAGGTTGCGCTGCAGGCCGACCACGTCTTTACCCTGTCGCAGCCAATGCGCCAGACACTGATGTCCCGCGGGCTGGCCGCAGAGGGGGTTACCTTTTTGCCCAATGGCTGCGACCCGGCCCATTTTGCCCCGACAGGCCATGGCAAAAGGCTGGCAGCGGACCTGAATTTACCGGAAGGCGTGCCGGTCATCGGCTATGCAGGCAGCTTCCCAGCCTATGAGGGCTTGGAGGATCTGATCGCTGTGGCTGCCAGGTTGAAGACCGCAGGCCATCGCTTCCGGCTCGTGCTAGTCGGCGATGAAAAGGGCACCGGAGTGCGTGGGACCCCAGTGAGCCAGACCCTGCGCCGCCAAGCGGTTGAACTGGGGCTGGGGGACTGGTGCGTCATGCCAGGACGGGTGCCTCCAGAGCAGGTCGCGCACTGGCTGGAAGTGTTCGATATCTGCGTGTTTCCCCGCCGTCCGCTTCCGGTCACCGAAACGGTTGCGCCGCTGAAACCGGTAGAGGCGATGGCCGCCGGCAAAGCCATTGTCCTGTCGTCGGTCGGGGGCATGCAAGGTCTGCTGAAAGATGGCGAAAGCGGACTGGTCTTTGCCAAGGGGGATCGCGAGGATCTACAGCGCCAACTGACAGTACTGCTCACGAATGCGGAGTTGCGCGCGCAGTTGGGGCACAAAGCCCGTCAGCGCGCACAACTCCAGTATTCCTGGAGCCGTATTGCAGACATCATGAACGACAGGCTGAACCGTTTGGTGCAACCATGTTGAATAGTTAGATATGAAAATTGATGCAGGCTCAGGATCTCCGAAGAGCGAGAGACAACTTACGCAACGGTGCCGTCACTTTCCAAGACATGCTATGCTCCAGTGCATTGACACGTTCCGCGAAACGATCACGCTCCTGCTGCACCGCCTTGAGCTGATCCTCCAAATCTGTGATTTTTTGAGATCTTGCTGCGATTTCCTGGCCAAGAATCGCAATATCCGCATAGCGCTCCTCTAAGACCTTTTCCTGCGCCGAAAGTTGCTTGCGCAGATCAGACAGTTCAGTTTGATCAGAAAGTTCCATCACCAGTCCTACATTCTCAGTCATCAAGGAAATACGTCTTCTTTATGAGTTAGCACCATTAAAGGAACAAGGACGGAAAGCCCATTCAACCCAACACGCACAATAACCGCAACCCGCTCCCTTAGCCCCGACCTGCCGCCGGACCACGCAACCTCACAACCCGACCACGTCGATCACTTTCAGGCCCTCAGGCAATTTATCCCTGAGCGTTTCAAAGGCAGAGTGTTTGACCAGAACGCAAGCCACATCGGCCACAGCCAATGCCTCGTCCAACTCCGAAAGCACAATGGTACTTCCTTCCAACTTGGTGGGGAGCCCATCGATATGCGGCTCCACCGCCAAGACCTGAAACCCCAGCTTGCTGAGCTCCAAAGTGATCCCCAACGCCGGGCTTTCGCGCAGGTCATCGATATTCGGTTTGAAGGCCAGACCCAAGCAGGCCACCTTAACGTCAGACATCGATCGCGACGGATCAGCGGATAGCACTTCCATCACCGCCTCGCGCACCTTTTGCAGCACCCATTTAGGTTTGGTGTCATTCCCATCACGGGCAGCGCGGATCAGCTTGGCCTCTTCTGGCGCCGAAGCGACGATGAACCAGGGGTCCACTGCAATGCAGTGACCGCCAACGCCAGCGCCAGGCTGCAGGATATTGACCCGGGGATGACGATTGGCCAGACAGATCAGCTCCCAGACATCGATGCCAAACTTATCACAAATCACCGACAACTCGTTGGCAAAGGCAATCTGTACATCGCGAGAGCTGTTCTCGGTCAGCTTGCACATTTCGGCGGTCTTGGCATCGGTCACGATGCAGTCCCCCTGCACGACCTTTTTGTAAAGCGCGGTGGCCATCTCGCTCGCCCGGGCAGTCATGCCCCCGATGATACGATCATTTTCCACCAGTTCGCGTACCACATGCCCCGGCAAAACCCGCTCGGGGCAATGAGCCACCTGTACATCGGCCCCCTCACCCGCGGTTTGCGGGAAGCTGAGATCCGGGCGCGCCTGTGCCAGCCACACTGCCATCTGCTCGGTCGCACCGATGGGGGATGTGCTTTCCAGAACCACCAGATCACCCGCCTTTAGAACAGGGGCGATCATCGTCGCGGCCGATTGGATATAGCTTAAATCTGGCTCGTAGCAGTCTTTGAAAGGGGTTGGCACCGCAATCATGAATGCCTCGGCCGGTTCAGGTTGAAGCGTGGCGCGCAGCTTGCCGTCGCTCACCGCCTTGTGCACGATCCCGTCCAATTCAGGCTCAACAATGTGGATCTTGCCAGCATTGATCGTCTCAACCACTTTGGAAGAAACATCCACTCCGATTACCTCAATCCCACGGGCGGCAAACAGAGCGGCAGTCGGCAGGCCGATATAGCCGAGACCAATCATTGAAATACGGTCGAACATTTTTCTCTCTATCTGTCAGATTAGAAGGGTAGGTCAGACGCTCAGAAAAGTTGCAGCGATACGTTCCGAGGCCTTGCCATCCCCGTAAGGGTTCAAGGCCCGCGCCATGCTCTCATAGGCTTCTGTATCACTCAGCAATTTCAGAGCCTCATTGCGGATCTTGTCGGCATCGGTTCCCACAAGCCGCACGGTACCCGCTTCTACAGCTTCGGGGCGTTCGGTCGTCTCGCGCATGACCAGAACCGGCTTGCCAAGGCTTGGAGCCTCTTCCTGCACACCGCCAGAGTCGGTGATCAAGAAATAGGAACGCTGCATCAACCACACGAATGGCAGATAATCCTGCGGCTCGATCAAATGTACATTCGCCGCACCCCCAAGGATCCGCCTGACCGGCTCTTGGACATTCGGATTGAGATGCACGGGATAGACCACCTGCACATCGCCCTCTTCGCTGATCGCCCGCAATGCATGGCAGATGTTCTCAAAACCCTGACCAAAGCTTTCACGTCGATGACCGGTCACTAGGATCATGCGCTGACCACCCTCGATGAAAGGGAAACGCGCCTGCATCTGCGCATTCAGCGCCGGATCAATCTCGAACTGCGCAACTACCTGTTGCAGCGCATCGATCACCGTATTGCCGGTAACAACGATACGGTCATCGGAGACATTTTCCGCAAGAAGGTTCTGCCGGGCCGTCTCGGTCGGAGCAAAATGCAGATCGGCGATCCGCCCCACCAACATGCGGTTCATTTCCTCCGGCCAAGGCGCATAGATATTCCCCGTGCGCAGACCGGCTTCAACATGCCCAACTGGCACCTGAGCATAAAATGCAGCCATGGCAGCTGCCATTGTCGTTGTGGTATCCCCATGCACCAGAAGCCGATCATAGCGATGATCTTTCAACACGTCCCGCAGGGCCTGGATGATCCACGAGGTGATATCGGTCAGATCTTGGCCGGGCTTCATCACATTCAGATCAAACCGCGGCGTGATATCGAAAAGCTGTAAAACCTGATCCAGCATCTCACGATGTTGAGCGGTCACGCAGACATCGACCTCAAGACCCTGCGTGGCTTGCAGCTGCTTTACCACCGGCGCCATCTTGATGGCCTCAGGGCGGGTACCAAACACCATGAGAACTTTCAAGACGTACCCTCGCTTCGATGCACTGCATGCACTTCGCGTTCTAGCAACTCTGCTTTCAATTACAACCGGCAAACCGTGCAGGCAAATGAGTTAAAAAACAGGCAAGTCGATTGCACGTAAACTGCACAGCCGGTAGTAGCATTGGGAAGCATAGGACATCGCCTGTTTCCCAATGCGGTAATGACTGGAGAACCCGAGAATGACACGCAAATACTTTGGAACAGACGGGATCCGCGGACGGGCCAATACAGGTGTGATGACGGCCCCCTTCATGGTCGATCTTGCAGCCGCCGTCGGGCAGTACTTCAACGCCACCTCGAAAACCCGGCGCGTGGTCATCGGCAAGGACACTCGACGCTCCTGCTATATGCTGGAAAACGCACTCACCGCCGGTTTCACGGCCGCTGGCATGGACGTTTTTGCCCTGGGGCCCCTGCCCACTCCGGCCGTGGGCCTGCTGACCCGCTCAATGCGCGCAGATCTGGGAGTGATGATTTCGGCCAGCCATAACCCGCATCATGACAACGGTATCAAATTCTTCGGCCCTGACGGGTTCAAGCTGTCGGACCAGGCAGAGCGGGAGATTGAGGCCATCCTAGAGGCCAAAAGCGTGATCACGGACAGCGATCATATCGGCCAGGTCACCCGTCTGAACGATTCCGCTGCACGCTACGTGGAATATGCCAAAACCACCATCCCAAGCCAGGTACGCTTTGACGGTCTGAAGATCGTGGTCGACTGCGCCAATGGCGCCGCATACAAGGCCGCACCGGAGGTGCTTTGGGAGCTTGGCGCCGAAGTCATTCCAATCGGGATCACGCCAAGCGGCTACAATATCAACAAGGGTTGCGGCTCCACCGCCCCTGAACTGGCCGCCAAAACCGTGCTGGAAACCGGTGCGGATCTGGCAATCTGCCTGGACGGGGACGCCGATCGCATCATCATGCTGGATGAAACCGGCACGGTGGTGGACGGAGACCAGATCATGGCGTTGCTTGCCACCTCCTGGGCCCGCAAAGGCATGCTTAAACACAACACGCTTGTGGCCACGGTAATGTCGAACCTTGGCCTTGAAACCTATCTGGCAGAGCAAGGCATCACGCTGCGCCGCACCGCAGTGGGAGACCGCTATGTGGTGGAAGAAATGCGTCAAGGCGGCTTTAACATGGGCGGCGAGCAGTCGGGGCATATCGTGATCACCGATAACACCACAACTGGCGACGGGTTGCTGGCAGGCTTGCAAGTGCTGGCGCTTCTGAAAGAAACCGGCGAGAAAGCCAGTCACCTCACCCGCCAGTTCACCCCTGTGCCACAGCTTTTGCAGAACGTGCGCTACACGCCCGGACAGGACCCGTTGGAGCAGACCGCCGTACAGGAGGCAATCCGCCACGGCAAAGCGGATCTGAATGGCAGCGGCCGCCTGCTGATCCGCAAATCCGGCACCGAACCCCTGATCAGGGTCATGGGAGAAAGTCTGGACGAAGCCCTGCTGCAAAAAGTCGTCGCCAATGTCGCACAGGCCGTTACATCTTCCTCATGATAGAGGGTGAATGATTTCATCCACCCTGACGGCCACCGAACAGCAATATGAGCCACTCAATGAAAGACATTGATCTTCCGCTACCGGATTTCGTGGATGGCCTGCTGTCATCTGGCTGGCATCTGCACGGCACCTCAAGGCATTTATCTTCGTATGTGCTATTGCGCGCCGCGATCTCACATAGCTCATCCGTTTCTCAACTTGAAAGCTGCCTCACCTTGGCAGGTAAAATGGATGAGGAGGCTGCGGTCGATCTATGCGTTCAGAGGTTTGAGGCGCTTTTTTCTTCCGCCATCGGAAATTCGCCCACAACCGAACATCAGGACTTCAAGAAATACGCCCGGAAAATACGCTCGGATATAAAGACAAAATACGTTGATATGGCGACGCCATATCAAGACCTGATTACCTTCAGAGGTTTTGGAAATACACGGCGGCTCCTTTATGCAGATATCGATCTGAACACGGTCGATGGATCGGCGATATGGATGGCCTCGATGGCGAGGATCTTGTCCCGAACGCAGAAAGTCATCATCGTTTCCAAGCAACCAATCCGTCGTGATGCAGTCGTTGGGGATCTGCTGAAACACCCGAACGTGCTGTTTATCACACCGGGCAATACGGCCTTGAAAACGGACATCCTGTCGGTAACCGACTGCGCAGCACTGATCCGGGGTCTTGATCATCTTCTCCCAGAGCTATCGGCAATCTTTGTACGCGGCCTGACCGCAACACAAACCCTGATGGCGGACCGCCAACTGTATAAGCGGGTTTATGCCTATCTGACTGACATTTACGAACACACTCCCGCAGGCATCCAGCCCAAACCAGAGGCCGCGAATGCGGTGGATGTCATTGCCCGCCAGTCCGCTGCATTGCTGGTGCAGACCCCTCAGATCGAAGCTCTATTGCGAGAGTTTACCGATGTGCCCTTCCGGTCTATTCCGCTGCCGCCCCCTGTGCCGGACAACTTCTTCAAAGCCACCCGCGCCGTCACCGAAGATCGGACGATCCGCATTGGTTACGCCGGCAAAATCGCACCGCAATGGGGCATTCGGCAACTTGCCAGCTGGGTGGAAACGCTCCGCTCCGAAGGTCTTGATATCGAAGTCACTCTGGTCGGCGATAAGGTGTCCGGAGCCGGAACTGCAGAGCAAAACAAAAAGTTCAGACATGAGACAGCGGTTCTCCTGGAACGTATCCAGGCGCGGCAATTGGGAGCCATGGAGCGCCAGGACGTTCTCAAAGAAATGCGGCGTATGGATTTCGTATGGTGCTGGCGCCCGGCCGACTTCGAAAACCACACTCTGGAATTGTCCAGCAAGCTGGTGGAGAATGTGATTGCAGGCCTGCCCTGTATTGCCTTCCCCAGCCCTGTGAACACTGGCGTCCTCGAAGAAGACTACCCGTTCTATGCCAAGGACCTGGATGACTTCCGGGCTATTCTGTCCCGTACAGCGCCTGCAATCGATCCGGAACTGCGCCAAACCCTATATGACCGCCATGCGATTTCCGGACAAAGCGCTCACTTCGATCACGTCCTGGAGCACCCAGCCCCATCCCCGCGCAGGAACATCATCCTGGCGGCACATGATCCAAAGTTCTGCCACGCCTATTTTTCCGGCCTGAAAACACAGGGGCACCGGGTCAGCTACGATGACTGGGAATGGGGTGAGCCCAAAAATGAGCAACGCTCCCGCCGACTGCTTGAAACCGCGGATACAGTTTTTTGTGAATGGGGCTTGGCGAATGCGGCTTGGCATTCCCAGAACATCCGCCCGGGCCAAAACCTGATCGTGCGGGTGCATGCGCAAGAAGTCCGAGACCGGGCCCGCAAGTTCGGCCCCCAAATCCGGTACGAAAACGTAAACCATTTCGTTTTCGTAACAGAATGGGTGCGGCAAAAGGCAATCAAACTGTTCGGATGGCCTGAAGAAAAAACGGTTGTTATCCCCAATTTCTTACTCGATCAGGAATACCTATTTAGGCCCAAAGCGCCTTCTAGCGCGATCCATCTCGGCATGGTTGGCATGATCCCGATGAGCAAGCGTCTTGATAGAGCCCTAGATCTTATACTGGACCTTCATGCCAAAGGGCATGAGGCCCATCTACATCTAAAAGGTCCGCAGCCGCATGAACTGCCGTTTATGCTTCATCCGAGCCGTGCTTCGGAAATGGAGCGCTTCGCACATGAGTTCGGCAGGATAGAGCAAGATCCTGTCCTGCAGGGCAAAGTACATTTCTATGGGTGGGGCAATGATGTTGCGGTCTTCTACCAGAAGATAGATCACATCCTGTCCCCCAGCGACACTGAGAGCTTTCATTACGCATTGGCCGACGGTGTCCTCACGGGCTGCCACCCCGTGATTTGGGAGAGAGACGATGCTGGACAGCTCTTTTCTCCCAGCTGGGTCATTCAAGACACCGCTGCCGCAGCTCACGAAATCATACGCTTCCGCGCGCAGGACACCACCGCACGACAACGGGAACTCGAGGCAAACCGGGCACTTCTGGTGGACCGCTATGGCAGCGATAGGATCTTCTCAAAACTTGATGCCCTTCTTCTGAACCGAGATGGCCAATAAGTTCAGGACGTCTATCGCCAACCTCATTGGTGTCCGCCCGCTAGGGCATCGGGACTTGCGCAGACGGCCGCTCAGTCAGAGCTAGCGCAAAAGGCATGGTCGTCTTGGCACATATCCGAGAACAGTTCCGCCTGTCCCTGGGCAGCTATGGCCGCCCGCACATGACCGAAGAATCGAAGGATCTGAGGCTGCTCTGCCCCCTAAAAATTGGATCGTTTGAATCTGGAGTTTTCTGCTAGGATCAGGACTTCGGTAACGGGGGCGTCTCAGTCAAGCGATTTTGCACAGTCAAATTGATCCGCCAAGGCGGTTCGCGTGGATCGTAAGCGCGGGCTTGTCGCCCATCGGTTGGCGGCTTGACTGTAAGACCGCATGTCTTTTCCAGCGGCGCGCGCATGACGGTTCAGCCTGTATCCTGATCGCATAGCGGCAAGTGCCGTGTATTTGCGATGGAGGAAGGCATGACGAAAGAACACCCGACGATCCATGTCGGGATCGACGTTTCGAATGACCTGCTCCCCTGAAAAGTCCGCGGTTTGAAGTTAGCCTGTTCTCCAAACGAGGAGACAAACGATGCGGAAGAGCCGATTCAGCGAAGAACAGATCATTGGCATCTTGAAGGAGCACCA
>NZ_JAXGFT010000017.1:0-107403 GCF_041008785.1 Pseudophaeobacter sp. 1A16562 | reverse complement strand
GACGCTTGAGCAATTTGAGGGCTCCGCGCCCGGCGCGCTTGCCCAATCAGACGACGGAGAATATGAAAACCAGACCCGCAGACTCTCGTTATGAATAAGGGAGCCTCGGGGGGCAGGTCAGCATCTGTTTGCTCCATCAAGAGGTTGAGCAAACTCTACATTAAAGTGCGGGAGATTTCGGGGGGCAGGTCAATCGGAGTAGGGGCGGGCGGCTAAGTCTATACAAACCTTTGGGATTGTCAGTGGCGATCTCACCCACAGGAAAACTGACTGCTAGGAAGCGATAAGATGCCAGCGAGGCGATCAACAAGGTATCCGGCCGTAATGTCTATGCCAGCGGCATGCGCCGTTCTGCCATTGCGACAAACCAGCTGCAGCCGAAGGGAATGACCTCGTCATTGAACTCATAGGACGGGTTGTGAAGATCGGCACTGTCGCCATTGCCTATGAACAGATATGCCCCAGGGCGTTCCAGGAGCATCTCGGAAAAATCCTCTCCCCCCATGATTGGCTTCAGATCACGATGCGCTACACCAGAGACCTCGAGGGCAACCTCTGCGGCAAGATCCGCTTCCCGCGCGTGGTTCACCAGCGCAGGTGGGCCGGAGATATGCGTGACTTCAGCAACCGCGCCGTAGCCAGTTGCCGTGGCCGTCGCCAGCGCATCGATGCGGGCCCGCACCAGCTTCTGAACCCCGGGTTCGAACGTCCGAACCGTGCCACGCATGTGAACGGAATCCGGGATTACATTGTATGTGTCCGTTTCTGTCCGAAAGCCGCAGACCGAGACCACCACGTTGTCGATGGGATCGATGTTGCGTGATGCGATGGATTGCAGGGCCACAACGATCTGCGACGCCACCAATGTTGTATCAACGCTCTTGTGTGGCATGGCACCGTGGCCACCCTTTCCGCGCACGATGATTTCAAACTTGTCCGGAGAGGCCATCTGAGGCCCGCTGCGCACCGCAAATTCGCCGATGGGCATCCCCGGCATATTGTGCATGCCGTAGACTTCTTCGACACCCCATCGCTCCATCAACCCGGCATCGATCATCGCCCGCGCACCACCGCCACCTTCTTCGGCGGGCTGGAAGGCCAAGACTATCCTGCCGTCAAAATTCCGCGTCTCGGCCAGGTATTTCGCCGCGCCCAGGAGCATTGATGTGTGCCCGTCATGCCCGCAGGCGTGCATCTTCCCCGGAACGGTCGAGGCATGAGGCAAATTTGTTGCTTCCTGAATCGGAAGGGCGTCCATGTCTGCGCGAAACCCGATGGTTTTGCCCGAAGTGTTTGACTTGCCGTTGATCACAGCGACTACACCGGTTTCACCGAAGCCCGTCACAATCTCATCGCAGCCAAATTCCTTGAGTTTCGATGCCACAAGCGCCGCCGTTCGATGCTCCTGAAAACGCAATTCGGGATGGGCATGGATATCGCGCCGCCATGCTGAAACTTCTGGCAACATTTCGGCGAAGCGGTTCAAGACAGGCATCGGTTTCCTCCAGGTGAGTGTTATTGCACTTTGGGACCAGGTGACAGCAGAGGCAAGATACCGTGCGCATCCGATCCAAAGGACGTTACCTCTCAAAGCACCCATTCTAGGCATGTGCGCGACGTCAGAGATCCGGGTGACAAATGCAGCCATAAAGTCACCTTGTAGGTCGTCCTTCACAGTCGTAGCAGGCATCGGCCATTAGGGACTGCGCGGCCATAACCGGGTACTGGCCGAACCGCAGATCAGAACTTACAGAACCTTCTGCCCTCACACGTAAAATCCGACTTTGCAGCGTCTGCTATCGCTCATTTCTATTTGGGTCCTGGCAGACCTCAATCGAATGGGCATCTTGGGCCACCGTCTGAGCGGCTGTTTCGTCCGCACTGTGTGAGATCACGGCTTCAGAACCTCGCAGTCGCAGTGAACGGCAGAAACAGCGAACTGCACCGCAGCACAAACCCTCAGCTGGTTGCGTAAAACGGCCAAGTTTGCAGAGGGCACTTCCTGCGCTTGGTGGACCTTCGTTCCCTAGGCAGCGTCAGTCAAGGTGGGCTCTTTCCATACCCCGCAGGCGTTGCTGCATCGTATGGTATTCTGCACGCGTCAACGTCGGGTTGTCTTGGAGGTTATGACATCCGGCAAAATCAAGGAACGCACGTCGGTTCTACAAAGCAAGACGCAGAAACCTGTCCGTTTCGAAATCTCAGAAGGCACGCGGGCATCTCTCGACAGATGGATGCTAGACCCGCTGATGGTTGGCTCCGAATACCTCTGGCCAGGCCGACTTCACGAGCGCCTTCATATCTCGACCCGCCCAAATGCTCGGATCGTCCGCGACTGGGTTACATCGATAAGGTTGGAAGCAAGTGCCTATGGCACGCACTCGATGCGTCGCACCAAGGTGACGCAGATCTACAAAAAGACCGGCAATCTGCGTGCCGTCCAGCTGCTGTTGGGACACACCAAGATGGACAGCACAGTTAGGTATCTGGATGTTGATCTTGAGGAAGCTCTTGCGATCGCAGAGGCGATTGAGATCTAGCAAACTGGGCCGTCTTCACGGACGGTCCGAACTGGACATTAGCCATGTGGGCATTTGGGATGCGCTTCTGCTAGGGTCGGCGCCGCCCGCATGACTGGATTCCCCGTGGCGGCCGGGAAGCTTTGGCTGGGAGGCCCCGTGAACAAGACCGAACCAAGTATGTCCAAACCGGGCACCGACACTGCGCTTTCTTCTTCTGATCCTCGTTCGAAGGCCGACATGACACAGCTATCGCATATGGTCTACGATGTCGCCCTCGACAATTCCCGCTGGGCCGAGATGATTGGCCGGATTGAAGCTCTCATGGCAGCGGGGGATGTGGCAGGTGTTGAGAGTGCGGAGCAGCTGGAGGATCTGCGGCAGCATGTCGAGCGCGCCATGCAGATATCGGATCGTCTAAGTGCCGCGCGGGATGAAAGTGATCTTGGGCGCAAGCTTCTGGCCAGCCTGTCGTTGTCTTTTCAGCTTTTTGATAGCGATGGCCACGAACTGCCGCCGGAGCCGATTTTTACCGATGCCACAGCGGGGAGTTTTACAGACGGGGACGATAGCGCAGGGCTGGCGCGAGATGTTCTTCCGCAAACGCTCCGCAGCCAATACGCGGCGACGCAGAACCCAATGCGTCTTGCCGGTAAAGGAGATGATCCGGCAGAGGAAATCCTGCTGGGGCCTGATCTGGTTCGAAAGCTCGGGTTGCCTGCGCGGGTAGTCTGGGCACGTCTGCGTCTGACACGAGACCCGCAGCGTATTGCAGCCAACCTTGGTGCGACTTACGGGCTCACGGCGGGGCGGCGCAAGTTCCTTGGGGCCTTTCTTGAACATGCAGACCTGCGCAAGGCCGCAACGGCCGTTGACCTGAGCTATGAGAGTGCGCGCACCTACCTCAAGGATATCTGCCAGACGCTCGGCTTGTCAGGACAGGCCGAACTGATCCGCGCCGCCTTGCAGAACCCGCTGTCAGTCATTGACGCTGATTTCTCTCAGACCGAACGATCTGCGGTGCGTTGCCAGATCGAACGCCCCGAGGGGGGCGTGATCGAGTATTTCGCGCTTGGCGCTGCGGGTGCCTATCCGATCATTCATTACGATGCACTGTCTGGGGTAGGTTTGGATGTGCTGCGTTTCCCGGAGGTGTTCGAGGCGGTGCTGAACCGCCTTGGTGCGCGGCTGATCGTTCCCTGTCGGCCGGGAACGTTCCGGTCGACCTTCATACGGCGCAAATCGGCGGCCGGGGATGCAGAGGATGTGCGTCTGTTGTGCGCGGCCCTCGAGATCGACCGGTTCGCGCTGATTAGCAATTCCTTTGGCGCGGTCAGTGCGCTCAATGTTGCTGCCGCGTTGCAGGACCGCTGTGACCGGGTTGTGCTGGCAGCGGTTCATAATCCCGACCGGGAGACCGAGCGAAGCGCCGCCGGGAATTATCTCCACAAGATTTCCGCAGTGATTGGGCGCCGCTCTCCGCTGGTCTTGCGCTGGTTGATCCCATTCCTGTGCAAGTCGGTGATTCAGGACCCCGGCAAGTTCGCAGAAAAGGCCATCGCCGAGGCGACGAGCGATCATGAAAAAGCGATCTTGCGGGCGCCGAGCTTGCTTAAGAGCGTGCAAATGATGCTCGAAGAGCGCACGGCGTCGGGCTTTGACGGCGTCATCCAGGAACATCGTCACATCGGGCGCAACCTTGGTTTCGATCTGTCGGAGTTGCAGGTGCCGTTGCATCTGTTCCAGGGGGACTGTGATCGGATGAACCCGGTGGAAGGTGCGGTCGCCCTTGCGGAGAAAGCGCCGCACGCGACGCTGCATATCATCAAAGGGATGGGCCATTCGATGATCAAGGCCGAGTGGGATTGGCTGTTGGCTGCCGCTGCCGGTGCAGACTACGAGATCCCGGCAGCAGATCGCCGCGGACCACTGGCAGAGGCTCTGGCCCGTTAAATTACAGCGGGGTCCCCAAATGGGAATTGTTTGAAATTCAAGGCAAAATTAAAAACCTGCGAGTTTTGAAATTTTGCCTGAGTGAATTGATGACATATGCTTTTTATCTGAGAAACTGCGCATCGTATGTGGCGATGGTCGCAATGTTGTGCGCGATGACCGGGGCGCAGGCTCTGGCTGGGCCAAAAGGCGGTGCAGTCACCTCGGGCAGTGCTCGGATTTCTTCAGGTGGCGGCGGGGTCACAACGATCCGTCAGAGAAGCAATCGGGCCGTTATAGACTGGCAGAGTTTTGACGTCGGAACGCAGGAGTCGGTTTCCTACCTTCAGCCGGGTCAGCATGCCGCCATCCTCAACCGGGTGACAGGCGGGGCAGGGGCTTCGCAGATCGACGGCAGTCTCACAGCGAACGGACAGGTGTTCGTGCTGAACCCGGATGGCGTGGTTATCGGTGAGACGGGCCGGATCGCATCGCGCGGAGGTTTCGTGGCCTCCACTCTGGATATCGAGGATTCCATGTTCATGCGCGGGGGCGATCTGCGTCTCAACGGCGATGGCTCTGGCGCCGTCATCAATCGGGGTGTGATCGAAAGCGAGGCGGGTGACGTCGTTCTGGTTGCGCCGCGGATCGGAAACTTTGGCACCCTGAGAGCCAAGGCCGGGACCGCGGCGCTTGGCGCGGGGTCCGCGGCATGGTTGCGGCCTGCGGATGACCAGATTCTGCACATTGATACAGGCCTGCAGATTGGCGGTCGCGGCGTAGACAATCAGGGCGTTATCAAGGCTGCGCAGGCAGAGCTGAAGGCCGCTGGCGGGTCGGTTTACGATCTTGCGATCAATCAGAGCGGAACCGTGCGTGCGACAGGCGTTGAGCGCAGGAATGGCCGCATCCTGCTGAGTTCGGGTGGTGGCTCCCTGGAGGTGTCAGGCACACAGGAGGCCCGCAATCAGGATGGCTCCGGCGGCGAGATCTATGCCGGTGGTGGGTTCCAGGGGAGTGATGCCGCGATCGAGAATGCCGAAACGTTGACGGTGAGAGACACGGCAGTCTTCGATGTGTCGGCCAGTGCCGGGGAAGCGGACGGTGGCAGGGTTATTCTGTGGTCTGACGGTCTGACCTCGTTTCAGGGCAGTATCAAAGCAACCGGCGGAGCCGATAGCGGTGACGGCGGGTTTGCCGAGGTCTCCGGGCAGGAGAGGCTGGATTTTAGACCGTCCTCGGTGGATCTCAGTGCGGAAACGGGCAGCGCGGGTACTTTGCTTCTGGACCCGGACGATCTGTTGATTGTTGACGCGCGTATGCAGGGCGAAGCAGCCGTCGTCGACACGGGCAGCGGCACCGTCACCCCGGAGCCGGGCTCGGGTGTGTGGGATCCTGATTTTGCCGGATCCGAAGTATTGGCGGA
Source organism: Pseudophaeobacter sp. 1A16562 (assembly GCF_041008785.1). NCBI lineage: Bacteria > Pseudomonadati > Pseudomonadota > Alphaproteobacteria > Rhodobacterales > Roseobacteraceae > Pseudophaeobacter > Pseudophaeobacter sp. 1A16562. The sequence goes on along the minus strand of NZ_JAXGFT010000017.1, from coordinate 101,526 downwards.
AACTGTCGAGGGGCTGCTTGAGACAACCAATGTAGTCCTGCAGGCAAGCGGCAGCATCTTTGGTAGGGCCCCAGTCGAGACGACCGCTGGCAGTACCAACAACCTGACCCTGACAGCTGGACAAGACATCATCCTTGAAGAGGTGATCAATCTTCAGCAGGGGGACCTGTCGCTGCTGGCCCAGGGCAGCATTCAAGGTCCTTCGGCCTTCCCCGGTTTCCCGGGGATTGGCGGTAACCCGATCACGGCCAACCGGATTTCCATCGGGGCCTCTGGTGGTGCGGGCCTTGCTTCTGTCGATCTGGGCTCGATTGCTCTTTCCGCGCAGGCGGTCGACCTCGATTTCGGCACGGCGATTTCCGGTGACGTGAACCTCGGGAATGCAGCCAATACTATCGGCGAAGTCAATCTGCTGAACGCCGGGAGCGGGGGCTTCTCTGGCGCGTTGACGCTGGTGAATGATGGGGATGGGCTGACCGTCAACGGCAGCCTCGCTGGCACCGACCTGACCGGCTTGTCCATCGTGACGGACGGTGACCTCTCTCTTGGGGCGGACTTCGATCTCTCCGCTCCGGCGACCTCGGGTGCGCTGGATCTTGTGCTGGCCTCCACCAACGGCGACATCAAGAGCCAGGCGCCTGCAAGCGCCTTTGCCGGGCTGGATGCCGGTGCGAACCAACGCCTGCTGGCCTATTCCACCAACAAGTCCCAGACGACCCTCGCGACCGATCTGTCTCTGACCGAGGTCACGCAGGAAAGCTATGCGTCCGCGCCGCCCTCGGGGTTGCCTGCGGATGGTACCAGCCGGATCTTTTACCTGTCGGGGCTGGGGCAGCTGACGCTGACGGCAGATGACGTCAGCCGCGCCTACGGGAGCGCGAATGGTGCGCTGACCTTTTCGGTCGAGGGTTTGGTCGGCAGCGACACCTTCGACGCGGTAACCACCGGGGCGCCCGCGTTGTCCGTCGCCGCAGATACCGAAAGCAATATTGGCAGTTACGAGATTTCGATTGGCCACGGTGATCTGGAGCTAACCTCTTCCACCTATACCGGTTTTTCCTTTGTGCCGGGTAAGCTGTCGGTGACACCGGCGGAGCTGATTGCCTCTCCGGTCACAACCACAGTGACATATGGGGACAATTTCCGCATTCCTGTGACCTTCACGGGTTTTCGTAATGGGGATACGGCGCACAGTCTTGGTTTGCAAAATGCTGAAGCAGCGGTGCCGGGTGCGGGCGGCACACCGGACGTTGGCCGATACGATGCGATCTTTACTGCAGGAACTTTCGGAAATTACCGGTTCGTCGATAATGGCGCCACTGACGAGCTGGTTGTGACGCCGCGCCCGTTGACCATCCGCCTGCGCGACAGAAATCGCATTTATGGGGAAACCAACAGATTTCTCGATCCGACTTTCGAGGGGCTTGTACGGTCGTCCCATGAAGAGGATTTCACCGTCAGCCAAAGCACTGCCGCGACGGTGGCCAGCGATGTCGGCACCTACGCGATTTCTGGCGCGGCTTCGGCGGCGGGAAGCAGTGCGTCGAACTACGATGTGAGCATTGTGCCGGGGCGCCTGAATATCACGCCTGCGCCGCTCAGCCTGGCGGTCGACGCGACCAGCCGGGAATACGGCGAGGATAATCCCGTCTTTTCCGCAACGCCCACCGCCGGGACCTATTGGCGCAATGGAGATGACGCGTCCGACGTCAATTTGAGCTTTGCAACGGATGCTGACCGCACATCGGATGTTGGCACCTACGGTGTGCGGGTCAGTGGTTCGGCCCGGAATTACACCATCGAACCGCGCCTCAGTGGCAGCGCGCTGACCATCACGCCCGCTCCGCTGACCATCACGGCTGAGAACCTGGCAAAGGAATATGGCGACCTCCTGGATGGCGCGGGGCTAAGCTTTGACGCCGTAGGGCTGAAACTGGAGGACCAAGTGGCAGACCTTGGTTCGTTGCAAGCAACTTCTGATGGGTTTGCCGCCGAAGCCGATGTGGTGACAGATGGCTACGCGGTCAACATCACGGGCCTGTCCAATCCCAATTACAGACTAACCTCGGCAAATACGCCCACCCTGACGGTCACCCCGGCTGAGCTGAACCTGAGCGTTGGCGATGCGTTCCGCGCCTATGGCGACAGCGCGTTCGAGGTTTCCGGGACCACCGCCACGGGCTTGCGGTCCTGGGACAGTATTCAAGATCTTGGGCTGAGCTACGCCTCTGCAATCACTGACAGCAGTCTTGATGCCGGGCAAAGCCGCCCGATCACTGCGCAGCTTGGGGCGGATGTGGTCAACTACACGTTGGCCGATGTGACACCAGGTGCCGCCACCGTCACACGCCGGAAGGTGCGCGGCTATATCTCGCGCTTTCAAAGGTTCTTCGGCAACACCAGTACGCCGAACATGACGGTCTCTGGACTGGTAAATGGGGATACGCTGGCGGATATTGACGGCTTCAGCTTCGACGGCGTGCATGACGATGCCCTGACGGATGTGGGCACCTATACCGTCACCGGTTTGATTGAGGATAACAACTATGAACTGGCCAGCCCTGCGCGGGGCACTCTGACGATCATTCCGCGCCGTATCACTGTAATCGTACCGGAGCAGAACCGGACCTATGGCGACGCAGGCCCAGTGCAGGTCGAGATCGGCAACATGGCGCCGGGGCATACGCTGGAGGACGTCCTGAATGGCGGCGGGTTCTTCAGTGCAGGTGCGGATCCCCATGCCAATGTCGGCACCTATGAGGTCACGGGTCGTTTCCATAACGACAACTACGAGGTCCTGAGTCAGGTTATCGGCGATGTGAACGTGCGGCCAGCGCCCCTGACCATCGATATGAGCGATGTGACCGTGGCCTACGCCGAGAGGCCGAATGCCACATACACGGTAGAGGGGCTGCAGAACGGCGAAACTCTGCAAAACCTCTTTGTCCAATACGGTCCGCAATATCTGCTCAGCGAGTTTTCCCTGCCGGACGGGCGCAAGGAAGATGTGGTGGCATTCAGCTATCAACCCGCAGTCCTTGCCAATGGCGAAAAGCCGATGGACAATTATTTCATCCGTGTCGGCCGCGGCGCGATGGAGGTCATCAAGCGGCAGATCTACATCGCCGCCCATGACATCCTGCGAGAGCTGGCCGCGGACTACCAGCGCGAAGAGCTCTACCCCGGTCTCGTCTACGAGGGCGGCACGCTGGTCGGCGGGCGGCTGGTGAACGGCAACGGCCTGGGCCTGGCCTATATCGGCGACGAGTCGCTCAGCGTGATCCCCGGCAACAACGTTGCGGATGTGCTTCAGGTGGTGGTGACCCTGGACGGGCGGACCGAGGACCCGGATGCGGATCGCAAGTACGACATCACCTATGTCGGAGAGCTGGGCGACGTGATCACCAAGAACAATCAGATCATCGAGCTCATCGAAATCGACACCGAGGTGGAATCGACCACGACCAGCGTCGTGATGGACAACTTCATCGCCACCAACGACCAGGGACAGATCGTCGACCCCGAGGCCTGTGAATCCCTCGGCAAGGTCATGGTGGACGGGGTCTGCGACCTCAGCCACGTCGAATACACGCTGACCAAGGCTCCCGACGTGGTTTCGCCCCTGACGGCGGGCCTGATGGACGATCTGACGACCGAGCCCTCGGATACCCTGGTTGAGGTCTTCTCGAACTACCTGATCGGCGGCATCCAGACAGGCGCCCTGAGCACCGACATGATCTACCTGATCGACGACCTGCGCAACGGCAGGATCAGCGGCGACGCCTTTATGGCGCGGGCGCTGGCCGAACCCGGTGCAGGCAGCGTGCTGATGGAGGCGATGGACGGTTACATTCAGGCGCTGGTCAATGCCGATCCCGGCAGCCTGACCGAGGCCGAAACCCTGCTGCGCGGGCGCTACGAATACCGGGCGCGCCGCATGGCCAACCAGATGTACTGGGACCTGGTCGCGGCCAAGGAACAGGATGACGCCCGGCGCGCCTCGGAGAACGCTACCCTGGGCGGGCTGGTCGCCAAGGCTCCGGCTGGCTACGTGCTGGACGGCGTGCTGGGCAATTACACCCGCGATCTGGGCGACCAGATGCTGGCGATCAGCGGCGGGGCAAGTGTCGCAGGCTTCGCCGGCGGCGCGGCTGCCGTGCCGATCGCCTATGTCGCCCATACGGCGGCACAGGCAGCGCCCCTGGGGGCGATCATCACGAGCAATGCTTCGAGCAAAGCGGCTGTCGTTGCGGCCAACCTCGCCCTCAACAAGATGTCGGCGGTGTTCGGCAGCACCGTCACTGCTTCGACAGCGGGCGTGGCCGGTGGGATCTTCCTGACCGCGGCCATCATCGGCGTGCAAAGCGGCATCGCCCAATCCGAAGCCGCCAACCGCGAGGCGGAACTGGCCTTCTTCATGGAGCGCCTTCACCCCGACAACTTCTATCCGGGCAACGTGCCACCCGCGATGCATGCCCTGATCATGAGCGAACTGGCCACCGGCGCCACGCTGGGCGGGAACTGAGACCAATGAAAATGACCAAGACCCCGGGCCTTTTGGCCCTCCTTTGCGGTGCGCTGCTGGCCCTTGTGCCCGCGCTGCCCGTCACGGCGCAGCAAGGCCCCGCACCGCAGCTTGCGGCCTTATCAGGCGAAGAGGCCCTGTTGCCCCGACTTAACGGCCTGGCCCTGGTGGCCCGTGCGCCGGGCACCACCGCCAGCCGCCAAACCGGGGTGCAAATCTCTCAGCGGCTCGAGGCGCCCGACGAGGCCGCCCTGGCCGCGCGCCTGCAAGGCACCATCGGCCGCCCGGCCTCGCTGGAAAGCCTCCACAGGCTGGTGGCCTATGTGCGGCTGCACTTCCGCGAAGCGGGCTACCCCTTCACCCTGGTGACCCTGCCCGAGCAGGACATCACCCATGGCACCGTGGCGATCCTGGTGCAGCCCTCGCGGCTTGCGCAGGCGCCGGCGGTGGACGGTGCCGAGTATTTCAAAGCCGAAGACTATCGCCGCGCCATACGCGTGCAACCCGGACAGACCATCAATGCCGAGATCCTGGAAGCTGATGTCGCCCTGCTGAACGCCAATCCCTATCGTGATGTGAAACTCGTCTCGGCGCCGGGCCGGGAGCCCGCCACCACGGCGCTCACCTTGGTGACGCAAGAGCAGCGACCCTATGACTTCACGCTGGGGTTCAGCACGGACGTTTTTGATGGTGAAACGAGTACGAACCTGAATGGCAGCGCAGTTTTAGGGAATGTGCTGGGGAGAGGAGATGTGCTGCGCTACGATCTGGGTGCGGATCCGGACAACTCCACCTCCATCGCTCATACGCTGACATTCAGCCATTTCCTGCGGGGCGGGCGAAGGCTCCAGGCATCGGCCTATTACACCAAGCCAAAAAACGAGTTTTCGGGGGTTTTCCGTCAGGTCCAGTCGACTGCGCGCTTTGGCCTGACCTATCACGCGCCAGGCCTTGGCACGAAAGCCGGAGAGCAGCAGGACTGGTATGTCGGCGTTGAGGTCTCCAGCGAGGAATACGAGCTGCAATTCGCGGGCATTCCAGTTTCGCGAACGGATGTGGACCTGGCCTATCTAAAGGCTGGTTGGAGCCGCGCGCGGAGGCTCGAGCGGGGGCAGCGCAGCTACGGGGTGGATCTGCTGCTCAGCCCTGGTGACTTTAGTGGCGGAAATTCCGACGCCCGGTTCAATGCCGCAAGGTCAGGGGCCACAGCTGACTATGCCATCCTGCGGCCGCGGTTCTCGCAGTCAATGGCGCTTCCGGTGGGTGGGACATGGTCGATTGCGGCGCGTGGACAGATGGCGACAGGCAAGCTGTTGCAATCACAGCAATTTAACGCGGTGTCAGGCAACGCCGTTCGGTTTGGCGATGTTTCCGTCTACGGCGATCATGGTCTCGCGCTGCAAAACACCCTGACTGTTTCTGACTGGACCTTCGGCAACTGGCGCTTCACACCGCAGCTGATGGGGGATGTCGCCGCAGTCCGCTGGACCGGAAACAGCACCGGCGCATTGCGGAATACGCGACTGGCGGTTGGCCTTGGCGCAGGGATCAACGCCGATATTTCGGGGCGTGCAACTCTGTCGTTGAATGCAGGGAGATTGTGGTGGCAAACCACCAATGAAACGCGCAGCGAGTTTGCCCTAACGTTCAGTTTGAGTGTCGGGCTTTGAGCGCGGGAAAGCGCCGGTGGTCGGCCCCACCTGAGTGGTCCAGCTTAATTGTTAGTGCATGATCAGTCTTGGGTCCATCGGTACGATGGTTTCCTGGGCTGGAGGGCGGTAGCCCAAAGCACTGTGTGGTTGTTTCGTGTTGTAGTGTTTCCTCCACTGTTGATCAGCGGTCTCCGCTTCCCGGAGGCTGTAGAAGACTTCCCCGTTCAGCAGTTCATCCATTGCCCGGCAGGCGCATGCAACGCATGCTGCCGAGAGGGGCGGAACCGGGCGTTGAAGCTTTCGCAGTAGCCATTCTCCCAAGGTGACCCAGGTTCGATGTAAGCGGTCTTGGCGCCGACAGCCTTGATCCAATCCTGGACGGCCTGAGCTACGAACTCAGGGCCGTTGTCGGACCGGATGTAAACCGGGACGCCTCGCATGATGAACAGATCGCTCAAGGCGCCGATCACGTCACCCGAGTTCAGCTTGCGTTTCACCTTGATCGCCAAGCACTCCCGGCTGTGCTCGTCTAGGATGTTGAGCGTCCGGAAGACCTTTCCATCATCGGTCCGGCAAGGAACAAAGTCATAGCTCCAGACGTGGTTGCGATACTCGGGGCGCAGCCGGACACATGATCCGTTATTCAGCCAGATCCGTCCCTTCTTCGGTTGTTTCATTGGCACCTTTAGCCCCTCTCGCCGCCATAGGCGCTCGACGCGCTTGTCGTTCACCTCCCAGCCCGCATCTCTCAGCAGAGCCGCGATGCGACGATAGCCGTAACGGCCGAACTGGCGTGCCAGCTCAATCATGTCCGCGACCAGCCGTGCTTCGTCGGCCCGGCCTTGCGGCACCTTCCTCTGCGTGGATCGGTGCTGCCCCAGGACACGACAGGCGCGCCGCTCGGACAGCCGGAACCGGGTGCGGACGTGATTGATGCAGGCACGGCGGCGAGCGGGGCTCAGTAGTTTCCCTTTGCTGCCTCTGCCAGGATCAGCTTGTCCAGCGTCAGATCCGAGACGGCCTTTCTAATCCGTTCGTTCTCCTTCTGGAGGCGTTTGAGTTCCCTGAGCTGGTCGGTTCCCATACCGCCATATTGCTTGCGCCAGCGATAATAGGTTTGCTCAGTTATGCGAACTTCGCGGATCGCATCCACGCGTGTCGCGCCCTGTCCGACAAGTACCTCAACCTGCCGCAGCTTCGTGACAATCTCTTCTGGCTTGTGTCGTTTCGTAGCCATTCTGGCCCTCCGTTTTCCTAAACATAACGGCGGACCACTTCAGTGGGGGAAGACCAGGTATGGAGTTGATACTTGCAGTCTGTGACCCTGCCGCCGTATAGGGCGGAGAAGAGGACTACGTTTCTCGCTATGTCTCAACGGTAGTGAAACGCGCCCTGACGAGCACGGATACTGAATACATCGCTGTCTTTTTATCTGTTGGCACGGTCGACAAGAGATGCGTTGAAAGCATACTGGGCTGACCGGTTGGGGCTCCAAGCGGACCAGCGGCAATGCGGCGTGTGATTTTGCGCGAAACACTCTGTCACCCGCCCTGGTCAGTCACACCGGGGCCCGCTCCCAGCCCAAAGTGACCGATGCGAAGCGAGGTTGGCTCTCGTTGCCGCACATGCACAAATCGCGCCTCGACTTCCCGGAACCGGACATTCAAGCTGTCAAACGCGGCATTTTGCCCTCAATGTCGGCAGTGGAGCCCAGTCTACCGCTTTTTCATCTGGCGAGGCGAGGAACCTAGCAGATGGTTGTCAGAAGTGGTTCATGACTGACGCAGTCCCATACGGGATCATCAGACCACCCCTTCGGCGTCTCGGTTGACAAGACGGAACTGGCGCGGCGTGACATTTGCCGTGCGCAGGAAATCACGCTGGAAATGGGCCTGGTCGGCGTAGCCACAGCAATAGCCGATCTCGGCAAGGCTGGTATCGGTTTCCACGAGGTATATGGCAGCCGCCTTCATCCGCGCGCGCCGAAGCACGCGCGAATAGCTTTGGGATTCACCAAGGAGGCGCCGCTGCATAGATCGTTCGGACAGGGCAAGCAGCTTGGCTGCATCGGAGCTTTTCCAGGAACGGCCGAGATCGGTTTCGAACAATGCGGCAAGACGATCAGATAGGCGCGCGTCGCCCGCGCCGGGCAAGGTCGGCGATCCTTGATCGCTGGGGCCGTTCAACGCAGTCCAGGTGATGTGGCAGCGCGCTGTCTCCGTTGCCGGTGCGAATGTGGCATCGCGCAGGTCGTGCGGCCTTAAGGATTTTCCGCCAATTTCCAACCGGCACTCCTGCGCACCGATGGCCATGACTAGGCCGAGAAGAAGCCCGGCGATCAGGCAGTTTTCTCCTGCCGTCGCAGGGCAGTCCCGGCTGGTACGCGCACACAGAAAAGCGCTGGAATGCGTTTCGATCCAGGTATTGTGAGAGGAATGGTAGTAGCGCTCAAGGCGCATGAACTTTTCGGCCAGCACCCGTGGAGTTGCCGAGCGTCTCATGACGGTAAGGGCCGGGGTTTCCGCTGCAGTATCAAGGTACTGTCCGACGCTAAGCAGCAATCCCGGACCGTGGCGCTCCATAACGCGCTGCACGAGCGATTGCTTTTGGCCGACATCAGCCAAGGCACCTCTCATCGGGTCGGCAATGGTGGCGCCTTCAAGAAGCTCGGGGGCCTGATCAGCGATGGCTTGAGCCAGAAGAGCGACCAGCCCGGAGTAGGTAAACTTTTCCATTTCGACCTGGTCCTGTGTCAGAGTATCCAGCGCCATTCTATCATCGTTGCACCGGAGATTATTGAACAATCCCGCCAAGGTTTGCGGCTGTGTGTTTTCGCGGGTGATGGCGCAATACTTCAATAAATCCAGACACCCGATAGCGAGTGTCTTGTCCATTCACATCGAAAGGGCACACGATGCAGTATATTCGGAAATCCATTGTCGTAACCGGCGCCAGCCGTGGAATCGGAGCCGCGCTGGTGAATGCCTATGCCGCGCAGGGCGACGAGGTGATTGCCGTCGCGCGGTCGCTTCCCAAGGCAAGTAGGAGTAATATCCAGCCGCTCGCCGCCGACCTTGCCACCGACGCGGGGATTGCTCGCCTAGTCAGGGCGATCGAGGAATGGGGGCAGGGCGTTGACATCCTGATCAACAATGCGGGTATCCAGAACGAGATCGCGCTGACAGGTTTCATTGAGCCGGCAACCATCGACACGGAGATTGCCCTGAACCTTGCAAGTCCGATCAAGCTGAGCCTGGCGCTCATGCCCTTCCTGCGGGGAGCGGGCAGCACGGTGGTCAACGTCACCTCGCTGGTGGCATTGCACCCCAAGCCCTCGGCCCCGGTCTATTCGGCGACGAAAGCGGGTCTGTCCTCATTCACCCGCGCCCTGCGACATCAGATGAGCGGCAAAGGCATCGCGGTGGTCGAAGTGATCCCTCCAGTCGTCGCCACCGACATGACCGCGGGCCGGGGCCACGGCAAGCTCTCTCCCGAGGACATGGCTGCCGCCATCATCGCCGGTGTTGCGCAGGGCGCGACGCTGGTAGCGCCGGGCAAGTCGAGGCTCGTGATGCGGCTCAATCGCTTTCTGCCCGGTCTCGTTGCGAGGTTCCTCGCCAAGGAGTGAGTACCGGCCCTGCCATTCTCTTCGGCATTTGGCGGAATTTTTCAATAATCCGGACCGCCCGGCAGGCTAACAGACCATATCGAATCCAACCAAGGGAAATAATATTGACATGTTGAAACCCATCATTGCATCGCTCTCAATTACCAGTGCCGCCCTCCCACTGCAGGCCGACACGACCAAGAGCCTTACCCGCCTTGAAATCAACACCTCGATCGACATTCCGGCACCCGCCGATGTGATCTGGGACATCTTGGCCGACACCGACGCCTATCCTGAGTGGAACCCATATCACGTTCGCGTCGAGGGCGAGATGAAGATCGGCCAGAATCTTGCAGTTCACGTCGAGAAGCCCAACGGAACCGCAGTGACTGTGAACCCGCGCCTGATGGAATACGATCGAGGCAAGAGTCTGGTGTGGGGTGGCGGCCCGGTCGGCATCTTTCGCGGCGTTCACCGTTTTGATCTGGAAAGCCTGTCCCCCACCTGCGCGCGACTGCACCATACCGAGGTGTTTTCCGGCCTGTTCATCTCCTTCGCCGAGTTGGATGCGATCGAGCCGGGTTATGTGCTGATGAACGAGGCCCTCAAGGAGCGCGTCGCGGCGCTGCGCGACAACGGGAATGGCTGCTGAACACGGCGAGGCCTCAATGCGCAGAAAACGGCTTAGAACCTGAGACAACCCGTGATTGGCCGCACATATCAAAGTCCGGTCTGTCCGCACACCGGGCCTTGAGTCGTGTCGGCAAAGCTGCACATGGGGGCGAATGTCCGCTAAGAGCCCAAATACGACCTTCCAGAAGGGCGCAGCGCAGGCTCTGCTGCAGGCGCGAGAGGTTTCCGAAGAGCGGACCTTCGGCTCCGCTCAGCTGACCAGGGCGATGCTGCAATCAGTGCAGAAGTCAGCGAAGCGCAGATAGTGACATTTGCAAAGTCGCGGGATTTGGCAGCTGGGCGGCGTTCACATGCTGCATGAGCAATGGAAAGAGCAGACCTTCGCCGCAAGTGCAGTCTGCAAATATCATTTGACGGAAGGCAAGCGGGACTTTCCAGACCATGCAGGGAGACATCCAATATTTTGCGAATGACCCAAACTGGCCGTTACTCAACGGCGCCATGGATGGCTGCATAGCTGTTTACTTCGTGACCAGTCGGTTTACTGATCCCTGAAGTAAGCCCAGGCATCCACTTCGGTTCCGTCCGCGAGAATGCAGACGCCGGTTTCTGAACCGTCATCGGCGCGGCGGATCTCATAAGTGCCGCCTTTGTCGACACAGTAGACCGCGGCGGGATTGGAAAGGCCGGTTGCTCCCGGTTGCTCGCCATTAGCCTCATCCTGCGAACAGCCGGTCATCGTTGCGCCGACCGCGATGAACAAGACAGCCAGTACTTTGCGTTCAACATTCATATGCGCTCCCTCGCAGATTTGGATCAATGCACGCCATGGGCGACCGTCAGCGCATGATGGAGGGCGGCCTCCGTGAATTCCTGTTTGACTTGCGGTCCTCCCGGCAGTTCGAGCGAGGCCTTCCGCTCTGGCTCTCCTGCGGGAAGCATGCGCCCTTCCATGACCGTGCCCCAGACGCCGATATTGCGGATTTCCATTGCATCGACCGAAAGAGGATTCGCATCGAGGATCGTCAGGTTCGCACGCTTGCCGGGGGAAATGGTCCCGATCTCGTCTTCCAGCTTCAGCGAATAGGCAGCCTCGATGGTGACGCCGCGCAGCGCCTCCTCGACCGTCACCCGCTGATCGGAGCCAGCGACGCGGCCCGAGGTGGTGAGACGGTTCACCGCGCACCACATCAGGAACAACGGATCCGCCGGCGCCATCGGCATGTCGGAATGAAGCGACCACCGGACACCCGCGCGCGAGAGGTCGCCGAGACGCACCATCTCGTTCGCGCGTTCGGGGCCGAGCCCGACCTCGCCATACTGATCGGACAACGCCGTGACATAGTAGGGATTGCCGCTGACGATCGCTCCGAGCTTTCTGATGCGGGACACCTGGTCGGCGCCGCTCACCGCGAAATGGGCGATCACCGTGCGGTGGTCATAGCGCGGGTTGCGCCGCAGGTTGGCCTCGAGCGTGTCAAGGACGCGGTTGAGGCCCTCGTCGCCGTTCACGTGAATGTGGATCTGGTACCCCGCATCCCAGTAAATGCGGAAGGCGCGCTCGAAGACGTCCCTGTCCATCATCCACTCGCCGCTGTGACCGTCCAGGTAGGGCTCGCGCACCTGCATGCGTTGGGAATAGATCGCCCCATCCGCGAACAGCTTCGCTTGCCTGGACGTCGTGCTAGTCATGCCGCCGTACCAGGAGGCGAGCTTTTCGGTCTCGGCGATGACCTGTGCGTCATCGTCGTACATCCCGACGAGGCTCTTGCCGTCGGGCATGAAGGACCAGCGGAATGGCATGTCGGGGCTGGAGAAGACAGCATTCACACCGTCCTGCACCGGCCTGGAAAGGATGCCCCCGGGCTCGTTGCCGATCGTGATGCCCTTCGAATGCATGTAGTCCCTTACGATTTCCAGCCCCGCCTGAAGCCGTTCGGGACTGGCAGCCATGGTGGCGATGTACGGCAGAACGGCGAACATCCCCTGTTCCCAGAAATGGCCGTCCTCGAAGCTGCTCTGCTCCCCGGCCGAGGCGGAAAAGGCGTCGTATGCCTCCTGCGTGAGACCGCCGCGTTCCAACGTGGCGGTGTTGAGGAAGAACTGCGTGGCAGGAACGCCCCCAGACGAGGATCGGCCGGGTCGTGCTGATAGCATCGAGTTCGGCCCGCGTCAGAGGTCCGTAAAAGGAAGGATGGTAGCCCCAGGTCAGTACGGGTTCGTCGGGATCGGACCGCGCGGCCACGGCGGCTGTCAGCCGGTCGATGAAGTCCTGCTTGTCCTTCACGGCAGGGACCGTCCCCGTCGGCAGGACCCAGTCCTCGATCGACAGGATCTCGGACGACATGCTGAGCGCGGCCAGAACCGGGTGATCGTGCTGGGACACGAAGCCCGGAACAATCACGTGATCGGCGAAGGTCGTGTCGACCTCGTAGGACTGATCGCCGAGGATCGCGACGGTATCCTCAAGGCTGCCAACCCAGAGGATGCGCCCGTCCACGACTGCGACCGCTTCCGCGGCGGGCCGTGCCGGGTCGAGCGTTACGATTTCTCGAGCAGTATAGATGGTAGCCTTTGGCGAAGCCACGAAGAGGCTTCCGACGTCCTGAAGCGAACCCGTCTGCGCCATGACCCGCCCCACGGGCGTTAGTGCCGTTGCTCCAGCAATACTGGCACGGACAAAGGTTCTGCGGTCTAAAATGGGCATTTTGAAAAATCTCCTCACCGACGAACGCGCGCACCTAGAGCGTACTCGAGATCCGGCGGAGCCAACAAACTTTCTAGTCGCAGTGGCAACTTTTTGCTTAGCATTGATCGAAGGTCCGGTTCGCGCCAGACGATTCAAAGGCGGCGCACTAGGGCAAGGTCGAAATGGGCTCGAAGCGGACCTGCGCCGACGCAGAGGAGGGCTCGACGCTCCAGACACGGTACATCGACCCCCTGCGGGTCAAACCGGCCGTTCGATCCTCTCGCAACCGCAGAGAATATCCACTTGCCACCCGAAAATGCATGGGCTGACACTGCTTGAGTGGTCACGAGGCACGGGGCCGCTTTGGGCTGAGAAAGTCTACCATATCCTGTTTCATATTGGCGTTGTGCACCAATATCGAAGCCATCGAGCGTGGTATCCCGATGCCGTTGTCGGGGTCAGATGCCACGCTCAAAGCACCAAGCCTTGGCTACGCAGGCGTGCGATTTCGGTGGCGATTACGTCAGAAAACGCCTGGCCCACCGCACTGAGCGGGCGGTCGCGGGGGGTGAATTGGGCGATGTCCCAAGCGATGGAGGGCAGGAGCGGGCGGTCCACTACTTGGGCTGGATCCAACAGGCGGCAGGCCACGGGATCAACGATGGCGAGTCCTAATCCCATTTCCACGAGTTTGACCACACCGCGCAGGTTGCGCATCTCGGCGGTGATGTTCCGCTGCACGTCGATGGTCTGCATGAGGTAATCGACTCGGGTGCGCAGTGGACTGCCCGGGGCCAGATCGACAAAGCTCTCGCGCCGCAGGCGGGGCAGGGGGATTTCACCCGGCTGGTTCAAAGGGTGATCCACTGGCAGGATGCAACGCGCTTCGCAGCGGGCCAAGGTGCGGGCCGTGGCGCCAAAAGATTCGGCCTCCAGGGTGATCCCCAGCGCCAGATCGCAACTGCGTTCCGCGATCATGCGCATCATTTCCTCCATTCCGACATCGACCAAGCGGATGCTGACACCGGGGTGACTGCGGCGGAATACGGCGATGGCATCCAGCAGAAACGTATCGCAGAATACTGGTTGGGCGGCGATCACCAGATGGCCGAGTTGCTTATTCGCGATAGCGGCTGCTTCCTCTTCAATGTCGCGCATGGCGGCGAGGGCACGCTGCACCGTCATGTGATATTGAAAGGCCTCGGGTGTTGGGGCCAAGCGGTTGCGTTTCCTGAGAAAAAGAGGAAAGCCCACGTGCTCTTCAAGAGCGCTAAGCAGGCGGCTGACGGCTGGCTGACCCAGCCCCAAGAATTCACCAGCAGTCTGCACGCTGCCGAGGCGCATGAAAGCATCAAAAGCCTCGAGTTCTCGCACTTTGATCATCTTGTTGCTCCCCTCAGTATGCATTTTTTGCATACTAGAGGTGATCCTTGTCAATATTTGAATACTGTGGAACAGGATCCCCATCGTAAACTCCGGTCGGGCTCCCGGCCGCTTTGTGGGAGGATACCATGAAAAAATTCATCTCAGGCTTTGCCCTGGCCGTCTCGATGGTCGCTGGCGCTGCCATGGCAGCTGACTATCCCGAAAAGGCCGTGACCCTGGTGGTTCCCTATGGCCCCGGCGGTGCCTCCGATCTGGCAGGCCGTGCCCTTTCCGAAAGTGCAAAGCCCTACCTGGGACAGCCTGTGACCGTGGTGAACAAGCCTGGCGCCGGCGGCATGAACGGCGCGCGTTTCGTTTCCGAAGCGGATGCGGACGGATACACGATGCTGCTGGCCCGCGTTGGCATGGCGCTGACCCCGGCCGTGAACCCGCAGGCTTCAGTCGATTGGGACGCGTACACCTTCGTGGGTAGCCTGGAAGCCACGCCGATGATCCTCGCGGTGAAGGGCGATGCCGCCTATGACAGCGCGGAAGATCTGGTTGCCGCGGTAAAAGAGTCCGAGGGCCGCATGGCCTATGCGGCCTCCGGCGCGACCGCAATCGATGGGTTCACCGTGCAATCGCTGCTGTCGGATGCCGGTCTGGATCCGCTGACTGCTGCGACCTTGGTGCCTTACAAGGGTGGCGGAGCACTGGCGACCGCGCTGCTGGGTGGTCACGTGGACTTTCTGGCGATCTCGGCGGGTTCGCTGATGCCGCATATCGAGAGCGGAAGCATGAAGCCGCTGATGGTCTTTGCTCCCAAGCGTATGGACAAGCTGCCCGAGGTCCCGACTGCGGCTGAGCTGGGATACGAGCAGGCTGGTCAAGTCACCGGCTGGAGTGCGCTCTATGCACCCAAGGACCTGCCGGAAGACGTGATTGCCAAATGGCAGGACGTGCTGGGCCAAGTGGCTACAGATGAGACTTGGCTGACTCTGGCCGAACGCCGCGGGTCAATCTCGACCGTGGGCGCCGTGGACATGCCCGCCTATGCCAAGGCGCAGTACGAACTGTTCAACGGCTTGGCGAAAAAGTTCGGCTACCTGCCCGCCGAATAAGCCTCCAGCGCTTTCACTCACAAGACCGGAGCGGCCCCGTTCCCATTCGGGCGGGCGGGGCTGCTCCTCCTACAGCGAAAGATCGAGCGATGACCAAACCTCTCTTTCGCGGCCTTTTGATCGCAGCCTTTTTTGCCCTTGTGGCCGCCGTGCTGATCCCGGTCTATGTGCCGCGCCCCGCATTCATTCCCGGATTTGCCCCTCCGCCCGATATGTGGCCGCGTACGGTGGCACTTATCGGAACCGGTCTGGGCCTCCTGGCCATTGTGCAGGCAGTTCTGGGACGCGGCCTGCCAAACGAGGAGTTGATCGAGACCGATGGTGCTCCTGTTGCCACCATGGTGCTTCGGGCGCTGGGCGCCGCTGCTGCCTTTGCGGGCTTTGTTCTGGTGGTGCCGCTGGCCGGATTTCCCATTGCGGCTATGGCTCTGACGGGACTGTGCATCCTGCTGACCGGTGAGCACGGTCACGTCCTGTGGGCGCTGGCGATTTCCATTCTCGGACCGCTCCTCCTTCTGACATTTTTCCAGCAGGCGCTGGGCACGCAGTTTCCCAAAGGGATGCTGACGACGGCGATCGGGATCTGAAGGGACTGACACCATGATGAATGACATTCTGATCGCGTTGCAGGCGGTCGCCACGCTTGAAAACCTCCTGATCATGGTCGCAGGTATCTGGGGCGGTGTGATCATCGGCGCCATACCGGGCATGACTGGTACCATGGCGGTTACGCTGGCGTTGCCCTTTACCTTCTACATGGCGCCGGTCCCCTCGATCCTGCTGCTGGTGGCACTTTACAAGGGGTCGACTTACGGCGGCTCGGTTTCGGCTATCCTGATCAAGACGCCGGGCACCGCCTCGGCTGCCTGCACTGCGCTGGATGGATATCCGCTGGCGCAGCAGGGAAAGGCGGGTAAGGCGCTGAACATGGCGCTCTACTCGTCGGTTACCGGCGATTTCATTTCGAACCTGTCGCTGATTTTTCTCGCCGCGCCGCTGGCGATGCTTGCGCTGCACGTGGGGCCCCCGGAATACTTCATGCTGATGCTATTTGCCCTCACCACGGTTGCCGGGGTGTCGGGAAATTCGCTGCTGTTGGGATTGGTTTCAGCCGCCATGGGCCTGCTTTTGGCCACTGCGGGAGAGGATATGTACGGTTCCTTCCGCTTTGCCTTTACCGATGACATGCAGGCGGGACTGTCGGTGGCGCCTGTTCTGATCGGTCTGTTTGCCCTGCCCGAGCTGATCAAGATGATCGTCATGCGGGCGGCCCCCGATCAGGAGACCGCTAAGCTGGGTGATCAGAAGGTCAGTCGCGCGGAATTTCTCAGCTCGCTGAAGTCGATCCTGCGCGGCAGTTCCATTGGCGTGATCATGGGGGCGATCCCGGGCATCGGCCCTTCGGCTGCGGCGTTCTTCTCTTATGGCGAAGCGCAGCGGAGTTCGAAAAACGGCAAGAACTTCGGCAAGGGAGAGCTGGAAGGCATTGCAGCCTCCGAAAGCGCCAACAACGGTGCCTGCGGGGCGACCATGATCCCGCTCCTGGCGCTGGGCGTGCCCGGTGATGTGATTACCGGCGTGATGCTCGGAGCCTTCATGATCCAGGGCCTGACCCCCGGGCCGCTGCTGTTCCAGACCAACATGCACGAGATCTACATGCTGTTCATCGGCATGCTGTTCTCCTCGGTGTTGCTGTTCGGGGCAGGCAAGCTGACGATGCGGATGTTCTCTTATGTTGCACATATTCCGCAAACCCTGCTGACGCCGACGGTGCTTCTTTTGTGCCTGTTCGGGATCTATTCGATCTCGTCCAGCATGTTCGACGTTACGGTACTCTTGGTGATGGGCTGCGTGGGTTTTGCCATGTTCCTGCTGAATATCCCGGCTGCCCCCTTCCTCATCGCCTTTATTCTGGGACCGATGATCGAAGAGAACCTGCGCCGTGCGCTGGCGCTTTCGCGCGGAGAGCCGGGCATTCTACTGTCTTCCCCGATCACCTGGGTATTTGCCGCCCTGATTGTTTTTGTGGTGGGCCTGACCGTGCGCCGCGAAATCCAGAAATCCAAAGAACGAAAGGCCCTGATCTCATGAGCCAGCCAGCGCGAGCCATCGCCCCAAGCCATCCGCAACTGGAACAGGCCAAAGAGCACCTGCGGGCGCTGATCGGATTTGATACCGTGTCGAAAAATCCGAACCGGCCCCTGATTGAACATATGGCGGTCTACTTCCGGAAGTTGGGGGCGGAGATCACCCTTCTGCCGGACGAGAGCGGGCAGAAGGTAAACTTGGTGGCTCGGTTCGGCCCCGAAGACCAGCCGGGGGTTGTCCTGTCGGGGCATACCGATGTGGTTCCTGCCAATGAGGACACCTGGCTCACACCGCCCTTTCTCATGGATGAGCGTGATGGGCGCCTCTATGGGCGCGGCGCCTGCGACATGAAGGGCTTCGCGGCCTGCGTCATGGCCGCCGCACCGGCCTTTGCCGCGGCAGACCTGAAGCGTCCGCTGTACCTGTGCTTCTCCTATGACGAGGAAGTCGGTTGCCTTGGCGCGCCGGATATCGCCCGCCACCTGGCCGCGCTGCCGGTGCCGCCGGAGTTCGCCATCATTGGCGAACCCTCCGACATGGAGCTGGTCACTGGCCAGAAGGGCAAGATCGCAATGCGAGCCACTGTTACCGGCACCTCGGGGCATTCGTCCTTCTCCCCGCGCCATGTGAACGCGGTGGAATACGCCGGCAGGGTGTTGCAGCTGATTACCGAACGGGCCGCAGCGTACGAGACCGAGGGGCCGTTTGACGGAGAGTTCACCGTGCCTCATGCGACTTTGCTGGCGACCATGATCTCGGGTGGAGTGGCCACCAACGTGACCCCGGATCATTGCAGCTTTACCTTCGAGTTGCGTTCGATCGGGCAGAATGACTCGGAGGGAGAGATGGCGGCGCTGATTGAAAGCGCCGGTGAAATCAACGCCGAAATGCAAGCGCGTGCGCCCGGGTGCGGCATCGCGTTCAGTCGCATCTTTGCCTATCCGGCGATGAACGATGCCCGCAACAGCGCCGGTTTTCGCGCGCTGGCGGATCTGATGCCCGAATATGGCGGTAAGGTATCTTACGGCTCCGAAGGGGGCGTGTTCGAACAGATCGGCGGCATCCCCTCTGTCATTGTGGGGCCCGGTTCGATCGAACAAGCGCACAAGCCCAATGAATTCGTCGAGATCAGCCAGATAGAGGACTGCCTGGAGTTCCTGGAGGAGCTCACCGTGCGCCTGAGTGAAGCCTGAAACTGATTTGGTCCTTCAAAGTGCAAGTAAACAGATGGGCCGGGGTAAATACTCCGGTCTATTATTCTGGAATGCCTGTTCTGGAATCTCGCAGTGCTCTAGCAGGATTAGGATGCATCACGAGTATTGTAGGGTTGCACAGGAAGACATTGTGACCGGCATAGTCTGCGATGAAGAGCGGGTTGAAAATACCTTTTGGCCTTCAGGGCAATGTAGCGAAGTCCACCGGGATACAATTTGACCACGGGTTCCAGCTTTGAACAATCCGCTTCCTTCACACCAAATGGGATCAAACATGGCAGGATGGTTGAGGTAGATGGCGACGGCAGCAGGCTCCCGCAACCAACCTTAATTGGATACTCATGCGTGTTCTCATCAAGCCCTTCCACAGAAGGGCTTTTTGCGTTTTGAACCAAGTCGATGATTGCCGCCAGCGCGCCTTCAAGATGGGTCTACCTGACTGGCGGGATATCGGGGCGCCGAAAGAGGCGACGTATCCGAAGCCGAATAGGCGTTTGCCTCGCGGTGGTGCTGCTTACCTGTCACAGCAGCCAAGGAACCATTCAGTCCTGGTCTCGGAGAACTGGTCTAAGACCCTTTTCCGTGCGACAAGGCTTCACAGCAGCAATGAGGCAGATGAGATGGGCCAAAACGGGTCCAAGGGGTTGTGAAACGGGATCGAAATTCTCATCCCGGCAAGAAACCCTTCAGCATTCTCCTAAAAAAGTAAGTAAAAATAGGAATGTACGACAGAAAACGAGCGTCACAGTTAACAATTTATACCCACTTCTTGCCCAAGAATGGCCGTTCTAACGCGTTAGACCGCCTGAACCCCAAGTCGCGTCAGGCGGCTTGAGTTGACAGCAACTTGGAGAGGCGGGTTCATGCTGCGCTATGTGTTTGCGACACTTATGGCCATGATGATTGTTGGATCAGCGCAGGCTGAGAAGGCAGGGGTCGGGGCCTGGGAAAATTCCAGCTATACCATGTTAAAATGGCTGGAAGATACGCCGGCGCTCGGGTGGTATTACAACTGGCGACCCGATCAGATGTATACCAGCCGCCGCCACCGACGCAGTGTGGAATTTGTACCCATGATCCACAACGTGTCGGATGTGAACAAGCCAATACAATCAGATTTGCCTGTACGGCATCTGCTGGGTTTCAACGAACCGGACGGCGAACGCAGACTGTCCGTTGCACGCGCGGCCGCATTGTGGCCCAAGCTGGAACGGCGTGGTCTGCGCCTAGGCAGCCCGGCCACCACACAGGGCGGAACGCTGGGGAAAAACTCCTGGCAACGCCGCTTCATGAACCAAGTCGAGGCGCGCGGGCTGCGTGTCGATTTTATGGCGGTGCACTACTATTCCACCAACGGAAGCGTGAGGGAATTTCGCGACTGGCTGAAAGCTGTTCACGCGGAATACAATCGCCCGATCTGGGTTACCGAATTTGCTTATGTTGACTGGCATCGACCCGGATCTGCGACCTATCGGAAAAATGCCAAATTCGTTGAAGATGCCATGCGCATGATGGAAGGTTTGCCATTTGTGGAAAGACATGCTTGGTTCGCCGCCAATCCCTACACTTGGAATGGCCACACTCCGCATCTGAACCTCGTCAACGACGATCTGACCCTGACCCCGACGGGGCAGGCATTTGACCGGACCCTCAGCCAACTGGAAGCCCTGCGCGTTTCCAGCCGGGAAAACTAGCGCACTATAATTTTGGTGTCGCCTGAGCATTCTGTATTTGGGTAGGATGCGGCCTGGTAATTCATTCAGCCTCATACCATTGCTAAGGCAATCGAGTTTGGATCGCCTCTGCGCAGGGCTTTGAAATTGAACCGTTTAGATAAGCCAATAGAGCGGCGCGTGTCTCCCGCTACCATAGGATCATACATTTGCCGCATCTGGATTCATTTGACAAAGGCGGCCTCAAAGGCGTCTAATAAAAGGGTAAATAGTGAGGGAAGGGAAATGTCCGTACGTCCTCCTCTATTGAAACGAATTGGCATCGGTCTTGTTGTAATTCTCAGCGCTACCGGGCCAGTCATTCACGCCCAAACAGCTGAGTTTGACGCCTTGCAAGAGGCTGCCGCAGACCCGGGCGCCGTTGACGCTCAACTCCAGCTTGGTGAAATCCTCCTTTATGGCAACAGGGGGCTGCCCCAGGACAAGGATCGGGGGATGGCGCTGATTTCACAGGCAGCGGTGGCCGATCACACGGCAGCGCAAGCGGTGTTGGGCAAAGTCCTGCTCGATGGCTTCTATGTCGAGGCGGACCCTGAAAGGGGGATGCGTCTGCTGCGCACGGCCGCTGACAAGGGCGATCTGCTCGCCGAGGAAACGCTGGGGCAGGCGCTTTTGTGGGGCGTGGGAACACCTGCTGACCCGAGCAAGGCGCGGGACTATCTGAGCTTGGCAGCGCAGAAGGGAGGCCCGGATGCAATGCGCATCCTGGGAGAACAACTCATCAGCGGCCGGATCATGGAGCAGGACCTTGCCACTGGTGTGCAGTTGCTAGAACGCGCGGTGGACACTGGCGATGCCGAGGCCAAGGTGGCTCTGGGCACTTTATTGTTCTTTGGTGGCGACCTACCCAAAGACCGGCCCCGCGCGACCGCGCTTTTCAAAGATGCGGCAATGGCGGGCAATGGCGAAGGCCTGCTCCACCTTGGCGCGGATATGATGTGGCGTCAGAAAGACCGCAAGACCGCAAAGGCCCTGCTGATCCAAAGCGGGGAGCTGGGCACTGGCGCGGCCTGGGCGACCCTGGCTGAAGGGGCGATGTTCGGATACCTTGGAAAGGACCGGCGCGGGCAATTCGAAACCTTTGCCGAAAAGGCGCGTGCGGCAGGTGAACCCCGTATCGCTAAGCTGGAGGCGTTGCGACAGCTATACGGCATCAATATGCGCGCAAGCGGTCCAGATGCGATCGACATGCTTGAACAGGCGTCAGAGGATGGCAACCCCGAGGCGGCTAAATTCCTGATCCAGCTTGTCCGCGACGGTAACCGGCTCAATGTCAGAAAGTCACCAAAAAAGGCAGCAAGATATTTGGAGCGCTATTCCCACCTTCTTGACGAGGCCGATCGGGAGCGGCTGGAGTTTACCCTGAAGCTGGCGGGCACGCGGCGGTCGGACCGGTATGACGAATTTCTCGCAGAATTCAATAGTCGACCAGACCTGAAGAGCACCGACTTTGGCATGGATGTCTTTGCCAGCAACCCGAATTTCGCGATTTTCGTCCTGCAATCCAGGTTCAAACAACAAGGCAAGGCTGTTGGCCCCCTAGACGGGTATGCAGGGCCACGCACCCTGAAAGCTTTGTGGAATGCCTGCCAGGCCTTGCCGGATACGGAACCCTGTCAGGATACCGTGATGCAGCCCAGGGTCATCGGAGCGCTGCTGGCTCAACGATAATGTGCAGGGGCCGGAGACCGGACTGACAGATGCTTGATTGGCAGAAAAGGGTGCCAGATCCACTGGGGGCAGCTTGGCCGGGTCGTGCACCGCAGACCTTCCGTGTCGGCGGCAGACTTGCTCCGGAAAAGCGGAGAGGTCATCTTTTCTAAAGATGTTGGTTTAGATCCAGCCGGGGATCGCGGCGATCACGGCTTTAGCCGCGATAGCAACGCGACTTCTGACCAAACCCTGCCGGCGAACAAATCCACGTGGCCCCGCCGCGCGTGCTCATCCAAGAGGCCCGCCGCGCCGCCTGACGTGCACGTGCTTCGCGTTTGCTCACCTTCTTGCCATTGGCCATCCAGTTGAAAGCATAAACATTCTCGACGCTTTGCTGTTCTGCCTCGGCGGCTGCAGTCATTGGGATCGCAGTGATTGCCACAATAAACCCAACACTGAGCGTCGCAGACACCCAATCGGTCGCTGTCTTCATAAACATTGCTCGCTGCCCCTAGCTTGCTCGGGTGGTTTCCCCACCATTGATGCGCTAAATTAAGGCATGCTTATGGTTAAGCAATGGTTGATTTGTGGCTGCTTTGTGAGTGGCGAATTTTTGCTAGTTGCCAACCTCCTGATCTTCGCCGATCACTCGGTTTTCCAGGCGCCAATCCGGCAAGCCATATCCATCTGGCCAGGGGTAGACCTCTTTCTGGTTGAAGTAGACCACACCGGACAACAGCGGTTTGTCGGGCTGTGGTTGCCGAACTTCCCCTTCCCATTGCGCCACGTAGGCGGCGCTGCCGACAAAGCCAAGCTCTGCAACGATGACCGGCTTGCCGAAAACTTCTACACGAGCATAGGTTTCGTCCAGCCACTGTTGGTACTTGCGCGCGCCGCCGAGAATATCGATCTCCCATTGCTCGAGGCCGAAAATCGACAGGCCTACAATATCAACGTAGTCGTCACCGGGGTAATAATCCTCCAGCCCGTCATCCCCTGCGGGCGACCAGACAACAGTGATGTCGGGGGCCTGATCACGGCAGATGTCAATCATTCGCTTGTACGAGGTGATATAGTCTTCCGGATCCCAATCTGACCAAATGAATTGGCCTTCGTTGCGCTCCATTTCATGCGCCCACCGCACAGAGATCGGGCTTTGCAGATCCTTGAGCACCTGGCAGATGCCGCGCATATTGGCGTCATAATAGCCATTCAGGATGCCATTGCGCAGAAATTCCGGTGTGTTGCGTTCGTCCACGGTCCAGGTCCAGGGTTCGATCGTGACCATCAGGGCGCGCCCGCGTTCCAGCGCATATTCATCGGCATCCAGAAGGGAAATCAGCGACACGTCCTCCCAGGGCAGGAAGACATGCTCAATCACCGCATCGGGTTCGTCGCTATAATCTCCCTCAGGGTCAAATGCGCCATAGGGCATGTTGCCGGGCGGAAGAGGCGCAGCGGACAGGATGAGGGGAGATCCCGCGATTGCAATCGCAGCAAGTATGCGCCTCGCGCGAGAGACTGGTTTGAAACGTTTCATAGACCCGGTCCTCCTATACTGTGGTCACCGCACTGGGTTTCTTCGGTCACCACGCTGGGGTGCGTTCATCACCCCAGTCAAAATTAAACCTATATCCAAACGGATCTCGATGTGCGCTGCCAGCCCCCGCGACGTTGACCTGCACGTCGACGATTTGCACCGATTCAAGGCCAATCGACAGGGCATAGGCGCTTTCTGCTGCGCGGATCGTAAAGGCGCTGAACAGCAATGTCGCTGTGGTCGCCACAACGCCCGTCTGCACTACAACATCCCGCCACTGTAATCTGACGGGCCATCCGTTCTCGTGAAAATGTCTCAACACCGTCACGGTCAGTGTGGCGGTATAAAGGCTCCCGGAAAACAACGTCAGGAGATAAAAACCCTGCGCCTGTTCCAGATGTTCCGCCAGCAATACCGGTAGGATACACCCTAAAGCCAGAATCGCATAGACCGCCCAGACCTTGACCGGCAAACGGGTTGGCCCGGTATTGCCCTTGGGGGTGATCCGGAAATCGACAAAGCGCCCTGTTAGGCTGTCTCGTAGGGCCGAAATGCATCCCCACAATACCCAGGGCCATTGCAGCATCAGGAACAGGGTCCGTTCCCAGCTGATAAGGGGGGCATCCACGGGGCGGAAAACCTTCAGCCGCCGCAGGGCGCTTGCCAGCAGCAGCAAGGCCGCGATCTGTGGCACCGCGTGGAGCAGGTACTGAGGAAACGTGATTTCCGCGTAACGGACATCGAACACAACCGCGAGAATGGGCAGCAGGTACATCAGCAAGAAAGTTACGCCGAAGATGGGATAGAGCATCTGACAGAACAGGAACTGCCATTTCAGCCGCAGTGGTAGTTGTCGCAGATAGTGCGGCGTATGCACCAGCAACAGGGTCACCAGGCTGCGGGACCACTGGAACTCCTGAGTCGCAAGATCGGCCACCGTTGCCGGGCCGTCGCCGATGGCAATCGCATCCAGCGCATGCACCCCCCGCCAGCCTGCCGCATTGATCAGCATTGTTGTGGAATGATCCTCGGCCAGCTCAGGCCCCAATCCGCCAGCCTCCTGCAAGGCACGGGTCCGCACGGCGTAGTGGGATCCGATACACATCGGTGCAAACCCGGCGGTATAGCCCGCCTGCAGCACCCCGTGAAACGCTCCTTCGGTGTGGAGACGCGTGCGCGCCGCCCAGTTCCGGGAGGCGTTGGACGCACAGATGGATGGGGCGCTGACATAGCCCACATCCGCATCTGCAAAGGGGCGCAACATTTCGCGCAGGTAGCCCGGTTGCGGCACGTGGTCGGAGTCTAGCTGGCTTACGATATCGTATTCCGCGTAGCCCCAGTGATCGTAGAAATAGGCAAGATTGCCTTCCTTGCAGCGTGTGCGTCTTGGCCAGGTTGCCTGATGATACTCTTCCACTCCTTTGCGGCTGGAAATCCTCACGCCGTGACGGGCGCACCAATCTATGGTGTCGGCGCTGGGGTCTTCATCCGCGAGCCAGGTGTCATGCGGATAATCCTGCGCCAGCATCGCCTCAAGCGTGGCCTGCACAACCGCGAACGGTTCTGAGGGCGTCTTGGTCACGATCATGGCCACGCGGAATTGCCCAGGCTCTGGATCGGGCGCGCAGGAGCGAACTGCGCGCAACGCGAAATAGACGAAATAGCATTGCAGGAAGCTCAGCCAGCCCAGCAGCCCGGTCACAAGGGCAAACCGCCAGGGAGATGCGATGTGCTCAGGCGAGAACCACCATGTCCAGAACCACAAAGTCGCGCCCGCCCATATCCCCAGCAGGGCCCAGAACAGGACCCGTTTGCGTCCCACAATTATACGGGACAGGTTGCGATATCGGGGGTCACGCTGCGACATTGCATTTCAGCCCGAACCACGGGGCCGCATCTTCAATGATCTGGTCCAGCGAAGACAGCTCGGCCCGGAACCCCAGCACCTCGGCGGCGCGGGAAGGGTCTGCAGTCAACGACGGCGGATCACCGGCGCGACGAGGTTCGATCCGGATGGGCAACTTCCGGCCGGTCTTCGCCTCGATGGCGCGCACGATTTCAAGAATCGAATGCCCCCTGCCGCTGCCGAGGTTCAGCTTGATCGATGGCTTTCCCTGCATCAGGTGCTGCAGGGCCAGAACATGCGCCCTGGCCAGATCCGCCACGTGAATATAATCGCGAATGCAGGTCCCATCCGGTGTCGGATAGTCATCGCCAAAGATCGAAAGGACTTCGCGTCGCCCCGACGCTGCCATCAGCGCAAGGGGGACAAGGTGGGTTTCGGGATCGTGTTGCTCGCCCAGCTCGCCTTCGGGATCTGCCCCCGCCGCATTGAAGTAGCGCAGGCAGGCAAATGTCAGATCCGTCACATGGGCGAGATCTTCCAGCATCTGCTCGCCAATCAGCTTGGTCCGGCCATATGGGTTGATCGGCCGTTGCGGCGTTGTCTCGACGATCGGCAATGTCTCCGGCACACCGTAGGTGGCACAGCTTGAGGAGAATACAATCCGCTTGATGCCGGTCGCGCTTGCAGCCTTCAGCAAGGAGATCATGCCGCCGACGTTGTTGTCGTAATAGGCGTTCGGGTGCTGAACGCTCTCTCCGACATAGGCGGAGGCTGCAAAATGCAAAATCGCGGTGACCTTGTGCTTTGAGATCGCGGCCGCAACCGCATCCTGGTCGCGTATATCGCCCTTTACGAAGGGTCCAAAGCGAACGGCCTCTGCGTGCCCGGTGGATAGATTGTCAAAGACAACGGGAAGGTACCCTGCCATTTTCAAGGCCTTGCAGCTATGCGAACCGATAAACCCGGCGCCGCCCGTAACAAGGATTGAGGAAGCTTGGGTCATTGTCCTGCTGGTGCCTCCGCTTCCTGATCTGCCGCCAATCGCTCACGGTACCACTCGATTGTGGATGCCAGCCCCTCGTCGAGGTTCACCTTTGGCGACCAGCCCAAGATCGTCTTGGCGCGGGTAATATTGGGTTTGCGTTGCCTGGGATCGTCCTGCGGCAGTGGCCGGAAAGTAACACCTGCCCGCGACCGCACCATTTTGACGACCTTTTCGGCCAGCTCCAGCATGGTGAATTCACCAGGGTTCCCCAGGTTCACGGGCATCTTCTCATCCGAAGCCATCAGACGGATCAACCCATCGACAAGATCGCTCACGTAGCAGAAAGAGCGGGTTTGCAAGCCGGTGCCATAGACGGTCAGTTCCTCGCCTTTCAGGGCCTGCACGATGAAGTTTGACACAACCCGCCCGTCTTCGGGGTCCATGTTGGGACCATAGGTGTTGAAGATCCGTGCAATCCGCGTTTCAACCCCATTGTGGGCGCCATATTCCCAGAACAATGTTTCCGCCACGCGCTTGCCTTCGTCATAGCAGGCGCGGGGGCCGCAGGTGTTGACGCAGCCGCGGTAGTTTTCATCCTGCAGAGAAATTTCCGGATCGCCATAGACCTCCGAGGTGGAGGACTGCAATATCCGCGCCTTCTTGCGGCGGGCCAGCTCAAGCAAATTGAGCGCACCCAGAAAACAGGTTTTGCAGGTATGGACCGGGCCTTCTTGATATCTGTCCGGTGAGGCAGCACAGGCCATGTTGTAAATTTCATCTACAGGCCCTGATATATCTAACGGATCACAGATATCATGCTGGATGAGGCGGAAATGACGATGCTGTAAAAACGGTGCAATGTTGCATCTGTTTCCAGTTTGGAAATTATCGACGCAGATAATTTCGTGTTCTTCATCAATTAAACGTCTGCACAGGTTTGATCCTACAAAACCGGCCCCGCCGGCAATAAGGATAACTTTATGATTTCGTGTAACGACACGCGGCATGATACTGGTACGCAAATCCACTCCTCCCCAAGAAGTGTCAGAGAAAAAAGCAACAATCGGCATAAATGCGAAATGGAAGTGCGTGATATTTCCGACGGTTTGAACTTGCCAGTTCAGCTGTCTATACGACCTCCGGATAAGAAGCCTGCCATAGTCTAATAAAATTTTCAACAAAATAAGGAGATTGGTGCAGGCAGCTTCGGCTTCCTACTGAATATGGTGTGGCTTTCCACTTTTTGCCAAATTTGTTCCCGTATGGGTGGTTTGAATCAACGCGTGGTGGTGTCATTTATTGCGAAATTTGCCGTAGGATTTAAGCAATTGACCGCTGCGGCAAAAAGGCCGTGTTAGCGATTCGATACTGCTTCAGATTAATTTCTTGGGTAAAGTTGAGTTTGCGCTTTTACTGTGATGTGGGCGCCGTATTTGTAATTTTGTCACGCATCCTGCCGATGGCTGTGGCTCGCCGCAGGGGAATGGCGCATAATCAATAGAAAAGCTTGCGACGAGTGCGGTTGCTGACAAGAGGGTCTTCGGGGCTCTGTCGTATCAGTGCGCGCGCGCCGCCGATCCTTGAGCCTCCCCAAAACAATCTTGATGGCTGTTTGGCAGTGAATTGCGCAGCAATGTCACGAAAGGGGGGGCAGATGCGCGGTTTGTGGTCGCGCATGTTGTAATTCACGGGTGACGGGCCGCCTGAATCCTTGTGATCGGGAACAGGTTTTGGAGGTCATTCCGGAACCCTATGGATGGCGAATATGCACAGAATATGGGCTCAGGCGTTCGGGGGCCTTAGATCTTGTAGGCAGGCAACCCGTCCAAGGCCTCTTTCAGCGCTTGTCCCCAGCCCGATGAAATCGCCTGATAGGCCGGATCGTCGATTTCAATCCGGGAAATACTTGTCTGATCAAAGCTGTCGTTGTCATACACATGCACATCAAACGGCGGTGCGACGGAGAGGTTTGATTTGACGGTTGAATCGAATGAAACCAGCAAAAGCTTCAGCGCGTCCTCTGTCGACATTTCCGGTCCGAAGGCCCGCACGAGGATGGGTTTGCCGTATTTGGTTTCACCAATCTGGAAAAATGGCGTGTCTTCGGAAATCTCGATGAAATTGCCTTCGGGGTAGACAAGGAACACCGTGGGCGCGCCGCCTTTGATCTGGCCGCCGACGATGACAGAGGCGCTGAAGGCATCCGACGATTGCTGCCCCTCAGGGGTGCTGTAGGAAATCACCTCGCGTAGGGTCGAGCCTACCAGACGGGCCACCTGGAACATGGTGGGCTGGTTCAGAATTCCGGGATCACGGTCATCGGCGGCTTCGGTACGTTCGCGCAGCAGGCTGATCAGGGCCTGTGTTGTTGCAAGGTTACCCGCCGTCATGATCGTTATGCTGCGCTCCCCCGGGACGCCGAACGTGAACATCTTGCGCGTGGAGGCAAAGTTATCGACACCCGCATTGGTGCGCGTATCCGACATGAAAATAAGGCTATGGTTCAGCCGCATCGCCACGCAGTAAGTCATAGGGGGTCACCAACAGATCAAGATCGCGAAACTTTCTTACTGCTGCACCTGTAAAGATACAATGAGTGACTCCTCACCGTGCCCTATCCGCAGGCCTGAGATCGGCGCAGCATCATGGGCGTCGCGTCCAATGGCAAGCCGCACATAGCGCTCGTCCGGTGAGATCTGGTTAGAGACGTCAAAGCCGACCCATCCCAGCCCCGTGATATGGGCTTCAGCCCAGGCGTGGCTGGCATCCTGATCGATCCGGTCGTCCATGACCAGATACCCGCTGACGTAGCGCGCCGGAAACCCCAGCAGGCGAGCCGCGGAAATGAAGATATTCGCGTGATCCTGGCAGACACCGCTGCCCTGACCCGCAGCCTCTTCCGCCTTGGTTTCGGTATGGGTTTCATTGAGCGTATAGGGCACGGCGCCAAGGACAGCTGCAGACAGCAGGTGCATCTTTTCCAGCTCGCTCCCCTTGTCCGGCACGTTATCTGCGATGGCTTTGATCAGCGGGCCAGCCTTGGTCAAAGCGGTGGATTGCTGGAAATACCAAAGCGGGGCGCGGCCATAGACAGGGCCAAGAACCCCGGCTTTGTCCTCGGTGTCCACCTCGCCGCGGGCGGTGATGGTCAACCCGGTTGCCCCTTCGTCCGCGCAGATCAGGCTGACGCGGTTGCCGTGATGGTCACGATAGCTTGCCGCAACGCTGCCGTGCTCCACATCGATGTCCCAAGTCCTGACCTGTTGCAGGGGGCCGTCGACAGGTTGCAATCGAACCTGTTGCAGGGCGCCGGAGACGGGATGATCGTAGATGTAGGTGGTGTTATGGGCGATCTTGATGCGCATCTAACTGATGAACCTGTATTCTTGTTCGATCCTCGTGCCGATGTCGGCGATATCGATGATCGATTGCGATATGAACTCGTGAAGCCCGTCTTCGAAGATGGATCCGATGTCGCGGTGCTGCAACCGTGCCTGCAAGGCACGCGCTGCCTTCAGGCTGCCACTTTCCTCGCCTCCGGTGGGGCAGAGGGCCGCAAGATTCGAGGTGATGTTGCAGGCACAGAACGCCAGTGACCGGGGGAAGCGTTCGTCGAGCAAAAGAAACTCTGCGATGCTGGCAGCGTTGAAATCATCGTCAAACGCGTGCCGAAAGGACCGGTGCGCCGAGACCGAGCGCAGGATCATTTCCCACTGGACATTATCGAGCCTGCTTCCGACGAAGGACGGCGATGGTAGAAGTGCGTGATACTTTACATTCACAATCCGCGCGGTGCTGTCCGCCCGTTCGATAAAGGTGCCAAGACGGCAGAAATTATAGGGATCATTACGCAGCATGGTGCCGTGCAAGGCCCCGCGCACGAGAGCGGATTGATGGCGGATCGCCTCAAGCGTCTGCGGCAGGTCCGCCTCAGAAACGGGTGTTTTAAGAAGATCCGTCAGCACCATCCAGGTTTCGTTCACGGCAATCCAGACTTCGGTGGTCAATGCGGTGCGGACAAGTCGCGCATTGTCTCGCGCTGCCTTGATCACCGACAGGACCGAGCTTGGGTTGCTTGGCTCCCGCAGCAAATAATCGCTGACGTTCTGGCTGGTGTATTCGAGATGCCTTGCGTCAAAGCCCTGTTTTTGCGCTGCGGCAACAATGATCGACCGCCAGTCCGATGCTGGATCCGTGGACCGGGTCAGGGCAATACGGAACCCCGCTTCGATCAGACGTGCGGTGTTTTCGGCCCGTTCAAGCCCGCGGAACATCCAGTACAGACCGCCTGCAGTTTTTCCCAGCATATCAGCTCTCCAGGACCCAGGTGTCTTTGGTACCGCCGCCCTGGCTCGAATTCACCACAAGGCTGCCCTCAGTCAGAGCAACGCGGGTAAGACCGCCCGGCGTAATGTTGATCTCCTTGGGCGAAACCAGCGCAAAGGGCCGCAAATCCACATGGCGCGGGGCCAGGCCCTTTTCAGTAAAAATTGGCACGGTCGACAGGCTCAGC
Source organism: Pseudophaeobacter sp. 1A16562 (assembly GCF_041008785.1). Lineage (NCBI taxonomy): Bacteria > Pseudomonadati > Pseudomonadota > Alphaproteobacteria > Rhodobacterales > Roseobacteraceae > Pseudophaeobacter > Pseudophaeobacter sp. 1A16562. Next base: position 70,362 of record NZ_JAXGFT010000017.1, on the reverse strand, counting down.
GTGGGCTGGGCAATATAGTTGGCCGGGCGCGCGATCAGTTTTTCCCGGAAGGCTTCGATTTCCTTCTTGCTGGCCGCGGGGCCAACCAGCATGCCGTAGCCGCCCGATCCGTGCACCTCCTTCACCACTAGGTCGGAAAGGTTATCCAGCACGTATTTCAGACTGTCCGGTTCAGAGCAGCGATGCGTCTCCACGTTCTTCAGGATCGCTTTTTCGCCGGTGTAGAATTCAATGATCTCAGGCATGTAGCTGTAGATTGCCTTGTCATCAGCCACCCCCGTGCCCGGCGCGTTGGCTATGGTGATGTTGCCCGCGCGATAGATATCCATGATGCCCGGCACGCCCAGCATGGACTGGGGGTTGAAGGTCAGCGGATCAAGGAAATCATCATCGACACGGCGATAGATCACATCGACGGTGCGATATCCGCGTGTCGTGCGGACCTTGATCCGCCCGTCAATGATGCGCAAGTCATGGCCCTCGACCAGCTCAACGCCCATCTGATCGGCGAGAAAGCTGTGCTCGTAATAGGCCGAGTTGTGAATGCCCGGCGTCAGCACCACGACAAAGGGACGCCCCTCGCAATTCGGCGGGGCCGAAGCTTCAAGCGAGGCGCGCAGGTTCTTGGGGTAGTCGCTGACCCGCTGCACCTTGATCTGGCTGAACAGCTCCGGGAACATCTGCAGCATCGTCTCGCGGTTTTCCAGCATGTAGCTGACCCCGGAGGGCGTCCTAGCATTGTCTTCAAGTACGAAGAACTCATTCTCGCCCGTGCGCACGATGTCGGTGCCGACGATATGGGTGTAGACGCCACCAGCGGGAGTAAAGTCGATCATCTGCGGCAGGAAGGCGTCGTTCTGCGCAATTACAGAGATCGGCACGATGCCCGCCCGCAGGATTTCCTGCCGGTTATAGATATCGTGCAGAAAGGCATTGATCGCCCGCACCCGCTGATCAACACCCCGGGCCAGAGTGGTCCACTCCCGGTTCGAAAGGATCCTCGGTATCAGGTCAAAGGGGATCAGGCGTTCTTCCGCATCATCCTGACCATAGACATTGAATGTAATGCCGGTGCGTCGGAAAAATCGCTCCGCCTCTTCGGATTTCTGGGCAAGGCGCACAACATCCTGCTGGTTGAACCATGTATGGTAGCGGTCGTAGGGACCCCGCACACCGTTTGAGCGACACATTTCGTCGAAAAATTTATCTTCACTCGTCATACCTAACCGTTGCCAGACACTTGGCTAAGCACAAGGCCTGACGACAGTGGCGCCTCTGTGGTGTCCCTATGATGCCTGTTTTTTGGGCGTGGGCGCGTGTTTGTGGGCAGGCGCCAGATTGCGGCTCTGATCCCGCTGGGGTCTATTGGCTGAGAGCAGACGCAACGCAAACCGACCGGCAGGAGCAGAGAATGACTGAAGACGAGCTGTCAAATGTTAGTCCAAAGGCTGTTGCAACTCCGCCATCATGCACCTCCGCTCACAAGTCGAGCTCGATTGTGTCAGAGCCTTTGGCCGGAACCGAGCAACAGAGCAGTGTTTCACCCGGCGGCGGGGTGATAGACGGGTCCGTTGTATAGGTGGTGGTGCCACTTTTCAGCCGGGTGCTGCACATGCCGCAAGTACCCGAACGGCAGCTGAATTCCGGCGTCAGCCCATGGGCTTCGGCCATTTCCAGCAAGGACCCGTCTTCTGGTTGCCATGGCATTTCAAACCCGGATTTCGCAAAGCGCACGACCGCTTGCTCCGCGGCAGGTTCCACAGGCTGAGGTGCGGTGGCTTTCTTGCGGACGAGCGATGACGGGCCAAACGCCTCGGCAAAGATGCGGTTGTCTGGGACGCCCAAGGTCAAAAGGCTGTCATAAATCGCCTGCATGAATCCTTCGGGTCCACAAAGGTGGAAATCAAAATCGTCGAGCCACAGCGCCTGGCGCAGGATATCATCGTCGATGACGCCGGTTTTCCAGGCCGGACCTTTCGCAGCGCCCTTGGCGGGCTTTTCCGACACCAGCGGCAGGTAGCGGATCTGTCCGCCAGAAGCCTGTGCCAGTTCATCCAACTCTCGTGCGAAGGCCTGGACCTTGGTGTTGCGGGCGGAATGCAGCACCGTGATCTGGCGGCGATGCCGGGTGCGCAGACCTTCGCGCAGGGCATGGCGCACCATCGCAACCATCGGCGTGATCCCGACACCGCCTGCGATCAGGACTGCGGGGCGTGTGGCAGAGGCATCCAGCGTGAAACCGCCGCGCGGCGCCTTTGCCTCCAGCTGGTGGCCGGTCTGGATTTTTTCGTGCAGGTGGCGGGAGACGCGGCCCTGTTCCTCTTTCTTCACTGAGATCCGGTAGAAGGGTTCCCCGGGCGCAGATGAGACGGTGTAGGTGCGCAGCAATGGGGTGTCCTCTCCGGGAAGCGGCACCCGCAGGGTTAGGAACTGCCCGGCCTCGAAAGGCAGAAGCGGCAGGCCATCCGCCGGTTCAAGGTAGAAGGACCGGATCTCCGCGCTTTCGTCCTCGATGCGGGACACCCTGAAGGCGCGCCAAGCGTTGCGGTGCTCTTCGGCCTTTTCGCGCGCATCTGCATCGGTCCAGGTGTCGGTCAACAGCGTGTTGGGGGAAAAGGCCCCTTGGCCTGCACGGAAGGGCAGCGCATTCTCGGTCCAGAGGCCCTGATGGAAGGTGAATTGCCAGCCGCGCTGCGCCCCCTGGAAGGAGGAGATGACGGGATCATCCGCTTCCAGAAGCTCTACGGTTCCTGTCAGCTGCAACAGGGTCCCGGTCGCAAAATCCGGGATCAGCAGCCCAGCGCGCGGGTTCAGCAGGAAATTTCCCAGCGTGTTGTAGTAGTTGTTCCCCGGAAATTCGGGAATGGTCAGCGTATTGCCTTCGACGTGGATGAAACCGGGCCGACCGCCGCGGTGGGAGACGTCCACCCCTTCTCTTTCAGGAGTGTCGCCTGGCGGGATATGGCTGGAGACAAAGAAAGTATCGGCGGCTTCGATCAGCGACCGGACGCGTCCTTGCAGATCTTTGATCGGCTCTGACTGACGCCGGGCGTCTCGGATGTCTGCCGCTTCGAGCTGGCGAAGCTGGATATACTGCGGGCAATTGCCGAAGGACTGGTCCACCTTCAGGGTGAGCGCCTTTTCGGACAGGGAGGCGATGCGGCCATTGACCCGGTTGCGGCGGCGACTGTGCAGTTCGATCCCCAAAAGGCCCAGCCGGGCCCCGGTGCGCAATTCCGAATGAACCGGGTCGCCCTCAGCAGCGGACAGGCTGATTGTCAGATGCTCGGCGTCGGGGGAGCGGATGAAGCCCGGGGCACCGGTCAGCAGGGTGGCCCAGGGCCAACCCTCTGCATCAACGGCACCTGCCGCGATAAAGGGCAGCTGAGCGTAAAACTCCCGGTGCTGATCTGGCATGAATGGGCGGATAACCCGGCGGCCGAAGACTTCCATGGCGGCGCGTTTACCTGTGCGGCGCTGCATTTCCTGTTCGCCTTCGTGGAAGGGCGAAAATACGTTTGAGACAGAAGAAGACATCGGACCCTCCGGGGTATCTGTTGTTGTGATATGGGCAGTGCCCGGGGGTTAGGCTGCGAGGCCGACCTTGGTCACGGGCATGGCTTTGAAACCTTTCAGACCTTCGACATTGGCCAGCAGGCGACGCAGGTTCGGGTAGGCTTCCAGCGAGATGCCACCTTCGGGCGCATGCGCGCTGTAGGAGTAGATGGCGATGTCGGCGATGGTCGGCTCGGTGCCCACCAGGAATTCACGGCCTTCCATATGCGCTTCGATCTTGCCAAAGGCGGTTGCGGCCGTTGCCGCACAGAATTCTGCGTCAAACGGTGCGTTGAAGACGTTGATCAGCCGCGCTGCTGCCGGGCCAAAGGCAATCTCTCCGGCGGCGAGGGTAAGGAACTTTTGTACTTCGGCTTCCAGAACCGGATCAGAGGGCAGGTAGGCCGGTGCATATTTGCGCGCCAAGTAAACGAGGATGGCGTTGGAGTCGGCGATTACGGTGTCGCCGTCTTCGATCACCGGCACCTGACCGGCGGGGTTCAGGGACAGGAACGGCTCTGCCTTATGGGCACCTGCAGCGAGATCGACGGTGATCATCTCGTGCTCAATTCCGGCAAGGTTTGCGAACAGCTCTACGCGGTGCGAATGGCCGGACAGGGGAAAGCCGTGAATGCGGATTGGTTGGGTCATGGTCTTTTTCCTTGGATACTGATGTTTCAAGTAGGCAAGGGGACTCTATGCTAGCGTTCTTTTGGCGATAATTGACTTTCTTGCGGAATTACTGTGTACATTTTGTGGATTAATTTATCGCCGAATGGATGCGCTTAACCGGAAGCACAGGTACGGCTGTTGCGGCCCGGACCTCTTTCACGGCCAGCCTTGGCGCACCACGTCGACGTGGGGCCACCGACCGGCAAGCCGGCGGCGCCCTTTCAAAATGGCTCACGTGGAACCGCGCCGGATTTTATCCGATCACTTCCGTTCTCAGAGTGTTGCTGTTGTCTCGCGCGTGCCCGGCGATCTGCTCCAAGGGCGCGAACCACACATCGCCCCGTTCCAGAATCGCCTCGAGCCGACGCTCCATCTCGCGCCAGCGCGCCAGACGACCGGTCAGGAAGGGGTGCAGGACCGGCATCCAGAACCCGCCAGCCTCATACATGGCTTCGAATTCTTCAAAGAACGGCGTGATCCCCTCGCGCGGGCCGCGCACAGGCATCAGGTAGTCAATCTCGGCAAAATGCGCGAAGGGCGGCCAGTCGTCGGTACCCCAGTGCGGCGGCATCTCGATGATGCTGCCTGTGCCTGTTTTGACAAGATAGGGCAGCTCATCCGCCATCATTGAGCTGTCGTACAGGAACTCGTGCGCGATCAGCCGGTCCACCATTGCGGGCGTGATGCTATAGACCGGCGCGCGATAGCCGCGCGGTTTGCGGCCCGTCAGTTTGACATGCACCTCTAGGGCGCGTTCGAACAGTTCCGCTTCTTCAGCATCGGAATGCCCCATCGGGTCTTCATGGCGCCAGGAGTGATGGCCGATCTCGTGCCCGCCTTCGAGAATGGCCTCGACCGTTTTTGGGTAATTCTCCATCACCCAGCCCGGCATAAAGAAAGTCTGGGTCAGGCCAAGTCGGCGATAGGTCTCCAGAATACGGGGAACCGCCACCGTCGGCCCGTAGCGCCCCATGGAAATCGGCTGGAGCCGCAACTCTGCATCATCGCGGCAGGCATCCCGGATCAGGGAATCGGCGTCGATATCAAAGGTGATTGCGGCCGCACATGTCTTGCCATGGGGCCATTTGATGGGATGTAGAAACATGTGAATCCTTGTTTGGTCTTGCCATGCGCCGGACTATCCGCCGGTCAGGACGTTGCGATGTGGAGCGAATACAGCGCCTCAAGGTCGCGGCGGAAGCGGCGCGCGATCTCATCACTGTTGATGTCGTCCGAACTGATGAACTGGATGAAGCGAGCGTTCTGAAGGTGGAACAGCGCCTTGCCCAAGCCTTCGGCATCGACCGAAGGCGGCAGGTCCCCCGCCTCTTGCAGGGCCTTGATTCTGCGCACCAGCACCTGCGCCAGTTCCTGATCCAGTTCGAAATAGGTCTGGCTGAGCGGCGATCCCCCGTTGAGAGTCACCGCAGAAATCACCTGACGCCAGATCTCCTTTTCCAGGTTGGACATAGCGTGATCAACGATGGTCGATGCAAACTTCGCCGCGATTTCGATCAGATTGCCCGATTCTTGGGCAAGTTCGCGGTCGAGCCGGTCGATCAGCTGCGCATCGCTTTGCGTGACCATGGCAAGAAGAATGCCCGCCTTGGTGCCGTAATACTTGTGCACGGTGACGCCGGAAACCCCGGAGGCTTCTGCGATCGCTTCGATCGTCGTCTTTTCAAATCCCTGTTTTAAAAAGAGTTTTCGGGCGGATTCGACGATGCGCCTTTGACGGTCTTCTTTCTGTCGTTCTCTCAAACCCACGGTCGGATACTCCGGTTTTCTGCTGCTACGGGGCCATCTAATCAAACACCATATAGGTTAGTCCACTTAAAAAATTAGTTGCATTAAGTTTTTTACGGGATACGGTTTTTACCAAGTTGCACCCGAAACCGAACAACGAGGAATATCCATGCGTTCTTTTACTAAACTCGCTTCAGCTGCCGCGGTGGCACTGGGCCTGGGGGCAGGTGCTGCCGCCGCTGATACTGTCAAGGTTGGCGTCTGTGTGTCCTGGCCCGGCTACGCGATGCTGGAGGTTGCCCGTCAGAACAATCTGATCCCCGACCACGACCTGCAGATCACCATCTTCGAAGATCCGCTGGGCGGGCACGCGGCCCTCGCGGCGGGTCAGCTTGACGTTTACGGCTGCACGGCGGATTACACCCCGCTGACTGTCGACCGCGGCACCGATGTTGTGAACGTGGCCTTCCTCAACCCCTCTTACGGTGTCGACCACATCATCCTGGCCCCGGAAATTGAGGCCGCCGATCTGCCCGGCAAGAAGGTCGCGGCGCCGCAAGCCTATATCGGTCACCTGTTGATGGGCATCTGGCTGGATTCGCTTGGCGTGACCCCGGATCAGGTCGAATGGGTGAACCTCAATGCAGACGAGGCCGTGGGTCCGATGCTGTCGGGTGATCTGGCGGCGGCTTATATGTACGAGCCGTGGATCTCCAAGGTGCTGGAGGCCAGCCCTGGATCGAAAAGCGCCGTCAACACCGCCGACCCTGAGGTCCTGAAGACCGGGATCTTCATGGACGCGCTCTATATGAACAAGAACTTCATCGCCGAAAAACGCGATGTGGCGCTGGCCGTTCTGAAAGCGCGCTGGGATGGTCTGGGCTACTGGAACCAGAACGTGGCCGAGACAAACAAGGCGATGGCAGAGTTCCTGCAATGGCCGGAAGAGGACATCGGATATGTCATCGGCACCAACGGCAAGAGCTTTGAAGGCGGCATCTACATGCTAGACTTCGATGAATCCGCGCAGCTCTGCGGTGTTCTGGACGGCGAGCCGCCCTTTGGCATGGCTAATGGTTCCATGGTGGATTCCGTTGCGCTGACCAATGACTGGTGGGTTAAGCTGGGCCTGATGGACAAGACCGTCGACGCCGCAGCCGGGATCGACTGTAGCCTGATGGGTGATCTGGCCGCCTCTGGCTATCGTCAGTCGCTGACTGCCAACTAAAACAAATAGCAGAAGCGCCAGTCGGTGCTTCTGCCCCTTCCGCTACAGGAGGTAATCCGGTGCCCTCGCCAACCCGCTCCAAACGCTTTCTGGAAATCCGCATGCCGGTCACCCGTCGGCAACGCATGGTCTCTGCCTTTGGCATCTGGGCCGTGTTCTTTGCCGTCTGGACCTTGGCGGCGGCCACCGGACTGGTGAATGACCTTCTGGTTCCCTCGCCGCAAAAGGTGTTCAGCGCCACCTATGATCTGTTTGTTGCGCGCGATTTCGCCAGCGATGTGCTGGTGTCGATCACCCGCGTGTTGGTGGCCTTTGCCATGGCCTGCGCGGTTGCGGTGCCGCTGGGCGTGATGATGGGCACCTTTGCCTCGATCGAGGCAATCTTTGCCCCCTTCGTGTCGGCCTGGCGCTATCTGCCCGCGCCGTCCTTTATCCCGATCCTGTTGATGTGGTTCGGCACCGGCGAAGCCCCCAAGCTGGCGCTTCTGTTCATCGGGGTCATCTTCTTCCTGATCACCCTGATCATGGATCACACCAAGAACGTACGCAAAGAGCTGATCGAAACTGCGCTGACACTGGGCGCGAACCGCTATGTCGTGGTGTTGAAGGTCGTCTTCCCCGCCGCGCTGCCCGATATCGTGGTGGCGATGCGGCAGATGCTGGCGATGGCCTGGACCTATCTGGTGATCGCCGAGATCGTTGCCTCCACCACGGGCATCGGCGCCATGATGATGCGGGCGCGCCGCTTCCTCAAAACCGATGAGATCCTCGCCGGTATCATCGTCATCGGCGCCCTTGGCCTGCTGTTCGACCTTCTCTTTGCCGCGCTGCACCGCGGCCTGTTCCCCTATCTCAAGGAAAAACGCTGATGACCGCAACGCTGGTTGATATCTCGAACCTGTCCAAGGCGTTCGACATCGGGCGCGGGCAGAAACTTCAGGCGGTGCAGGATGTGTCATTCTCCGTCGAGAAGAACTCCATCTGTGTGCTGCTTGGCCCGTCGGGCTGCGGCAAATCCACCATCCTGCGCATGATTGCAGGGCTTGAAACCGCAACCGAGGGCGAGATTGTCGTCGGCGGGCGCAAGGTCGACGGGCCGGGGCGCGACCGGGGCATGGTGTTTCAGGCCTATACGTCGTTTGACTGGCTGACGGTGCGCAAGAACGTCGAATTTGGCATGAAGATCAACGACGTGCCCGCGCAGGAACGCCGCGAACGGGCCGAGCATTTTCTCAATCTGGTAGGCCTGTCCAAATTCGCCGACGCCTATCCGTCGCAACTGTCCGGTGGCATGCGCCAGCGCGTGGCCATTGCCCGCACCCTCGCCAATGATCCCGAAGTGTTGCTGATGGATGAACCCTTTGGCGCTCTTGATGCTGAAACCCGCTGGCTGATGCAGGAGCTGATGATCGATGTGGCGGAAAAGACCAACACCACCATGGTGATCGTCACCCATGATCTGGAAGAGGCGATCTTTCTGGCGGACAAGATCGTTTTTCTGTCGAGCCACCCGGGCCGCCTGAAGGAAGAGATTATCCCGGCTTTCAAGGATGGGTCGCGCATCGCGGACAAGGAACGCATCGTACGCCTTGAGGGCTACGGTGCGCTGGAAGAAAAACTGATGCGGCTGATGCGCGAAGAAGGGCACCGGGATGAATAAGCCAAACACAGACGGAGGCGCAGCATGAGCGTGAGTTTCGATTTCTCCGGCACATCCGTTCTGGTCACAGGCGCCAGCAGCGGCATCGGCTACGGCGTGGCGATGGGCTTTGCACGGGCAGGGGCCGACCTCACGATCCTGTCGTCGAGCGACGCGATCTTTGACGCCGCCAAAGAGATGCCCGGCAATGTGCAGGCGATTAAATGCGATATCTCGGATGCCGCAGCGGTGACACAGGCGCTGGCGCATATCGAGAAACTGGACGTGCTGATCAACAATGCGGGATTGGAACGCCCGACGCCCCTGACCGGCAAGAACCCTGAGGGCAACGCCACCTTTGAACAAATCGTCGGGATCAATATCATCGGCACCCAGAACGTGACCGATACTCTGGTGAACCGGATCAGCGACGGCGGGCGGATTATCATCACCGCGTCCATCTGGGCCAAGACCGCCGTGGGCGGGTTCTCGGCCTATGTCGCCTCCAAACACGCCAATGTGGGCCTGATGCGCACCTGGGCGCAGGAGCTGGGACCGCGCGGCATCCGTGTCAACGCCGTCTGTCCGGGGTGGGTCAAGACCGGACCTGCGATGAACTCCCTGCGGGAACTGGCTGAAACCAGCGGCCAAAGCGAAGAGGAGTTGTTGCAGGAGATCGTATCTGCGCAAGCCATCGACGGGCTGATGGAACCGGCGGATATGGCCGCGACCTATATGTTCCTTGCCAGCGATGGTGGCGCGAATATCACCGGGCAGGCGATCAACGTCGACCGGGGCGAGGTGACGGCATGAGCCTGCAAGGCCAGACCGCGCTGGTCACCGGCGGCGCGCGCGGTATTGGCCGGGCGATCTGCCTCGCGCTTGCAGATCTCGGCGCGGATGTCGGGTTCTGTCACTATGACGACCCCGAGGCCGATGCGACTTTGGCCGCTATCAATGAACGCGCGCGCGGTTTTGCCATGAGCGCGGATGTCGCCGATGAGCAGGCGGTCGAGGGATTTTTCGACGCGGCCTGCAAGGCCCTTGGCGCGCCCGACATTCTGGTGAACAACGCGGGGATCCTGCGCGAAAGCCCATTGGCCGAAACCGAGGCCGCGGATTTCGACCGGGTCATTGCGGTGAACCTTAGAGGGAGCTTCCTCGCCTCCCGCGCCTTTGTGCGCCGAACGGACAGCGGGCGGATCATCAATATTGCCAGTGATCTTGGCCTGCTGGGACGCGAAAACATGCTGGCCTATACCGCCTCAAAAGGCGCCATCATCACCATGACCCGGACGCTGGCGCGCGAACTGGCGCCGGGGATCCTGGTCAATGCCGTGGCGCCGGGCTCGACGGAAACGGATATGACCAGCCCCCAGAACATGAGCCCCGAGGCCATTGCCAAGGATCTCGACACACCACTTGCGCGCTTTGGCCAGCCGCGCGAAATCGCCGATATGGTCGTCTTTCTCGCCAGCCCGCAAAGCGGTTTCATCACCGGGCAATGCTTTGGCGTCAACGGCGGCAGCGTCATGCTTTGATCAAGGATACCCCCCATGACTGACTCTTTCTTCCACCCGGTTTCCGGTTTCGATGTGCCGCGCTTTGCCGGTGTTCCGACCTTCATGCGCCTGCCGCACCTGTCGCTTGATGATCCGCGCCTGAAGGACGTGCAGGTCGGCCTGATCGGAACCCCGTGGGACAGCGGCACGACCAACCGCCCCGGCCCACGCCACGGACCGCGCCAGCTGCGCGACATGTCGACAATGATCCGGGCGCAGAACGGCGCTACCGGTGTGCGCCCGTTCGAGATGGTGAACTGCGCCGATCTGGGCGATGTCGGGCCGAACCCGGCGGACCTGCATGACAGCATGGACCGGATCACTCAGTTCTACGACCAGGTTGTGGCCGCCGGTGTCATCCCCCTGACCGGCGGCGGAGATCACCTCTGCTCCCTGCCGATCCTGCGGGCCTTGGGCAAGAGCGCCCCCTTGGGCATGATCCATTTCGACAGCCACACGGACCTCTTCAAGGATTACTTCGGCGGCACCCAATACACCCATGGCACGCCCTTCCGCCGCGCCATCGAAGAGGGCTTGTTGGATCCAAAACGGGTCGTGCAGATCGGCATTCGCGGCACCACCTACGACAGCGAGGACCGCGACTTTGCCGATGCGGTCGGCGTGCGGGTGATCGCGATCGAGGAGTTCCATGCCCGTGGCCCAGAGGATGTAATGGCCGAAGCCCGCGAGATCGCAGGTTCGCAGCCGACCTATGTCTCCTATGACATCGATTTCGTTGATCCGGCCTTTGCGCCGGGTACCGGAACGCCCGAGGTCGGCGGGCCGAACTCCTATCAGGCCTTGCAGGTGGCCCGGCTGTTGAAGGGGGTGAACATCGTGGGTGCCGATCTGGTGGAGGTCTCGCCGCCCTTCGATCAAACCGGCGGCACCGCCTTCCTTGGCGTCTCCATCATGTTCGAGATCCTGTGCAATCTGGCACTGGCTCTGGGGGAACACTCAGAATAACTTGGCGAGAGACAGCGCATCGCGGATTTCCAGATGGCACGTGGGCCCGTGAAATGGGTGCCACAGAGCGATAGGAGAAGTGGAGCGCTGTTTCTGCTGCATGCAATGTGACGCAATCTGCTGGGTCACATTGCTGACGTGGTATCAACACTCAATTGCAAAGCGCACGGTTTTTCGCATCAGGCACCCAGGCGATGCTTTTCCGGATTCGAAAAGCACCTGAGGAAATCGCAATGCGCTTCACAACTCTACTGGCGGCCACGCTTGGCCTTGCCATGGCCGCGCCCGGCTATGCCGGTGACAGTATCCCCACCGTCGGCACCAGCCCCTGGGGACCCAAGGATGAACTTGGCGCCTTGAACCTGATGACCGAAGACACTCGGGCAGCGATCCTGTCCCGTGTTGCGGGGGGGCAGGTTTTCGACCTTTCCGTCGAGTATTTCATCGGCATGCCCGGCTGGCACGCGGCGGGCGATCCCCGGTACCAGTTCTGGATGACCCATACCCCGCGCGGTGCGGCGATTGATGACCCGCTGGGCGTTGGCCGGGATATCGGCGAACACGTCAGCTACACCGGATCGGCGGTGTCGATGTATACCCATACCGGCACTCATATCGACGCCCTGAACCACTTTGGTCTCAACGGTGAGATTTTCAACCATTTCAGTGCGGATGAACATCTGGGCGATACCGGTTGGAAGGTCACCGGCGCAGAGACGATCCCCCCCATCGTGGCCCGTGGCGTGCTGATCGATGTCGCCGCGGCAAAGGGTGTGGAGATGCTGACCGAAGGCTACCGCGTCACGCAGGCGGATCTGGAGGCCGCGCTGGAGGCGCAGGGTGTTGCCTTGCAAAAGGGCGATGTTGTCCTGATCCGGACTGGACGCATGCAGGTCTACGAAGAGGCTGACCAGTTCTCGCACAACCCGCCGGGTCTTGGCATGGAAGCGGCGCGCTACCTTGCCGAAGAATCCGGTGCGATGATCGTTGGCGCCGACAATCTGAGCTTTGAGGCCTTCCCGTCGGAGGTCGAAGGCAATTACGTGCCGGTGCATACCTACCTGCTGTCGCAGGTGGGCGTTCCGATCATCGAACTTGCCTATCTGGAAGAGTTGTCCGCCTCCGAGGTTTACGAGTTTGCCTTCGTGGCAGGCTCGCTCAAGCTGCGCGGTGCGGATGCGGCTCCGTTGCGCCCGATTGCAATGCCCCTGCAATAAGGCGCCGGACGGGCGGCTGGAGGTCAGAGGTCAGCCGCCCAACATTGTTTTTTGGATCGCCGCCCATCAGGTGTGGGGCTCGGATGGCTCAGCCTTGCTCGGTCATGCGGTCCGATCTTTGCGCATGCCGTTCCGCCACACGCGCCCGGGATGCGGCAAGATGTGCCCGCGCAGCGCGAGCCCGGTCCTGTAGCCTGTCATCAGGCACTTCGGGTGGGAAGCCGCACAGAACGTTGAAGCCTTTGTGGTCAGTAAACGCCCACTGAGCTGCCAAAAGCTGGTAGCATTTCAGATCCCAACCCTCTTCATCCGGTTCAAATCGGATACGCCAGTTGCCCCGTACCTGAACCGGCAGGCGCAGCCGCCGGATCTGCATCATGGCCTCGTGGCCGTTTGTCGCCGTGCGCAGCCCCTGTTCCCGCAGTTTCTTGATCCGGTGCAGCAGGCCTGCTGCCTCAGGTTTGCGGCGGCCGGCAAAAAGCACTTCGATCTCTGCGTCGGGTCTGACGATCCCCTTGATCAGCAGATCTCCCCGGTTGTTGCGGTTGACCACGGGGATCAGCTCCACAGGCACATCGCGCAGCTCACGCTTGAACAGGCCGGCGTCTTCGCTTTGCGGAGTCACGTGCTTTTGCTCTAGGCGTCTGTTCGTCATGCGAATGTCCGGGCGCTGGTTCATAGGGCAGACAGGGCGATAAATGCTATCGTCCTGCTTTCACCCGAAGATTTACCGCGCGCCGGTTAACAGGGCATTGAAAACAGTGTCTTTCTGCGACCAAGCCACGGGATCATTGCTCCCGGAATGCGCGTGACATGCTGTCCTTCACCGGTTTGATCAGATATTCAAAGAAGGTCCGTTCCTCGGTTTCGATCATGATGTCGGCAGGCATCCCGGGCACCGGCGCGAAGTGCGACACCCTCGCATATTCCGCTGACGACAGATCAATATGGGCGACATAGACCTCGCGGGCGATGCCCTGCGAGGTGTCGGTGATGGAATCCGCCGACAGGTAACTCACGTGACCGGTCAGCATCGGCGTGGTGCGCCGGTTCAGCGCCGAAAGCCGTACCGCCGCGACCTGTCCGACGCGGATACTGTCGATATCAGTGCGCGGCACCAGGGTTTCGATCAGCAGGGGTGCATCGGCGGGCAGGATCTCGGCGATGGGTTTGCCGCTTTCGATGACGCCGCCAGAACTGTGGTAGTAAAGGCGCACGATGGTGCCGTTGACGGGCGCCACAACGGTCGAGCGGGACAGCACGTCCTTGGCCTTGCGGGCCTTTTCGCGGATCGTGTCCAACTCGGCCTGCACCGCCTGCAGCTCATCCAGCGCCTTGCGCCGACGTTCCGTTGTCAGTTTTTCGATCTCCAGCTCAAACTTAAGCCGGGATCGTTCTATTTCTTCAACCTCTGATTCAATCCGTGCGATATGGCCGTCTGTCTCCAGCATCGCGCGGCGCACATAGTTGAATTCGGGGCGCCGGATCAGGCCGCGTTCCAGCAGGGCTTCCTTATCGCTTAGCTCTTCGCCGAGGTTCACGCCCCGCGCGCGATAAGCGGCCAGCTGCGCCTTGTAGCCCTTGCTGCGGATTTGAAGCGAGGCGATACCGTTCTCCAGAATCTCCAGCTCCTTTTGCTGCATGTGCCGGGCCGAGGTAAAGGATAGCCGCTGATCCTCAACGATTTGGGCCACCTGCTGGTTCTCTTTGGCCAGTTGCAGAAGGCGGGGGGAGAACGTGACCTCCTCCGCCTCATCATATTCGGCCCGAACCCGCGCTTCGGCGGCCTCAAGCCGCGCCTTGCGGAACTCCATTTCGCGCAGGTCGGCCTGCGCCGCTGTCTGTTTCAGCTGGATGATTTGATCGCCCTTGCTGATGCGGTCGCCCTCGGAGACAAGGATCGCCTCGATGATGCCACCTTCCAGGTGCTGGACGATCTTGTTCTGGCCGGTGGCGACGAAGCTGCCCTGTGAAATCACCGCCGCCGCCAGCGGCGCGCGGAAGGCCCAGGTGCCAAAGCCGCCAAAGGCGATGGCAAAGAGCGCGATGCCAAAGATCACATGCTTGCGGATCGAGCGGGGCACCTCGTGGTGCCATTCCATGAGATCGACGGTCTGTGTCATTGCGCGTTCCCCCCTTGTGTGGGCGTGGTGCCCCCCTCGGGACCACGGGTGTTGCCCTGCTGGAAATTGGCCAGCTGCTTCAGCACTTCATTGCGATGCCCCATCAAGGCGACATTGCCGTCCGACAGCAGCATGATCTTGTCGACAACGCTCAGCAGCGTTGGTTTCTGGGTGATGACCACCACGGTGATCTTGTTCTCCTTGGCGTGCTGAATAGCGCGCGCCAGCGCCTGATCACCCGCGACATCCAGGTTCGAATTCGGCTCGTCCAGAACCAGAAGCCGCGGATTGCCAAAGAAGGCCCGGGCCAGGGCGATACGCTGTTTCTGCCCACCCGACAGGGGCGATCCATCCGCTGCCACCATGGTTTCATAGCCCTGCGGCAGTGACGCGATCATGTTGTGCACGTCGGCCAGTACCGCAGCGCGGTGGATCTGTTCGTCGGTGGCATCATCGCGCATCCGGGCGATGTTCTGTTTGATGGAACCGGGGAACAGCTGCACGTCCTGTGGCAGGTAACCGATGTTCTCGCCCAGCTGGCGCGGCTCCCAGTTTCGCAGATCCATCAGATCAAGCCGGACATTGCCCGAGGTCGGCAGGATCGACCCCACCAGCATCTTGCCCAGTGTCGTCTTGCCCGCGCCGGAATTGCCGATCACCGCCAGCGTATCGCCGGGTTCCAGAGAAAATCCGACAGCATTCAGCACCACCTGTTTGGTGCCGTTCGGGACATATAGCAGCCGCTCTACATCCAGCCGACCTTGTGGATCGGGCAGGCGCAGCCGTTCGAACTGATGGGCAGAGCGGGTGAGAAGGTTGGAAATCCGACCATAAGCCGAGCGCGACAGCAGGAAGGCGTTCCAGCCTTCGATGGCGCCTTCGACCGGGGCCAGCGCCCGGCCGGCAATGATCGAGGCAGCAATCACCATCCCGCCGGTAATCTCCCCGGCAATCGCCAGATAGGCGCCCCATCCCAGCATCCCGACCTGCGTCAGTAGCCGCACGCCGCGCGACAGGGTGGCAGACATCACGTTGCGGTCTTGCGCGCGGACCTGCGAGGTCAGCGAAGCCGCAGTGTCGCGGCCCCAGATGGTGACCGCCTCAGGAATCATCGCCAGCGCGTTGATGATCTGGCTGTTCCGGGTCATGGAATCGAGGTGCATATTCGCTTTTGACTGCGCCAGGTTCGCCTCGGCAAAGGGGCGCGCGGTCATTTTCTGGTTCACGTTTGCGATCACCAGCAGAACGATTGCCGTTCCCGCAACGATATAGCCCAGATGCGGGTGCACCAAAAAGATCGCGACCATAAAGATCGGCGCAAAGGGCACGTCGAGAAAGGACATCAGCGTGCCGGAGGTGAGGAAACTTCGCACCTGCTGCAAATCGCCCAAGGCCTGATACTCGCGCCCGGATCCATGCAGCGAGGCATGCGCCGCCGCGCTCAGGATTGGCGCGCCAAGGCGGGCAGCCACCTCGACCGCGGTGCGCATCAGCATGAAGCGTCGCACCGCGTCAAAGACTGACTGCAGGATCACCGCGCCGGCAATCACCAGCGTCAGCATGATCAGCGTATCCACCGAGCGGCTGGTCAGCACGCGGTCGGAGATCTGAAACAGATAAAGCGGAATGGCCAGCACCAGAACATTGGTGGCGCAGGTCATCAGCATCACGAAGCCCATATTGCGCCGGACCGCCACGACGCCTTCGCGCAGGCTCTTTTCGTAGTTCTGTGGTCCAAGCCGCCGGTGGAACCGTGCAGGTCCGCCACCGCCGCCATTGCCGCCTCCGTTGCCGCCTCCGTTGCCGCCATTGGCAGGGGGCTCTGCGGCGTCGTCCTGCTTGCGCACACGGGTATTGATCTGCCCCTCCAGCGTTGTCCCGCCCAGCCCGCGGGCCGGTGGGGTCATGCGGCCTTCCTCGGGGGCTTTCTGTTTCGCTCTGGCAGTCTGTAAGGCCTGAGAGATCGGCCCGGCCTTGGGGGTCGGCCGGGGGGTGGAGGGGGGCGTGGTTTCGGGCGCGACTTCCGGGTCGGCAGCCTTCATCGTCTCAGGTGTGATCTCGGCCTCTGCCGGGGTAGGTTGCGGCATTGCGAGAGAGGGGGGGCTGTCGCTTGCGGCAGGTTCGTGGCCCGAATTGGGAGGCGCCGGTTCCTCGGTGGGTCGGCGCATGTGGCGTTCCAGGCAATAGGGCGCGGGATCCGGTTTGGCCTCCAGCTGCTCCGGCCCGAACCGTTCCGGCTTTTGCTGGTCTTGATCGTCGGTGACCAATGTCAGAGTGCTTGTTTGCTCTTCCTGTTGCGGCGCCGTGGCTATGGTGTGCGGGAAGCCTGCGGTTCGACCAGATTTTAGTGAGGCTGCGGCCTTTGCCTGCAAGACCTGCAGAGCTTTTTGGTTGTCGATTGCTTCTTCTTCCTCGGTGCCGCAGCGTGCATCGTATTTGGTAATTTTCATGACACTCCCCCTGTGTTTCGTCCCTGTTTCTCGTCCCTGTTTCTCGTCCGTGTGTTTGTCCCTGGTCTCAGTCCCTATTGGTTCAGGCCAGCATCGTCTGCATGACATCCAGATGTGCGGGCGCTTCGTCTTGAACCGCGGTTGACGCGGCTGTGTGATCCGCATCCGCGGCGTTTCCGGTGGCATTCAGATCGGTCAGAAAGGCCACCGCTTCGCTTGCCAGTGGCGCTTCGGGGCCGGGGGCAAGACGCACATCGGTGGGCGGCGCATCGCCGGAAATCAGCTGGGCCTGGTACAAGACCGCGTCGGAAAACACCGATCCGCCCGACATCACATGAGAAGGCAGACCATTGTCGAAGATCGTGGCCAGATTTACGGTCGCATTGGCGCCCGTGCTGACCATCGCCGCATCACCCGGAGCCTCAGGGGCCTCGGGGCCGTCCGGGGCGTTGGGAATGTCGATCAGGTCGCTGTCGGAGAGGACATTGATCTGGGTGACCTCGCGCATTTGGATGAGGTCGCCGCCGACATAAAGGACGCTTGGCACCTCCTGCGGGGCCCAGAGGCCGCTGGTCAGAACCGGCGACAGGTCGGGCGCTTCGGGGTCGAACCCATCCAGCAGAGCGCGGAAGTCCCCGGTGAGGGCGCTGATCTGGTCTTCTCCGGTATGGGTGATCGACGCGCTGTTGATCAGCGCGTTGTCCGAGCTTTGGCTGGCTGCGCCGGGCTGAGAGGCCGCGGTCGGCGCGGGGTGGGGCAGCCAGAAATCCTCATCCAGCAGGATATTAGTCTGCGTGATCGTGTTCTGTATAATCATGTCGCCGGCGACAATGATCAGGTCATAGGCCTGACCAAAGGTGCCGGTGAAGTTGAAATTGACGGCTTGGTTTTCACCGGTGGACAGGGTGGTTTCGCTGCCGGAGGTGGTGAAGGAGACCGTATCCTCATCCCGGATCATATTGATCTGGTGAATCCAGTCATAGGTGATCAGGTCATCCTCGATACAGGCGAGGGTCACCAGACCGGGCAGACTGCCCGCGCTGCCGGTTGCGGGCGGGGCGGTTTCTGTCGGCTGTCCGTCAAAACTGGCTGCGTTGATCAGCTGGTTGTCCTCTTCGGGCCGCGCAGCGTCATCCCGCAGCACGTTGACCTGCGAAATTACATCCAGGTTGGCCACGTCGCCCCCGACCGCGATGACGGCCGCATCGACGCCACCGCCGCTGATTATCGCTTCGTTGAGAGCGAGGTTCTCACCAGTGGTCTGGGTTGGGGTGTCGGCCGCCTGTGGTGTTTCGTCCGTTTCTGTTTCGGCATCGGGTTGCAGGGGTTGAGGCAGTGCGTCCTGCCAGGCGGGTAGCTCCGGCTCTGCCTCACCGTTCATTGTCACACCCTGCAGGGATGTGCCCGTGGCGATATGGACTGTAGCGGCTGGTGTCTGCGCCGCAGCATCATCGGCGCGGTCGAGGATCTGCGTGACGATCGTTTCGCCCACCTCGGCCGGGCTTGGCAGGTCGTTTTCCTCTGCCAGATCGTCAGATTGACTGGAAAACTGATCGGTAGCGAGGGTGACGGCCTCAGGATCCAGCACCTGCAAGCGCGCGGCCAGAACTTGCAGCTCCATCAGGTTCTCGCTCTGAGTCTGCACGAAGCCCTGAGCGGTTTCTGCGGAGATGTTCAGATTGTCCTGATCCATCAGCGTGTTCACCTGCAATGTAACATGTACGGAAGCGCCCGGCGGCGGTGCTGCATGGACTGGCGGCAGAGCGCCGCTCGGCCCGGCAGCACTGGCCTGCTCCAGCGGAGGCGCCAAGGCGCCTGGCGGCAGGTGGACATCAGGCGGTGCCAGAGAGGTTTGCGGAAGAGGCTGCGGCGCCTGGGGCGCGGGTGTCGGTGCCGGAAGGCTGTAAGACGTGGCATCCTGAGCCTGCGGGGCGTACCCCTGTGGGCCGTAGACGAAATCGCGGGCTGCGGAGTGTTCCTGCAGCAGGTCGAGCATCTGTTTCTTTTGTTGGAACCGGAAGCTGCTATATTCAATACGTGAATGTGTATTTTCGGTAACCGTTTGAAAGAGGCCGATAAAATATGCGATCGCTTCTGTCGTCTTGTCCATAAACATGGCGGACGCTACCGATACGGAAAAAGAGTTTCGGGGCAAGCCCGCGCGATAGATACGCCGCGCGGGCCGGTTTCTGGTGGGGTGCCGGCACGTTGTCCGACACCCCCGGCTGTGGGGTCAGCCGTCGTCTTCGCCGGTCAGGGTGTAGGTCGAGTTCAGATCGTGACCGACGGTGGTCATGTCCACGGTATTGCCAAGGACATTTGCACCCATGGTGATCGACTGGTTGAACGCCGTGGTGTCCAGGATCGCATCTGCCGAGGCATAGGATTCGCCTGTGACGAAGCCGTCATCCCCGTTGTGCGATCCCCACATGCCGCCGCTGCCGCCGCTGCCGCCGTCACCACCGACGGCCATCGCTGCGTCGCCGCCGATCACCGAGGAATGGGCCGCGCCTGCAGTGGTGCTGCCACCAACCGCGCTGCCGGTTGCGCCGCCTGCACCACCGGCTGCGCCGGCTGCACCAGCCGCACCAGAGGCTGCGCTGGAATGTGCGCCCGCAGCGATCCCGCCGCCTCCGGCCATGGCGCCAGAGCTGGCCGCCGCGATCGCCGCAGCCGCATCGCCGCCTTCCAGGAAGTCGAGCAGGCCAAGGTCAATACCACCTTCGACCGCTGATGCACCTGCAGCCGCGCCACTGGCCGCTGCGCCGACACCGACGCCAACATTCACGCTGGTGGCATCGGCCGCGCCGCTGGCGCCGCCCTGAGCAGATGCTGCCCCGCCGCCGCCGCCATCACCGGATTCGACATCGTCGGATTGCGACCAGCCGCCAAAGGCTGCGCCAAGCGCGTCACCGCCGCTGGAACCGGCGTCACCGCCGCTGGAGCCGCTGCCACCTTCGGCCGCGATGCCTTCGTCAGCCTCTGCCGAGCCACCGGTGGCACTGCCATTCTGGTTGAAGCCGGCGCCGGAATTGGTGACATCCGGATCATGCAGCGAGTCGTTGTCATTGAGCTTGTTGTTCATGACGTTGACGGTGCCGACATCATTGCCCGGGCCGTTGAGCGCATTGTTGAGCAGGTTTTCCAGGTTCACGTCATCGCCGATGTCGTAGTGCATATCGCCGTCTTCGGTCATCAGCACATCACCAATCGAGGAGCCACCCTGCACGTCGATGTCGGCAAAGTCGTCATCGTTGGGCATGTAGCCTTCCATATCGATATCGATATCCACGTCCACGTCCGTATCGGTGGTGTGGGAGCTGTCGGTGGCCGTGCGACTGATATTGGTGTCGCTGTTGGTCGTCGTGGTATTGTTGTTGTTGGTGTTGCTGTCCGTATTGGTGTTGGAATCGACGTCCTCGTTGTAGTCGTAATTCCAGTTGCCATTGGCGTTACCGTTGGCGTTGCCGTTCAGGCTGGCGTTGCCATTGAGGTTCAGGTTGCCGTTGCCATTACCGTTGAGGTTGAGGCTTTCCTGGGACTGCGCCTGACCCTGACCTTGGCCCTGGGCTTGCCCCTGACCTTGTCCTTGATCCTGGTCCTGAGTTTGTTCCTGATCGCCGTTGTCGTTATAGGTCACCGGGCTGTTGTTGAACCATCCGAGCGCGGTTTGATTGTTTTTGATAGACATTGCTTTGGGTCCTTTGTCGGTTTGCCCGCTGCGACCGTCAGTCATCTCTAAAACGGCCATCTCCGGGCGGTTGAGTTCAGCCGGGCATGTGTGTCCAGCTGGCTTCGGGGAACGCCGCCTTCAGCAGGCATTGGCATTCCGGGCGCTGCAATAAGCGCTGGACCAGAGTGCGCGTGGACCGGGTGAAAAAATAGCTGGATGAAATATTAATGCTCGAACCGGCGTGGTTTCTTTCCGCTTAGAACAAATGGACAAAGTTTGTAGTGGGATTCGGAAAGTCGGGCAGGGGGCTACTACCGATTCGGTCTATTTCAGCAGAAGCAAGCCCTTTCCGCAAAGGGCCCAGGTCAGCGGCTGTCAAGAGGGTGGTCAGCGTCGCGCCGACTGAAAAAATGTTAGTTAATATAACGTTAAGACTTTCCTGGTGCAGGGCGCTCGCCCCGGGGCAGGTGGCTTCGCGTTAAGTCTAAAGGTTAATATAAATTAGAATTTCACCTCTTGGTTCGATTTGTGTAATGTTTATTCAGAGGTGGTCGCGCCTAACAGCGCCGGGGGGCCATCCCGATGGGGAAGCTGACATTACCGGCGACAAAAACCGCACCCTTGCTGTTGAGGATTGCGACAGACACCCGATGTAAAAATATTGCAACATTTGAAGCCGGACTGTTGAGCAGTCGGTCCCGACCTCGATGGGTTGTGGAGTAGTGTTATGAGTGTAAAGTCTATTACGATCCTAGGCGGGGGGGCGACCCTGTCCGAACAATGTGCCCGTGTGATCAAGCAAGAATATGCGGGTGTTCAGCTCATTCGGCTGAAGAGCATCGACCAGTTGAAGATTCTCGAACATTCCGAGGGCATGACTGTTCCCGGTCCAACCTCCCTTGCGCTTGTCGAGCAGGAGGTGATCGAAGAGGATATCGAAAAGGGCCTTGATGCCGTCAAACTGCTGGCTCCGAAACGGGTGGTTCTGGCCTATCACGACGATGATGTCGCTGCCGAGTTCTACCGTCACGTGCGCGGACGGCAGGAGCTAGGCCGTTTCGGGTTCCTGCCGATGAACCTGCAGCTTGATTGCTGGCTGTCGATGCTGCGGTTGCTGATCCTGGACCAGGGCTGCGTTCCAAACGCGCTATTGGCCAAGGTGCGGCCTCAGGCATCTTCCCGGGTGAGCGAGCAAGTCACCGGCGGCTGCCGCTGCGCCGACGCGAACCTCACTCCGCGCGAGAACGAGATCCTGCGTCTTGTGGCGCGGGGCAAGCAGAACAAGCTGATCGCGGCCGATCTCGCGGTTTCGGAGCACACGGTGAAACTGCACATGCACAATATCATGAAGAAGCTGGGCGTGCGGAACCGGACCGAGGCTGCCGGGCTATACTTTAGTGAGGCTAGGACCGGATGACCCTGGCGGCCGATCAGAACTTTTCTCAGTTGCTGATGTTGATCGGTCGCCTCAACTACACCTGGACCAATACCGAAAGCCTGTTCATCCATCTGATTGCGGGGCTGTCCGATACGGATACCGAAGCGGCGCTGATCATCTTTCTGACGCTCAACACCACCCGCGCCCGGGTCGAACTGGTCGAGCGCCTGGTCAAGCTGGAGCGCTGTGACCGAGAACTGCGGGGGCGGGTGCTGGAGGCGACCAAGCTGATGATGCGCCAGTCCGCCCTGCGGAACAGGTACAATCACTGCATCTATTCCTTTGACAAGGACGCGGGCATGGCGCGGACAATTCTGATGCGCATTTCCGACCGCAAGGACCGGCTGAAGATCGGGCAGACAAGTGATGTCGATGATCGCGCGATAGAAGAGATCGAACGCACGATCGCCACGCTTCAGGACGTTAACAGCACCATCTGGACGATCGTTCAGGATTACGGGTTTCCGACCTGACAGGGCCGACCAGGGCCGCCGCCGCGCCCGTGGACACGGCGGCGGTGAGGCGTGTGTGGTGTCAGGCGGCCTTTGCCAACAGGCTGCCAAGCGCTTGCAGGGCACGCGAAACGCCTGCTTCGGTGGTGATGGTTCCCGGGGACATGCGCAGGATCTGACCGCGTGCATCCATATAGATCTGCTGGGTGCGTAGCTGCTCCAGCACCTCCGGCGCCGGGGTGCCTTGCGGTAGGGAAACCATCAGGCTGCCACCACGCTTGTCAGGATCCAGCGGGCTGGCCAGTCTCAGGCCAAGAGAGGTGAGACCATCGCACAGCTGCTGCGACAGGGCGCGGTTGTGTGCCACGAACGCGGCATCGTCCTGCTGCATCCGCCATTGCAGCGCGGGCAGGCTGGCGACCGCAGGCAGGCAGGAGGGGGTGCCATTGTCGAACCGGCGCGCATCCGGGGCAAAGGAAAAGGCATCCAGTGCCCAGGAGAACGGGTTGTCCTGCGAAAACCATCCACGCAGGTCCGGCTCACACTGCGGCAGCAGGCCTTCATCCACGTAGATAATACCGGCGCCTGGCGTGCCACAGAGCCATTTGAGGCTGGTAGAAATCACGAAATCGGCCTTGGGTTTGGCCACGTCATAAGGCAGCAATCCGGCGCCTTGGGTGATATCGACGCCGATCAGGCTGCCCATCTTGCGGCCATGGGCAGCCAGACGTTCAATGTCGCTGCGGTGTGAACTGGTGGAGCTGATCCAGGTGAGCAGGGCCAGACCGACGTTTTCGTCCCATTCGGCCAGAATATCGTCATCCTCGACCCAATGGGCGCCTTGCCGCATGGCAACGGTCTGCAGGTCGAACTCGTAACGCTCCGAAAGACCGCTGAGCAGGAAATGCAGCGACGGAAAGCCATCCTCGGCCACCAGGACCTTTTTGCCTTTCAGTGTTTCGGCAGGCAGGGCACCGATCACCGACATCAGTGCGGCGGTCACGTTCTCGGCCGTGGTCAGGGTGCCTGGCGGCGCCTTGATCAGTTGTTCCCAAAGGTCGATGAACTGCTGGCGCTTGTGCAGGATCTCGCCCCATTGTCCGTCGTCGAAGGCGGCCCAGGTCTGGGCAAAATCAGTCAACCCGCGGGACAGGTCGGCCTCTTTTTCGGGGTAGTGGCCGATGGAATGATACAACAGGTAGGCGTCGCCGCCGCCGGAAACTGCGGACATGGTCTTCTCCGTGGAATGGGATTGGGCGCCGGGGGCGCCGGGAGTGGGATGGCTCAGCCGGGGATTAGCGGTAGCCACGTTTATAGTGTTGTTCGAGCCAGCTGGTGAACCGGACTAGGGGCCACAGGAAAGCGGCATAGATGGCCGCAGCCAGCAACAGCGGGGTTGGGTTGGCAAACAGCGCCTGCGCATCGGTTGCCTGTTTCAGCAGGTCATCCATCGCCACCACCGAGGCCAGCGAGGTGTCCTTGATGATCGCAACACAATATGACGCCAGCGGCGGAATCATCATGCGAAAGGCCTGCGGCAGCACGACCTTGCGCATGGTGGTGAGAAACGAAAGGCCAAGCGCCTCGGAGGCTTCGAACTGGCCCTTTGGTACCGCTTCGATGCCCGCGCGCACCACCTCGGCGGTATAGGCGGCCAGCACCAGTGACAGGGCGATGGTGGCCGCGACGAAAGAAGAAAAGACGATCCCGGCAAAGGGCAGGGCGTAATAGACGAGGATCAGTACCACCAGCACGGGGATCGCGCGCAGAAGATCAATGTAAAAGGTGGCCAGCAGCCGGAAGGGTTTCGCGGCATAAAGCCGGACCAGACAGATCAGCACGCCAAGGCTGCCACCCACCACAATTGCGGAAGCGCCCAGAAGAAGCGTGTTCAACAAACCGCGCATCAGGATGGGAAAGGCGCGCTGCATCACGTCCAGATTGAAGAAGATATCGAAAATTTCCATGTGATACTCTGCTGTCTGTAGGACGTTGGGCCAAAGGGTTGGCCCGGCAGGCGCAGCGAGGGTGGTCGATCCCATCCCCCGCTGCGCCCAACGTTTAGTCTGCCGAGGTCGGGACCGGCAGTGGGGTCACGGTCAGGCTGTCGGCCTTGGGCGCAACCTGGAACCATTTCTCGTAAAGCTTCGCCATGGTGCCATCGGTCTTCATCTCTGAAATCGCGTCGTTGAAGGCCTCAAGGCGTTCCGATCCTTTGGGCATCATGATGGCGAATTTGTCGCCGGTCGGGATCTCGGCCGCAATGGACAGGCCGGTCATGTGTTCCTGATTGAAGGCATAGCGCAGGCCGACGATGTCATTGACGGCCGCGTCGATACGACCGCTGCGCAGATCCGTCAGCATGTTGGCGGTGCTGTCGTAGCTGGAATAGGACGCATAGCCGATTTCACCTTCGCGCTCTTTCAGCCAGTTTTCAGGGAAGGAGGTCGCGATGGAGCCGACCCGCTTGCCGCCAAGGTCCGCAACGCTGGCGATGCCTGCGCCGTCCTTGGTCCCCACACCCAGAGCGCCGGAAAAATAAGGCTGGGTAAAGGATTGCGCCTCAAGCCGTTCGTTGGTGATGGTGAGCGAGGAAATCACCGCATCCACCCGGCGCGATGCGGTAGCGACGAAAAGCGCCCGGAAGTCGAGACTGCTGATCTCGGCTTCGGCGCCGATGCGAGAGGCGATTTCGTTGATGATGTCGACCTCGAAGCCTTCGAACTTGCCGTCTTCGTTCTTGTACTCCCAGGGCGGGTTGGCCGGGTAAGAGCCGATCTTGAGCGTCTCCTGCGCGGTTGCCGCAAGGCCGGACACCGCGACCATGGCCGCTGCGGCCAGTCCGGTAAGCATTCGAGTTCTGAAAGTCATGGGAAACCCCCTTGTTGAAGCAAGCTGCGCGGTTGATTGGGCTCCGCGCTTATCGTCTACGGTAGTCAGAATCAGTATACGGCTTCAAGCTTTTATTTTAAGCATAAACCTTTTCAGGCCTTATATGGCTGTGTATAAAGGGATTAGTTTGTTGTTTCTGTATACGAAAGTAGGGGCGCACATGTCGGATACACCCAAGCGGCACATGAAGGATGTGATCTATGATGCCTATCTGGGGCGCATTCAGCGCGGTGAGCTGACCCCCGATGACCGTCTGGTGGATACCGCCATTGCAGCGGAGTTCGAGGTGTCGCGGATGCCGGTGCGCGATGCCCTGATGCGGTTGACGCACGAGGGCTATCTGGCAAGCACCACCCGGGGCTTCACCCTGCCAACGCTGGAGCCGCGACAGATTCTGGAAATCTTTGAATTGCGACGCCTGTTGGAGCCCCGGGCTGCTGCGCTCGCCACGCATGAGCTGACGGCTGATGATTTCGAGCGGATGCAGCAGGCTGTTACCCTGTCTGAAAGCACGCTCGAGACAGGAGACATAGAGGCGCTCTACCGCGCCTCCGAGGACATCCGGCGGACCTGGGTCATGGCGGTTCCGAATGCCGAGCTGCGCGACACGATCCAGCGCTACATGGTGCAGATACAGGCGGTCCGCATGGCAACCCTGCGCGACACCCAGGCGCACCGGGTACTGGTCGCCTTTCACCGCCGCATGCTGGAGACTTTCAAGAGCCGCAGGAGCGCGGATGTGGAGCTCTTGCTGATGCGTTTCGTGCTGGCCGGGGAGGACAGCTACCTGCGGGTGTCGGGCCGTGAGGCGGACACAGAATGAACCACCGGCGCTAAAGCGCGCGCCGTACTTCAAAGGCTTTTCAGGGGCAGAACATGACCAATCCGACACTAACCAAACCGGCACAGACTGAGGCGCGCGAAGAGGCCGTGATCCAGATTTCCGGTCTCAACAAATGGTATGGCGACTTTCACGTGTTACGGGGGATCGACCTGACGGTGAAGAAGGGTGAGCGGATCGTCATCGCTGGGCCATCAGGGTCGGGTAAATCCACGCTGATCCGCTGCATCAATCGGCTGGAGGCCCATCAGGAAGGGCAGATTGTCGTCGATGGCACCGAGCTGACCTCGGATTTGAAGAATATCGGGCAGGTACGGTCCGAGGTTGGTATGTGTTTTCAGCACTTCAACCTGTTCCCGCATATGACGATCCTGGAAAACTGCATTCTGGCGCCAATGTCCGTGAGGGGCCTGTCGCAAGCGGAGGCCGAGGCCACTGCCCGCAGTTTTCTGGCAAAGGTGCATATCGAGAACCAGGCCGAGAAATATCCCGGGCAATTGTCCGGTGGTCAGCAGCAGCGGGTGGCCATCGCCCGAGCCCTGTGCATGCGGCCCCGCGTGATGCTGTTTGACGAGCCGACGTCGGCCTTGGACCCTGAGGTCATTAAGGAAGTTCTGGACACCATGATCGAGCTGGCAGAAACCGGAATGACCATGGTTTGCGTAACCCATGAAATGGGATTTGCCCGGCAGGTGGCGGATCGGGTGATCTTCATGGATGAGGGAAAAATCATCGAGGAAAACACGCCAGAGCTGTTTTTTTCTGCGCCAAAACACCAACGGACCCAGGGTTTCCTCAACCAAATTCTTGGCCATTGATGGGGGGCGTCCGGTTGCTCAGAAAACGGAATGAATGCGGAAAATTGAACCTGTTTTCCGTTTGATTCACCTTTCCAGAGGGGCGGGGGTAACCGGATATACATTAATTTTACCTAGCGTGAAGATCTCCAGGGCGTGTGTTGTCCTGCAACAGCACGGCTATGAGCGCTCTGTGAAGGCTCCAAATAGGTAAGTAACTATGCACCGTTTCTCTCTGCGCACTCAGGTTTTCTTATTGGGCGGCACCTTTGTTGCCATGCTTGCGGCCATTGCCGTGACATCCTGGCTCGTAAGTAACCGTCTCACCGAAAGCATCTATCAATCCCGCCTCGTGGTCGCTCAGCTGAAAAGCCTGGACGACATGAAAGAAGATATCGAACAGGGGCTGGCTGATCTTCTGGCCTATACCGGCGGCGATAATGCCGGTCTGGCCGGTCTGCGCGGCAACATCGAAGAGGTCGTTGCCGAAGTCGAAGCCGCCAAAGGTCGTTTCGTCGATGTTTCCATCGCCAGCGCACGGCAACCGGATGTCTTCAAGACCGTGATGACTCTGACGCCGACCTTGGACAGCTTTGCCGCAACGACCGCGGCTCTTGAACGGGCTGCACCCGAAGAACGGCGGGATCTGGCCTATGCCGAGATCGTTCCGGCCATTGCCCTCCTGCGTGATACCGTGAATGGCCTGCAAGACACGATGGGTGAGCGCACACAGGCGGTCGAAGCCGAAATCACTCAACTGATTGAGCGCAGTCGGCTTTTGCAGCTCGGTATCAGCGTTGCCGCCATGGCCGGTGCTCTGATCATGGCGCTGGTGTTCGGTGTGCTTCTTAGTCGTCCCATCGTCGAAGCCGCTGGTGCAGTGAAGCGGCTGATGGACGAGGATTACAGCAGCGAAATCGCGGATACCCATCGCGGCGATGAAGTTGGGGAGATTGCCCGCAATCTTGCCGGGCTGCGTGACCGGCTTGCCGAAGCGCAGGTGACCGAGCAGAAAAACCAGCACGAGAATGCACGCCGGGTGGAATTGTTCCAGATCCTCAGTTCGTCGATGGCGCGACTGAAGGGGGGCGACATGCAGCAGCGCATCCCCTCCGGGGACTGGGTCGATCTGGGTGAAAGTTATGAAATGCTGTGCATCGACTTCAACGATCTGGCCTCGGCGCTGGGCGATCTTGTCGAGGAATTGCGGATCAGTGCCGGCGCTGTGGATCAGAACGCCCGCAGCCTGTCCTCGATGTCCGATGAAATGTCGCAGCGTGCCGAAACCCAAGCCGCTACTCTGGAAGAATCCGCTGCCGCGTTGGAGCAGCTGTCGGCCAGCGTACAATCGGCTGCAGAACAGGCACAGGCTGCTGATCAGCAGGCCAAGGCCGGGCGCACCCGCGCCGAAAGCGGTGGTCAGGTCATGCAGGAGGCCAAGGCGGCGATGAGCTCGATCGCAGAAACCTCGGAAAGCATCACCAAGATCATCACCGTCATCGACGATATCGCCTTCCAGACCAGCCTGCTTGCGCTCAACGCTGGCGTCGAGGCTGCGCGGGCGGGTGAAGCGGGCCGCGGTTTCGCTGTTGTCGCCTCCGAGGTGCGCGGTCTGGCCCATCTGGCGGCCAAATCGGCCAATGATATCAAGGAACTCGTCGGCAGCAGCGCCAAACAGGTTGCAGAGGGCGAACGCCTGGTAGAGGCAACCGGTGACACGCTGAGCGAGATCGTCAAGAGCGTCACCGAGGTTTCTGAGCTGGTGTCCTCCATCGCCTCCTCTGCAACTGAGCAGGCCTCGGGCCTGCAGGAGATCAACGTCGGCGTTGCACAGCTGGATCAGGTCACGCAGCAGAACGCGGCCATGGTCCACGAAACGATCGGGGCAAGTCAGAAAATGCAGAGCGAATCCTCGCGTCTGACCGACCTGTTGCAGCGTTTCGCAGGCACTTCGGACGCGGAACAGCAAGCCGCCTGAGCGTCGGCTTGGCGATGCGAGCCTTGTTAAAGCGAGACACCCCGGCAGCTGCGCAGGCTGTCGGGGTGTGTATTTCGGGGAGGCGCCGCAAGCGGCATCTCAGAACCTGTGATGAGCTGGATCTGCCCCTACGCAGTGCCGATGGATACTGAGCCGGATACAAAGACATTGGCGCTGATTTACGTTTTTTTACCGACATGTCTGTAGATGTTGCCGCTGGTGCTACTGCGGACCTTTGTAAACCGTTTCCTGTACTGCCTCTGACCCGAACCGCATGAGAATGAGAAAACACCATGGCTGAACCAGACTGGTTATCCGACCTCGTTGCATCCCTTGCCGGCAGTAAGGGTAACGACCACATGGGCGGCACCACCGGCGATGACACGATGAGTGCCGATCTCGGTGACGATACGGTCGCCGGTGAAGAGGGTGATGATGTCATCGACGGCGGTGGCGGCGACGATATTATCTTTGGCGACATGGGCGACGGTTTCGACCAGGGTATCGATGCCAGCCCGTTGGAGCTGAAGCTCAGCAACCTTCAAAGCGTGTCTCACGATGGCTGGACCGGTTCTTCTGGCGACAACGCCGTTTTCAGCGACATCGCAACCCTGGAGGACGGCAGCACGGTCTGGGGCAGGCTGGTTCTGGTCGAGAAATCCAACCCGAACATGTGGGTCGAATTCGGCTATGCAGAGGGCGCAGAGGTCTTGCTGGACGGTGATCAGCCGGGGGACCGGGCGACCTTCCGCCTGGAATTCTTTGACCCGGTAACCGGCGACCCGATCTACCTGAATTCGACTGCGACATTCAACGATGTGGATGACAACAGCTACGTGGGCGATGCCGAGGCGGTCATCATTGATGGCAACAGCTTCACCTCCTTCGGGGTGTCGGCGGATTCCTCGCTCAACACCTCGATCGATGGAAATATGGTCACTGCGACCGGGACTGAGCTGAACGATTACACCGATCAGGACGCCTGGTTCTCGGCCGGATTCGAAGACCGTTCCTCGATCGAGTTCACCCTGCAAACGCGCGACGGCCTGGCCGGTTTCACACTATCGGGTGATGTGATCGATGATGCCGTCGTCACCACCATCGAACAAGGCAATGACACGGTTCTGGCAGGTGATGGTAACGATGCGGTCTTTGGCCAGGGTGGGGATGACTCCCTGTTCGGGGAGGAAGGTCATGACAGCCTTGATGGCGGGGCTGGCAACGATTTCATGGAAGGTGGGATCGGCAACGACACTCTGATCGGCGGGGATGGTGCGGATACGCTGGCCGGTGGCGATGGCGACGACTATATCGAAGGTGGTCTTGGCAACGATTACATGACCACCGGGATCGGCAATGACACGCTGATCGGTGGCGAAGGCGATGACACGCTTAAGAACTCGGCCGGGGATGACAGCCTTGTCGGCGGCGTTGGCAACGACAGCATCGTTGCGACCGATGGCAACGATACCTTGGAAGGCGGAGAGGGCAACGACACCCTTTACGGTGGCAATGACAACGACAGCCTCGACGGTGGTACCGGTGACGATTCCATGGATGGCGGCACCGGCAACGACACGCTGATCGGTGGCGATGGCGCGGATACGATCGCGGGTGGTGATGGCGACGACTACATCGAAGGCGGTCTTGGCAACGACTACCTGACCACGGGTCTTGGCAATGACACGCTGATCGGCGGCGAGGGCGACGATACGCTCAAGAACTCGGCCGGGGATGACAGTCTTGTCGGCGGCGTCGGCAACGACAGCATTGTTGCAACCGATGGCAACGATACGCTGGAAGGCGGCGACGGCAACGATACGATGTACGGTGGCAACCACAACGACCTGCTTGTAGGTGGCGCCGGGGATGACCTGATGTTCGGTGAGGCCGATGCGGATGTCTTTCAGATGTCCGACGGCTTTGGCAATGACACCCTTACGGGCGGCGAGGCCGGGGTTGACTACGACACAGTCGATATGTCGGCTGTCACTACGGGCGTTTCGGTCACCTACACTGGCAATGAAGCCGGGACGATTACCGACGGCGCCGACACGATTACCTTTTCCGAGATCGAAGCGCTGACACTGACGGATCAGGCCGATGTGGTTGATGCGTCGGCGGATGCCAGCGGCGTGAAGATTGATTCCGGCGCGGGCGATGACACCATCAAGATGGGTGCCGGGGATGATTCCATCACCAGCGGCGCCGGCTATGACCAGATGGTGCTGACCACCTCGGGCGGCGTCGATACCATTGGCGACTTCGACATGGGGGACGATGACAGCGACTCGTTCTTCAACGACCAGCTTGATGTCTCTGAGCTGACCGGTGGCACCGGGCCGGATGGGGCCATTCGCACGATTGATGTCACCGTCACGGACGATGGGTTCGGCAACGCGCTTTTGTCTTTCCCGGGCGGTGAGAAACTGGTGCTGAGCGGCGTTGCCCCCGGGGATATCTCATCCCATGCCCAGCTGATGTCTGCGGGCATTCCCTGTTTCACGCCAGAGGTCCTGCTGGCCACCAGCCGCGGCGCTGTGCCTGCCGGGCGGATCCGGGTAGGGGATTTGCTGCAGACCGCCGACAACGGTTTTCAGCCGGTGATCTGGGTCGGTAAACGCGAGTTGAGCCCGGCCGAACTGGCGCTGCGACCGGAGTTGCGCCCTTATTGCCTGCGCCCGGATGGCTTGCTGCGGCCAGAGCGACCGATGCTGTTGTCGCCGCAACACCGCCTGCTGGTCAACCGCCGTACCTTTGACCGGGAAACACCGTTTGGCGAAAGCTTCCTGTCGGCAAAATTGCTGGCAGAGGTCGACGAGAATTGCGGCCAGCTCTCAGAGGTGACGGGACCGGTCACCTATGTGCACCTGATGACCGAGCGGCACGAGGTGATCTTTGCCGAAGGCATCGCGACCGAAACCTTCTGGCCTGGCCCCGAAGCGATCCGCGGGCTCTCTGCCGAGGATCTGCGCGAACTGCTCTATCTCTTCCCTGAACTGGCCGCCGTGCACGGGCTGACGGGTGAAGAGGGCCGCGGATATGTTCGCACCGGGTATGGAGATCTGGCACGCCAGTCCCTGAAGAGGCGGGACCTGCAACACCTGCCAGCCGCCTGATGTCACTCTGGCAGGACTGGTCCCCGCATTAGTCGCAGGGTTGCCTTTAGCCCGGTCCGGGTATTCTCGACGAAGAGCTCCCCATTGTGCAGCTCGGCGATTTCCTGGGCAATCGCCAGTCCCAGCCCAACGCCGCCACCGCCGATATGCCCCCGGGAAAACGGGCGTAGCATGGCGGTAATCCGGTCCGGCGGGATGCCCGGCCCGTCGTCCTCGACAATGACGTCAAGCGCCTCGGATCCGGCGCCCGAAATCGACACCGAGACCTCGGTGCCATAGGTCAGCCCGTTGTCGATCAGATTGCTGAGCGCGCGGCGCAGCTTGTCCGGCTGCCCTTGCATCAGGCTTTGCCCGCCAGTGTATATGTCCACCGGAGCGCTGCGGCCAAAGACGGTGGGAACCCCCGGCAGACGTAGGGGAGGCTGACCTAGAAATCGCACCGCACGCCCGGTGTCGCGGTAATCATCCACCAGGCTTTCGACAAGGCTGGAGAGCGCGAACTGGTGGCTCTGCTCGCTTTGGTGGCGGATGCTCAGCAGATCAAGGGCACCGTCGATAATGCCGGAAATCTCGTCCAAATCGGCGCTGAAGCGCTGGTGCAGCTCTTCATCCTCCAAGAGCTCGCTGCGCAAGCGCAACCGGGTCACGGGCGTGCGCAGATCGTGCGAAATCGCGGCCAGTCCGCGCACCTTCTGGGCCTGCTCCTCAGCAAAGCGTTCCTTCAGCAGATCAATGCGGTCGCGTACCTGAATGGCCTCGCTTGACGCCAGTGGCGGCAGCTTTGCTGGATCGCGCCGGGCCAAAAGCCGGAAGGGCGCCGCTAGGTTCAGCGCCAGCGGGATGATGGCGGCCATGCCCAAGAGGAAACCCGCAAGCCCGATCAGCGCCACCTTTGTTTCTTCCAGACGCGGACGCCACAGGCTGGGGGCGGCAATCGACAGCACCGTTCCGTCAGATTCGAACAGCGACAGGGTGGCGCCGCTGTCCTGACGGGTGATCGCGCGCGAGAGGTCGCCCAGACGCCGTTCGGGCGATTGCGGTTCACTGGCCGCGCGCAGGATGTCCGGCAATTTCGGCGGCGTGTCGAACACAGCTGCGGCACGCAGGCGGCGACCGTCGAGGATCAGGATCAGCGGCACCGTATGGGCGGCCTCGGCGGTAAAGCCGCTGGGCGTGCGCTGCCATTCATAGGGCGGCAACCTGCCCGACGTTGCGCCATCGGGCCCACTTGCCTGCCGCAGGATCTGCAGCATCGCAGGCCCCGAGGTTTCGGCGATCAGCAGCGCAGAGCGGCGGTCAAAGATGCGGTAGGAGGTCCAGCCCGCCACCACGATCCCGGCCACAAAGGACAGCGCCACCAACAGTGGCAGGCGCTGGGCCAGAGATCCGGGCAATTGCCCCAGACCCTGGATCAGGAGGGAGCGCAACCGCATCCGTCAGCCGCTGACCGGCGCCGAGAACTGATAACCCCGGTTGCGCACGGTCTTGATGAAATCCGCGTCCGGCGCCGCGGCCGAGAGTTTTTTGCGCAAGCGGCTGATCAGGATATCGACACGCCGGTCCTCGGGGCCAAGCTCGACGCCAAAGATGTCGCGGCCGATCACATCGCGCGACACCGGATCGGGCAGGGCGGAAATCAGCGCGGTGATCAGCTGGTACTCGGTTGAGCTGAGCGGTACCAGCATGCCTGCGGGGCTGTGCAGCTTCTGCCGCGCGCAATCCAGCATCCAGCCGGAGAACCGCACTTGTCCGGTGAGCATGCTACGCTCGCCGGGTCCCTTGCTGCGCCTCAGCAGCGCGTTCATCCGCGCCAGAAGTTCACGGGGATTGAAAGGCTTTTCCAGATAGTCGTCTGCGCCCAGTTCCAGCCCGATGATGCGTTCGGTGTCGCCTTTTATGGCCGACAGGATGATCACCGGCACCTCTGATCGCTCGCGCAGCCAGCGGCACAGCGACAGCCCGTCCTGTCCCGGCAGCATGACATCGATCACGTAGATGTCGAACTCCTGCGGCGTCAGTTCTTGCGCGGCTTCGGCGGAGGCAGAGACGCAGCAGTCAAAACCGCGGCCTGACAGATAGGTGGACAGAAGATCGGAAATCTCGCTGTCATCTTCGACGATATGCACGCGGGGCACGGGGCAGGGTATCCTTGGTCGTATGTCCGGACCGCCATCATAGCGAGATCAGCGCCGGGGTATGTAACAGTTTGTATCTCACGGGGGGCGACTGTGCGGAAGAACGCAACAAATCGCAACAAATTGAATGGACCGCGCGGGCACAAGGCCCGGTAGAGTGAGCCATCAGGTGCCTGAGGAGACAGGCATGATCTGGGAGGATATTATGAAAAACGTTGCAAAGGCGCTTTTGGGCGCTGTTTCGATGCTGGCCGTGACCGTTGCCGCGCCCGCGATGGCTGAACCCAAGGCCGAGGTGCTGCATTACTGGACGTCCGGTGGTGAGGCAAAGGCGGTTCAGGCGCTTCAGGAAGCTTTCAAGGCGCGCGGTGGCACCTGGGTGGATGCGCCCGTCGCTGGCGGTGGCGGTGATGCGCAGGCTGCCGTGTTGCGCGCCCGCGTGCTGGCAGGCGATCCCCCGGCTGCGGTGCAGATCAAGGGGCCGAACATTCAGGAATGGGCCGAGGCAGGCGCGCTGGGCGATCTCAACGCTGTTGCCGAGGCGCAGGATTGGGACAAGGTGCTGCCCGAAACCATCCAGAACATCGTGAAATACGATGGCCAGTACGTGGCCGTGCCGGTCAACGTGCACCGGGTCGACTGGATCTGGGCCAACCCCGAGGTTCTGGCCAAGGTCGGCGCCGATGTGCCCAAGACCTGGGATGAATTCAACGAGACTGCAGAAAAGCTGAAGGCCGCCGGGATCATCCCGCTGGCCCATGGCGGTCAGCCTTGGCAGGATGCGACGGTCTTCGAAACCGTGGTTCTGGGCGTCGGCGGCATTGATTTCTACCAAAATGCACTGGTCGATCTCGATATGGAGGCGCTGGGATCGGACACGATGGTCAAGGTGTTCGACCAGATGCGCAAGATGCGCGGTTACGTGGACCCCGATTTCCCGGGCCGCGACTGGAACCTGGCGACAGCCATGGTGATGCGCGGCGAGGCTGCGATGCAGATCATGGGCGACTGGGCCAAGGGCGAATTCGCCGCGGCGGGTCTGGAGCCGGGCAAGGATTACATCTGCGCGTCGACCCCGTCCGATGGCGGTTACCTTCTGAACTCTGACAGCTTTGCCATGTTCAACGTCAGCGGGGATGACAATGTCGAAGGGCAGGCGCTGCTGGCTGAGCTGATCCTCGGCACCGACTTCCAAGAGACCTTCAACCTCTACAAAGGATCGATCCCGGCCCGCACCGATGTACCGCGCGGCGAATTCGATGCCTGCGCGATCAAATCCATGGACGATATGGTTGCAGCGGCCGAAGGCGGCACGCTGATGGGGTCGATGGCGCATGAAATTGCGCAGGCCGGCGCCATCCGCGGTGCCTTCATCGACGTGGTGACCGCGCATTTCAATTCGGACATGTCCTCGACCGAGGCGACCGAAAAGCTGGTGAAAGCCATCAAGCTGGCGATGTAAGCCACTGCGCTGCATGATCTGCTGCGCGGCCCCGACAAAACTGGGCCGCGCAGCGTCACCTCCCGCAGTCTAGCGAAAGAATTCCGTTGTGACCCGTCCCTCTGCCACTGTGATGGACCGTTTGGCACGCCTCTTGCCGCAGATTGTTGTGGCGCCGGGGTTTGCGGCGATCCTGTTCTTTGTCTACGGCTTCATCCTTTGGACCGGCTATATGTCGCTGACCAAATCGAAGATGCTGCCGAATTATACCCTGACCGGGGTCCGCCAGTACGAACGGCTGTTCCAGATGGACCGCTGGTCGGTGGCCATCGACAACCTGTTCGTCTTTGGCGCCCTCTTTATCATCGCGGCCACCGTGATCGGCTGCCTTCTGGCGGTATTGCTGGACCAGAAGATCCGCGCCGAAGGGTTCATCCGCACGATCTACCTGTATCCGATGGCGATTTCCTTCATCATCACCGGTACTGCCTGGAAATGGATCATGAACCCCTCGCTGGGGCTGGAAACCGTGGTGCGCAGTTGGGGCTGGGAGAGTTTCCGGTTCGGCTGGATCGTCGATGAGAATCTTGCGGTCTACGCGCTGGTAATGGCCGCCGTCTGGCAAAGCGCCGGTTTCGTGATGGCCCTGTTCCTGTCTGCCCTGCGCAGCGTCGATCAGGACATCATCAAGGCGGCCAGCCTTGATGGCGCTTCTCCCTGGCAGATCTACCTGCGCATCATACTGCCCTCAATGCGCCCTGTTTTCATGAGCGCGGTGGTGATCCTGGCGCATCTGGCGATCAAGAGCTTTGATCTGGTTGTGTCGCTGACCGGGGGCGGGCCGGGCTACGCCTCCACCCTTCCGGCCAACTTCATGTACGAAATGACATTCCGCCGCAACGAGATCGGGGTCGGCGCGGCTTCGGCCATGGTGATGCTGGCAACGGTTGCCGCGATCATGGTGCCCTATCTCTACTCCGAGCTGCGAGGCAAGAAACATGTCTGATCATCTGAGCCTGTCCACGGCGCGGCCCGGCCAGCAGATGCTGCTGCGAGGGCTTCTCTGGGCCGTGCTGATCCTGTTCGCCGTCTGGTTTCTGCTGCCTGCCTATGTGGTGGTTGGTACCTCGATGAAAGAGCTGGAAGAGATCCGCAGCGGATCACTGCTGGCCCTGCCGCACGAGTTGAACTTTACCGCTTGGCGCCACGCCTGGAGCGAGGCCTGCATTGGCGTCGAATGCACCGGGCTTGAACCCTATTTCTGGAACTCTGTGCGGATGGCCCTGCCTGCGGTGGCGATTTCGACCCTCTTGGGGGCGCTGACCGGATTTGCCCTGACCAAGTTCCGCTTTCGCGGCGCCAATCTGGTGTTTGCCCTGATCCTGTTCGGCTGTTTCGTGCCGTTTCAGGTGGTGATCCTGCCGATGGCGCAGACGTTGGGGCGGCTTGGCATCACCAATACGGTCTACGGGCTGATCCTGGTGCATTCGGTCTATGGCCTGGCCTTCACCACGCTATTCTTCCGCAATTATTATGTCACCATCCCGGATGAGCTGGTGCGTGCGGCCACCATCGACGGCGCCGGGTTCTTCACCATCTTCTGGCGGATCATTCTGCCGCTGTCGCCGCCGATCATCGTGGTCTCGGTGATCTGGCAATTCACCCAGATCTGGAACGACTTCCTGTTCGGGGCCAGCTTTACCACCGGCGGCGCACAGCCCGTTACCGTGGCGCTGAACAACCTGGTGAACACCACCACCGGGGTCAAACAATACAATGTGGACATGGCGGCGGCGCTGATCACCGCAGCTCCCACGCTCTTCGTATATATCGTCGCGGGCCGCTATTTCGTGCGCGGACTTACCGCTGGCTCGGTCAAAGGATGAGGATAGTCACATGGCGTCTCTGACAATCAACAACGCGGTCAAGCGGTACGGCACGGTCGAAGTCCTGAAAGGTGTGTCGATCGATCTTCAGGATGGAGAGTTTCTGGTGCTGCTTGGTGCCTCGGGCTGCGGGAAATCCACGCTGCTGAACATGATCGCCGGGCTGGAAAGCGTGACTGAGGGCGAAATCAGCATCGGCGGGCGCGTGGTCAACGATGTGCACCCCAAGGACCGCGACATCGCCATGGTGTTCCAGTCCTACGCGCTTTACCCGACCATGACAGTGGCACAGAACATCGCCTTTGGCCTTGAGATGCGCGGCATGCCCAAGGCTGAGCGCAAGGAGCGGGTGTTGGAGGTCGCGAAGATGCTGCAGATGGATCACCTGC
Organism: Pseudophaeobacter sp. 1A16562; assembly: GCF_041008785.1. Lineage (NCBI taxonomy): Bacteria > Pseudomonadati > Pseudomonadota > Alphaproteobacteria > Rhodobacterales > Roseobacteraceae > Pseudophaeobacter > Pseudophaeobacter sp. 1A16562. Next base: position 32,163 of record NZ_JAXGFT010000017.1, on the reverse strand, counting down.
TGGACCGCAAACCGGGCCAATTGTCCGGCGGTCAGCGGCAGCGGGTCGCCATGGGCCGGGCGCTGGTACGCGATCCCGAGGTGTTTCTGTTTGATGAACCGCTCAGCAATCTGGATGCTAAGCTGCGACTTGAGATGCGCACCGAGATCAAGCGCCTGCATAAGCGGCTGAACGCCACCATGGTCTATGTGACCCACGACCAGATCGAGGCGCTGACCCTCGCTGACCGGATCGCCATTCTTAAGGATGGTGAGGTACAGCAACTGGCCAGCCCTGCGGAAATCTACGAGCAGCCCGCGAATATGTTCGTGGCCGGGTTGGTCGGATCGCCGCCGATGAATTTCATCGAGGTGGTGCCGCAGCCTTCGGATCGCGGTCCGGTGGCGGAAATCACCGTGCGGGCAGAAGGGGGGGATCAGACCGTTGTCCTGGACCTTTCCGCCCATGCCGCACAGCTTGAGGGACGGATGGGGCAGAAACTGGTTCTGGGGCTGCGCCCCGAGATGATCACCCAGTCCTCCATTGCAGCCTCGGGGCAGGTGGTGCCCTGCGAGATCGACGTGACTGAGGCGACCGGCGCAGACACGCTTTGTGTTCTGACCTGGAACGGGAAGGAAGTGCTGGCGCGCGGGACCTCAGGCTACGCCATGATCCTTGAGGGCACCATGGACTTTGCCATCAGCCTGGAGCGGGCGGTGCTGTTCGACCCGCAGACTGGTGCACGCCTCGGTTGATTTTTCCCTGCAGCGCCTCCCGCCGGTCCATGTTGCGATATCTTAACGCAATGCGGCGGGGGCGTGGCACGACCGCCTGAACCCGGCCCGTTAAACGGGGTGGAAGCGGGCCAAGATTCGCCACATTCCCCGCGATTCACCCCCGGATTCGCGACTTTATTGACAAGAAGTTTCCCCTCACCCCCCTATTTCACGCCCTATAGACGAAGAATTCACTCATATTTTTTGGGCGTTTGACTAAAATTTTCGGACAATCCGCAAGCTTTGTTAGGCTTTTCCAAAGGAATTGTTCATGCTGAAGAGGGAAAAGCCGGGGGGTTAAGGGTTTGTTTACCGCGTCATATTCTGTCCATCATTTCGTCCAGTCCACGCAAGATTGAGCCGCATTCCAGCCGCAGGCCTCCAACAGGATGCAGGTGTGGAAAGTGGAGTGGATGACAATGAGACTAAGAGCTGCGATAGCGGCGGTCTGCCTGTCTTTCGGGCTGTCCGGCGGCGCCGAAGCCGATGAGCTTCGTCCAAGCGTCAATTCGATGCCGGGCTGGGAGGCCGTAGGCCGTCTCAATATTGCCGGGCGAAATATGTGCACCGGATCCCTAATTGCGAATAACCTTGTGCTGACGGCGGCCCATTGCCTGTTCGATCCGTCAACAGGGCGCAGGGTAGACCCCAGGACAATCAAGTTTGAAGCTGGCCTGAACGGACAACGGGTGAAGGCGTCGCGAACTGTAACCAAGGCGGTTCTGCATCCGGGTTACCGGACCGGCAACGGCGGCGTGGCGCAGATCGGCAGCGATCTGGCGGTGCTGCGGCTCAATAGCCCGATCAGTGCCCGCGAAATCCGGCCTCTGGACCTGTCGTGGCATGCCGACCGGGGGGATGTGGTCGGGGTCCTGTCCTATTCGCATACCCGGGCGACCAGACCCAATCTTGAGCGTGGATGCCAGGTGCTGGCGAAACAGAACCGCACTCTGGTGATGTCCTGCCGGGTTGATTACGGCGCTTCAGGCTCTCCGGTGTTCGAGGTTACCGCAGGTCACGCGCCACGACTGGTGTCGGTGATTTCATCAAAGGCGGCCATCGGATCCAGACGGGTGTCCCTCGGCTCGGTTCTGGACGGCACGCTGCGGACATTGATGCAACGGGCCGGTTGATCCGGAATCCGTGCCTGCGCGCGAAAAGAAATTTCGCGTATGCCCGCCTGCAGAACGAGGTCGGCACTTGCGCAGAGGGAAGACCGGCCAAGGTAGGTCACCTATGGGACAGATGGTCCCGAAATATTAGATCCATGCGGATATGCGCGGCAAAGGCGCCGCAGTCTTAGGGTTCACGGAACGCTTCACGTGATTTGTAGAGCGGTTTGAGAAGGTAATTCAGCACGGTCTTGGAACCGGTCTGAAGTTCTGCCGTTGCGCGCATGCCGGGGCGGATCTCGATGGATTGCTGGCGCTGGGTGAAGCCGGATCTGTCGACCCGTACAGTCACCCGGTAAAACGGTTCTGCCCGCGGGTTGCGATCATCCTCGAAGGTATCCGCCGAAACAAAATCCACTTTCCCCTTCAGCGCGCCATAGATCGTATAGTCATAGGCCGACAGTTTGATCGTGGCGTCCTGGCCGGGTTGCACGCTGGCGATGTCCTTTGGGTTCACACGGGCTTCGACGAATAGCTCTTCACCCAGCGGGATGATCTCGAAAATCTCTTCACCGGGGCGCACCACGCCGCCGATGGTGGTCACAGCCAGGCTGTTGACGATGCCCGACATCGGCGCGGTGATAATGGTCCGGTTCAGCTGGTCCTGCGCCAGACGCAGCTCCTGGCGCAGCGAGGCCAGCTTACGCAGGGCTTCGGAGTATTCCTCGGCCAGGTCCAGCTCGTTCTGGGTGCCAATTTCATTGTATTTGGCCGCGGCATCGGTGGCCGATTTCTGCGCCTTGTTGACCTCGGTCAGGGCCACGATGTTGGTCTTGTAGAGACGTTTCAGGTTCTCCAGCTCCTCGTTCAGCTGGGTCATGATGGCATGCGCGCTTTCCCGGCGGCTGTTGAAATCCGTCTGGCGCGCCTTCAGCAGCGCGCGTTCAGAGGCCAGAATTTCAGGAGAGCGCTGGGTCAGATGGGCCGGGACACTGAACTCAAAAGCGCCACTCATCTCTGCCTCAAGCCGGTATTGCTTGATCTCCAGCGCGTCGATCTGCTCCTGCAGTTCGTCAGCGGCAGCACGGAATTTTGTGTCCTGCAGCTTGCCCAGCACCTGACCGGCCTGCACCACGTCGCCCTGGCGGACGAACAATTCGCCCAGAATGCCGCCTTCGAGGTTCTGTACGATCTGCGCCCGGGACGAGGATACGACCTGGCCTTCACTGCGTACGATTTCATCGACCGAGGCAAAGGCCGCCCAGGTGAGGAAGATCACCAGCGCCGCCCCAACCAGATGAATGATCCGGCTTGAACTGCGCGAGCTTTCCATCAGGTCAAAGTGGCTGGTTGCTGTCATTTCTTATCTCCCGCCGCAAGATGGGCAAGTACCTGATCGCGGGGTCCGTCCACGACCATGCGCCCGGCCTGCAGGATCAGGGTCCGGTTGGTCAGCGACAGGATCGGCATCCGGTGGGTCGCGATGACTGCCGTGCGGCCCTCCAGCCAGCTTTCCAGGCGGCTGACCATGGTGCGCTCCAGCGTCTGGTCCAGCGCCGCCGTCGGTTCATCCAGCAGGACAACCGCAGGGTTCTGCAGCCACAGGCGTGCCCATCCGATGGACTGGCGCTGGCCGATCGACAGACCGCCGCCACCATCGCCGATTTCCAGATCCAGCCCCTTGTGGTGGCTGCGCACAAAGGCGCCGAGTCCGGCGAAATCCAGGGCCTCCATCAGGCGGCTGTCGTCGCGTTCCAGCTGGCCAAGGTTCAGGTTGTCGCGCAGGGTGCCCGCCATCAGGCGCACATCCTGGCTGAGATAGCCGATGTTGCGGCGAAGATCGCGCGGGTCGATCTGGCTGATGTCGGTGCCATCGACCATCACGCGGCCTTTTTCAGGTGCGTAAAGACCGGACAGCAGCTTTAGCAGAGTGGATTTGCCGGAGCCGTTGACGCCAAGGATGGCGACACGTTGGCCGGGCAGGATCGCCACGGCGGGCACGTCCAGCGTCGGGGCGGCATCGGGATCGTAGCGGAATACCACTTCGCGCAGGTCGAACCGGCCCGTGAGGGTATCGCGGCGCAGATAGCTGCGCTGGCTGTCGTTTTCCTGGGGCGCGGTGGCGATAGCCTCCAGCCCTTCGAGGGCGGCCTTGACGTTGCTCCAGCGCGCCAGCGTGCCGGCAAACTGCGTCAGCGGTGCCAGCGTGCGGCTGGTCAGGATGCCGGTGGCGATGATGGTGCCAACGGTGAATTCCCCGGCAAACACCATCAGCGTGCCCAGCACCACGGCGACGATATAGGTGGCCTGTTGCACACCTTGAGACCAGTAGGTGAGGGCGCTGGACAGGCGGCGCTGCTCGGTCGAGGAATGGGAGGACAGCACGTTCAGTTCATCCCAGAGCCGCAGAACCCGGTCCTCGCCGCGCTGGGTTTTCAGAGTGTCGAGTTCGGTCACCACCTCGTGCAGCAGGCGCCCGGCCTTGGCATTGGCGCCTTGGGTCTGACGGGTCAGGGCGATCATGCGTTTCTGCATGAAATAGGCCGGCAGCAGCATCAGCAGCCCGCCCAGCACGATCACCCAGACAATCGGCCCAGCGATCGAGGAAACCAGCAGCAGGAACACCGCGATGAAGGGAATGTCGGCCAGCGTCGAGATGGTCGAGGAGGTGAAGAATTCACGGACTGAGCCGAAATCGCGCATCGCGGCAAACAGGCCTGAGGGCGGCAGGGGCTTCTTGTCCGAGCGCATGCCGATGATCCGGCGCATCAGACTGTGCTGCACCGAGAGTTCGATCTGGCGGCCTGCGGTATCCGTCAGCCGGGCACGGGCCACTTTCAGAAGCGCCTCCAGCATGATGGCCAGAAAGGCTCCGATGGCGAGAACCGACAGCGTTGCATGGGATTGGTGCGGCACGACGCGGTCATAGACCTGCAGCGAAAACAACGCGACCGAGACGGCAAGCACGTTGGCCACCAGCGAGCCAAGCATGATTTCGCCCACCTGGCGGCGATATTTGGGGAATTCGCCCCAGAACCAATGGCAGTTTTCCAGCTGCGGGGTATGGCGTGCGGCCATTTGCGACACGGAGGTACGGGCAGTCAGAACCTGTCCCGTGAAATAGGGGCTGAAGTCGCCAAGAGGCACTTCGGTGCGATTGTCGGGGCAGCTGGTGTCATAGATGGTCAGAAACTGACCGGTCTGCTCCAGGACCAGAACGCATTGCCCGCCTTGCATCATCGCCAGAGCGGGCCAGAGGCCGGGGGTGATTTTCTTCGTCTTTTGCAGCCGGGCCTTGAGCCCTGCAGAGCCGAGCGCCTTGGCGAGAACATTGGGCGAGGTGTCGCCCTTGCCGTCGCGCCAGAGGAAGCTGGCAATATCGCTGGTCTGAGTTTCGGCGCCTTTGAGGGCGGCAAGCGTGGAAATCAGCTCGGCCCGGTGCCGGATCCGCTCATCAGCACCGGCGACCGGTGCTTTGGTTGCCTGTTCGGCGGCACCATCGGCATTTTCCGGGGCGATCTCCGGCTGTAGCGGCGCATCTCCAGCAGTGTCGCCCAACGGCGCGGGGTCAGGGGCGCCGGTTGCGGCGATCTGCATGTCTTCGGGGTGCAGCGGCAGCGGGTCGGCTGCCGGTTCCAGCGCAGGGCTGACAGTCATCGGCTCCGGCGCAGATGCGGTGAACGGGGGAGGGGACAGAGAGGCAGACAGCTCCGGAGCAGGGGAGATCGGCACCGGCTGTGCCGGGGGCTCAGCGTTCGCGGCCTTCTTGGGTCTTCTGAATTTTCCGGGGAACCTGATCATATTTTAGTCCCATCTGCCAACAGACCCATATCCCGCGACAGTTCCAACTGGATCAGGATGACTTCGTATTTGGCTTCGATATGTGCCTGTTCGCGGCGTATCAGCTCTTCGTAGATGGAGACGACCTCCATCACCGGGCGCTGACCGGCTTCGTATTGAGATTTGAACAGCTTATAAGTTTCGCGGCTGGCACGGGCGAGGGCAGCGGTTTCGCTTTCTTGCCGGATATATGAGGCAAGACGCTGCATCTGCCGGGAATAGGTGCGGCGGGCGTCTTCCTGGGCCTCGCCAATGGTGCGGCGGGCGGCTTCCTTGCTGGCTTCGAGCGCCTTAAGCGCGGCAGGCGTGCCAAGGCCAAGAGGTGTCGCCAGATCAAGGGTCAGACCGGCGCCGGACCCATCGGTGGTGGCGTTCCCGGCAGCAGCGATCTGCGGCAACAGGCCCGCGCGGCCAGCCATAGCCTCGGCAATGGCGCGATCGGCTTCGGCTTGGGCTTTCAGCACGTCCAGAAAGGCGGTCTGTTGCGGGGGGGTACCAAGATCCATACGGGCAGGTTTTTCCGGGAACCTTTGACCGGTCATGGCCTGAAGCTCGGCCCGCGCGGTGGCGGCGGCGTCCTGCGCGGTGGCCCGCGCCGTGCGCAGCCCGCTGATCTTGCTGTCCACCACGTTGAGATCGGACTGATCGTTCAGCCCGCCGTCGACACGGCCTTTCACGATGCGGCGGAACTCGCTCATCTGGCGGATGGCGCGGTCCAGATAAGCGGCCTTTTCGTCGCCGCGCAGACCTGCAGAGTATAGACCAACTGCAGTCTGGACCCGCGTGTTGATGTCGATTGACAGATTGACCGCTGCGACCTCGACGTCGGCGGCGGCAAAGGCGCGTTCTGCCTTGCGGCGGCCATTGTCGAATAGGATCTGTTCGATCAGGATCCCGGCCACCAGATCACCAAGGTCCGTCAGGCTGACAGAGGGACCGATGGTGGGCAGCCAGTTCTTGGATTTTGCCTCGGCGCGCAGTTTGGCGCTGATCAACTCGGCTTCGGAGGCGCGGGAGGACGCTTCGATCGCCGCATCCCCAACCCGGCGATAGACGCTGTTGGGTTCCAGCAGGGACTTGCGCTGCATCAGGGCCGAAATCACCTCGGAGCTGTTCTCGCCCTCGGTCTGCGCAAAATTGCTGGAGGTTCCGGCAACGGCATCGTCACCGCCGCCCAGCAGGAACGGCGATTGCTCTGCGCAGGCCGACAGGCTGCACAACAGCGCAATCACTCCAGCGGATCGTCCCAAGTGCATCCTGCCCTTTGCCCTTCTTCTGCGTCGCCGGTTTTCGGCTTGTCGTTGGTTCCGGCGGCAGGGAAAACCCGTCGCCGGAACATGTCGTCAGATGAGAACGTTGACGTCCTGGTCCACCAGCAGTTTGGTGCCATCGTCACCGACGGTGTAGACGTTGTAGATCTGTCCATCGACGGCCTCGACGCCTGCGGCCGATGCATTGGCAACGGTCAGCGTGTCATCCGCCCCGCCATGCACGGTCAGAGTGTCGGAATTGCCCGACAGCGCCTTGATGTCGGCCTCGGTCAGGCTGAGCGAGACGTCGGAAGCATAGTCGAGGTTCAGAGCATCGATATTGAACTGCGGTAGCCCCGCATGATCCAGCGCGCCGCTGTTGGTCGCATTGTCCTCCAGAACGACCAGCGTGCTGGATGCGTTCTGAGCGCTATCCTCGCTAGTAATCACCAGATGGGTGCCGTCCGACACTGGGGTCGAGAAGGTGAACTCGGTTCCGAACACCGGGTCCTGATCGACGCTTGCGGTGGGGGCTGTGACCGAACCATCGCTATTAAGGGCATTCACCGTGTAGCTGTCGGTTGCGCCTTCGGTACTGATCCGGCGCACATCGCTGCTGGAGAAGGTCACTGCATCCACATCCGGCGTAGTGTAGCTGGTGTCGACCGTGAAGCTTTCGGTCAGGGACTGGACGTTTCCTGCCCCGTCCGTCGCGGTGATAGTTGCTGTCGCGGTATAATCGCCGTCGGGCAGGTCTGCACCGGCGATATCGGCGCTCCAGTTGCCGGCAGCATCCACAGTCGCCGCATGGGTGACGCCTGCGATCGTGACCTGAACGGTGGATCCCTGTTCCACGGTGCCTTGCAGAGTGACGCCCGCCGCGCGTTCGGCGAGGTTGATGATATCGTCGGCGGTCTGGTCCGGGGCAACCGTCAAGGGGTCGACCAGCGTGTCCAGCGCCACTGTATCCGTTGCGCTGGCGGTATTTCCGGCGCTGTCGACAATGGAGGCAGTGATCGGCAGTTCTGCGTTGCCCTGTGGGATCTGACCCGCCAGGAAAGTGGTGCTCCAATTACCGTTCACATCCGCAACAACCTGGTTGCTGGCAGTGCCAAGCCCGACGGTAACCAGCAGGCCAGGTGTGGCGGTGCCGCTGATCTCGACACCGTCCGCACGCTCGGTGGCGTTGATGATATCGTCGAGTTCCACCGGATCCGGCGATATAGTGACGGTGCCAGCCACAGTATCTACCCGCAAGGCAGAGGAGGCGGAGGCGGTGTTTCCGGCGATATCCGTGGCCGCCACGGTGACGGCGCTGTCGTATTCACCGGGAGGGATGGCACCCGGTTCAAAGGTTGCGCTCCAGTTGCCGGAGGCATCCACCAATGCGTCGCGGGTGACGCCCGCTAGGGTAACCGAAACCTCCGCTCCGGGCTCTGCGACACCGGTCAGGGTGACGCCGACTTCGGCTTCGGCAGCGTTGACGATATTGTCACCGCCTGCCAGTCCAGGATCAATTGTCACTGCGGTTTCGGTGTCGACACCAATGGTTTTGGTGACGGTTGAGACGTTTCCAGCGGTGTCCGTTGCAACGGCCGAAACGGTGGCATCATAGGTGCCGATTCCGATCTCTGCCGGGGAGAAGGCCGATGACCAGCTGCCGTCAGCTGCGGCGGTGACTGTGTGGCTGATACCTTGGAAGGTTACAGCAACTGTTGCGCCCGGATCGGCCATGCCGGTCAGGGTCACGCCAGCAGCTTGCTCGGAGGCATTGATGGTATGATCATCGCCCACCTGAGTGTTGATCGTGACGCGGTTTTCGGTGTCGATATGCACCGTATGGGTTTCGGTGGCGCTGTTGCCTGCTGCATCGGCCGAGGTTACAGATATGGTGCTGTCATAGACGCCGTCAGCGATATGTTCGGCGCCGTAGATTACCGACCAAGTGCCGTCGTTCGCAACGGTTGTGGTTCGCGTAACGCCCTGGAAATCAACAGAGATTGAGGCGCCAGCTTCGCCGGTTCCGGTCAGTCGCACGCCGTCAAAGAGTTCGACGAAGTTGATCTTGTCGTCACCTTCGACGGTGTCGATGCCGATGGGCGGCGCAACGGTGTCGACCACCAGCACATCGTGATAGGTATTGCGGTTGCCGAACTCATCTGTGGTTCGGATCCGCACGGCGGTCTCGTATTCGCCAGTGGGAATATCGGCAGGATCAAAGGTGACAGACCAGGTGCCATCGTCGTTGACCGTGGTGCGCTGGGTAACGTTGTTAATCCGCACGTTCAGACGGGCGCCGGGCTCGCCGTTGCCGGTGATGACCGGGCCATCGGCTTGCTCGATCGCATTGACGATATCACCGGTGGACTGGGTGCCGCTGGTGACCTCGGCCTCGGGCGGGGTGGTGTCGATGATCACCGTCGGCCCGTCTAGGTTGAAATCATTCCCGTCCGGGTCGGTGACTTCGACTGTGGTATCATAATTGCCATCCGGCGGCAGATCGTTGATCGCGATTGTCGCCGTCCAGGTGCCGTCATCGCGGATGGTCACTGTTTCCGTATGGCCGCCGATCAGAACCCGCACCTCAGAGCCTGGGGTGCCGGTGCCGGTGATCACGACCGGATCGTTGGTCGAGCCGGCGATAGGGTAGACCGCATCGGGGTCGTCCACCGTGGGCACCCGGCCTCGGCCCGGAGGCGTTCCAGTCTCGCTGTCGTCTGTGACCAATACGGCGGTGCCGACTACCCCAGCCGCTGCGACACCGGCGGCGCCAAAACCGCCCAGCAGCGGCGCTGCCAGCGGGGCGATCACCGGTTCGATGCGGTCGACATCCAGGAACACCAACTCGTCATAGGCGCTCCATTTCCCGGAGAGGTCCAGTGTTTCGTAGCTGGCAAACAGCATGCCATCGGCCTTGTCCTCCAGCACAACCTCGATGAACTGGCCATCGGCGCTGAGGAACAGGTTCTTGCCACCGGTCGCGCCGTAACTGAAGAAGTTGTCCAGCACGAGGGTCTGGCCATCGGCCAGCACGATATGCAGATCGGCGCCATGCCGTGCGTAACTTTCGACCGCGGATCGGCCAAGGTTCAGTGAAATGTCTTTTGTTTGAGAGACGTTCAGGTGGGCCGGCGTACCTTCAGCAAACACACCCTGTACGGTCGTTCCCGTCATATCGCGGGAAATATATCCAACACTACTCATTTTTTTGCTCGCTTATAGACCGGACAACGCCGCCAAAGCGGGTCACCTGGTTCATTGCCTGTATCGTCTTGCCCAATGGCCGTCTTTGCGGCCTTATTGTGGGCATAATGCGTCAATTTTGGGTCTTATGTCTACATTTTAAGTAACATGAAACTCTTTCAAGCGGTGGGAATAGTGGCTTTGCCGCCGCATTTGGCTCAATTCTATTAAACTTTGTAGCGTTTTTGCGCCAGTTCTTACCAAATGGTTAACGGCTTTGTGAGGCGTTTGCAGGATGTTGGCAGTCCCGAGGCGGTCTCATGTCTCTGGGCGCGAGGATGCAGGGGCGGGGACGGGGGCGCAGTTTGATACCGAAAACGGGCGAGCGGGGAACGCCTTGTTTCCAATGTCAAATTTTCGATGTTATCACGGAGGCATTGCTGCAACGAACAGCCCCCACTGGTCTGACATCATCAACGCGCGAGGTCCGAAATCGATGACGCAACTCTTGGCTGACTACCGTCAACTTGCCGCTGCCTTAAAGGTGGAGGCCATCGCACTGGTGCCCGGGCCGAATTTCACGCGGGCCCTCGGTCACAGTTTCATGAGCCATGAACGACCTTTCGTTCTGGTGATACCCGCCGAAGGCAAACCGGCCGCGATCGTTCCGAACCTTGAACTTGGCTCCTGGGAGCAGGTCGGCTTTGATGGGGCGGTTTTTGATTGGCGCGATCAGGATGGCTATGCCGGGGCCTTTGCGGCGCTGGCGGCGCATCTGCCGATGACCCGGCTGGCCGTCGAAGGGCAGGTGATGCGGGTCTTTGTGCATCACGCGCTGAAACAGGCAATGCCCGATGTCGAAATCATCGATGCCGAACGTCAGATCTCGGGACTACGGATGATCAAGACGGCGGCTGATATCGCTGCGCTTGAGGCGGCTATCAGCCTGTCAGAGCGTGCGCTGCATCGGGTTCTGGAAGGCGTGCGTGTCGGCCAGACCGAGAAAGAGATCGAAAGTGCGCTGATCCAGGCTCTGTTTGCCGAAGGCGCCGACGACCTGGCCTTTACTCCTATCGTTGCGGCCGGGGACAATTCCGCGCGCCCCCACGCGCACGCGCGCGCCGATTACAAGGTTCAGTCCGGTGATGCTCTGCTGTTCGATTTCGGCGGCCGCAAGGACGGCTTCTGCGCTGATATCACCCGCACCGTTTTTGTTGGCGAGGTCAGTGAAGACGGTCGCGCGGTCTATGACACGGTGCTGCGCGCCAATCTGGCTGGGCTGGAGGTGACGCGGGCCGGGGTCACGGCGCATGAGATTGATGATGTGGTGACCGGCGTGCTGGAAGCCTCGCCCTATGCCGACCGGATCCGCACCAAGACCGGGCATGGGCTTGGCCGCGATGTCCACGAAGCACCCTATATCATGCGTGGCAATCATCAGGAGCTGCCCGCCGGCACGGTCTACACCAATGAGCCGGGCCTTTACGGGCCGGGCCTGTTTGGCGTGCGGATCGAGGATGACGTGCTGATCACCGAGGACGGCTGCCGTACGTTGACCTCCTTCCCCAAGGAGCTGATGATCGTCGGCTGATCGGGAAACTCTTGGGTTGGGGGAGGCCCCAACCCGGTCTCAGGTTGCCGATTGCAGCTGCGCTTGAAGCGAGGCCTTGGCATCCTGAATATGGGCAAAGGTCAGCCGCGCAGCGGTCTCGGCCTCTCCTGCCGCGCAGGCCTGCAGGATGGCCCGGTGTTCTTCGGTACTGCGATCAACGCCGCCGCTCATCACCAGCTGGGCGCGCAGGTAGCGGTCTACCCGGTCCATGGCGTTTTCGATGACCTGAATGTGGTAGGGCATGCCGCTGACACTATAAAGCGCGCCGTGGAATTTCCGGTTCAGCTGCCCCCAGATCATAGGATCGTCCGAGGTGGCAAACTGCTCCAGACAGGCCTCGGCGTTATTCAGGGTCACCGGTGTCATGTTTGGAACCGCCTGACGGATCACATCGGCTTCCAGCTTGGCCCGCAGATCGAAAACCTCGCCCGCCTCCTGCATCGACAAGGTGGCGACCACCGCGCCCTTGTAGCGCTGGGTTCTGACCAGCCCCTGCTGTTCCAGCCGCGTCAGGGCCTCGCGCACCGGAAAGCGGGAGGTGTGAAACGCCTTGGCGATCTCTTCCTGGCGCAGCGGGTCGCCATCGGCAAGATCGCCCTGTATGATGGCCTTGCGCAGCGCGTCAAAGATGACCGTCGCAGCACTGGCTGTCTGTGAAATATCCGTGGCCTGAAACTTCACGCCTCTGCCTCATCTGTCTTGCGGTGAACCGGCCTCTCTATACAGGGCTTCTGCTCAGCTGTGAAAGCCGCAAAGCAAACGCCGCGAGCCCAAGGGACCCACGGCGCTGATTGGTAACCGGGTTGGGCTGGCCTGTCTCAGAATTCCACGACGGCGCGGATGGATTTGCCTTCGTGCATCAGGTCGAAGCCGTGGTTGATTTCGTCCAGCGACAGCTTGTGGGTGATCATCGGGTCGATCTCGATCTTGCCGTCCATGTACCAGTCGACGATCTTCGGCACATCGGTACGGCCCGAGGCGCCACCGAATGCGGTGCCGCGCCAGCTGCGGCCGGTGACCAGCTGGAAGGGACGGGTGGAAATCTCGGCTCCGGCAGGTGCCACGCCGATGATGATGCTTTCGCCCCAGCCCTTGTGTGCGGCTTCCAGCGCGGTGCGCATGACCTGCACGTTGCCGGTGGCGTCAAAGGTGTAATCGGCGCCGCCGCCGGTCAGTTCGACCAGATGCGCGACCAGATCGCCCTCAACTTCGGCGGGGTTGACGAAATCGGTCATGCCAAAATGCGTCGCCATCTCCACCTTGCCGGGGTTCAGGTCCACGCCCACGATCTGGTCAGCACCCGCGAGCCGCAGGCCCTGGATCACGTTGAGACCGATGCCGCCCAGACCGAAGACGATGGCGGTGGAGCCGATTTCGACCTTGGCGGTGTTGATCACCGCGCCGATGCCGGTAGTGACGCCGCAGCCGATGTAGCAAATCTTGTCAAAGGGTGCGTCCTTGCGCACCTTGGCCAGCGCGATTTCCGGCACAACCGTGTGGTTGGCGAAGGTCGAGCAGCCCATGTAGTGATGGATCGGGGTGCCATCCAGCATCGAGAAGCGGGTGGTGCCATCGGGCAGCAGGCCGGCGCCCTGGGTCGTGCGGATCGACTGGCAGAGGTTGGTTTTCGGGTTGAGGCAGTATTCGCATTCGCGGCACTCAGGTGTGTAAAGCGGGATCACGTGATCGCCCACTTCCAGGCTGGTGACGCCTTCGCCGACTTCGATCACCACGCCTGCGCCTTCGTGGCCCAGGATGGCAGGGAAGATGCCCTCGGGGTCATCGCCCGAGCGGGTGAATTCGTCGGTGTGGCACAGACCGGTGGCCTTGATCTCTACCAGAACCTCACCCGCTTTGGGGCCTTCGAGGTTCACGTCCATGATTTCAAGCGGTTTGCCGGGAGCAACGGCAACGGCGGCACGGGTGCGGATCATGTTTGGGTTCCTTCGCTTCTGTCTGGCGGCCGACGGGCCGGGTGTTCTGTGGCATGAGGCATCATGCGCTGGCGGACCTTTTGGCCCTGCTTTTGCCAGCGTTACATTCGCCACCCTATGGGCGCAAGCACCCCTGTTGCACGGATTTTCACCAGCAAGTGGGCGTATTGTAGAAAACCGGCGCTTGCGTGCAGCTCTGCGTCATCCGGGCTTGTGCGGCCGTTTCGGAGGGGAAGATCTGCAATGCCTTTTACGCCTGCCTGTCTGGTGGTGCTTGTACGGGCGATGACCGACTATAGATGAAAGGGATGACTGCGATAGCGCCCTATGCGACACCGGGATGAAGGAGGCACCAGCATGAATATCGGAGATGTTGCAGCCCGCTCAGGGCTGCCTGCCAAAACCATTCGGTATTACGAGGACATCGGCCTCATCAAACCCATGCGCAGCGCCAACGGCTATCGCAGTTTTGCCGAAACCGACCTGCATAAGCTGGCCTTTCTGGGGCGGGCGCGGGCTCTGGGCTTTACCATCGAAGACTGCCGTATGCTGATGGCGCTCTACGAGGATGAAAGCCGCGCCAGCGCCGATGTGAAGCAACTGGCGCAGGAGCATCTCGGCAAGATCGAAGCCAAGATCGCCGATTTGCAGGCGATGCGCGATACACTGACCGAACTGGTGCATTGCTGCGCTGGGGACAACCGGCCAGATTGTCCAATTCTGAAAGATCTGTCCGGCGAATTCTGTGCAAAGGAAACCGGCGCGGAGTAGCGCCGGTTCCTGCGGGTTGTCGGTGCGATCCGCGTCAGAGCCAGATCGGATTTGACCAGGCCCGGTTGCCAGCGCGGTCAATCACGGTAACCCGTAGCCAAGGGCTGTCTTTCAGACGGTCGAGCGGAATACGCGCCTGTGTCAGCGCGGTGCCATGCTGCAGAGTTGTGGCAGAGCCATGCCCCTGCACGATGACCGAAGAGACCGGGCTGCAGGCCACATCGATATGCCCGCCGTTCAGCGCCACAGCCTTCAGTTCGGGCCCTTGTGAAGAATAGAAATTTCCGTCCTTCAGGGCCTCCAGCAGCAAATCGGGTTCATTGGCTTCTGCCTTGACCATGACCCAGCCGCCGAAATGATCGGGGCCAGCGAAATGAGCGTCATCGGTGGCGATGAGGTTCAGGTCGCGCCCATCAGAGAGCAGAAGGTCGGCGACATGGCCGCCTTCGCCGCGATCAGTGCCGACGGCGCAGGTGTGGTTGTAGATCTCCACCGCGTGGGCCGCTTCTATGCTGCGCGCATCCGACAGTGTCATGCCCGACCAGTGCGGATGGGCGATGGTCACGAAGGCCCCGGCCTCGCGGGCGCGCCGGGCGATTTGCGGCCCGGTTTCCTGGCCTTCAACGGGGTGAAAGTCAGGCGAGTGGGACGGCGCAAAATCCGCAGGCAGGCCGACGGCGAGAATGTGCCACAGCTCACCGTTTTCCATGGCGCCGGAATGCAGTTCGGCGCCGGGCAGGGTGGTGAAGACCGCGTCCCTGAAGTCGCGCGTGTCGGTGATCGGATAGTCAAACCGCCCGACGAAATGATCGGTCAGCGCAATGAAATCATAGCCTTCCGCCTTGTAGCGGCGGCAGACCTCTGCTGGGTCAAGAACCCCGTCCGACCTGTTGGAATGGCAATGCAGGTTGCCGCGGAAAAACTCTCCGGGGGCGGCAAAAGCGGGGTGCAGCATGGGGTGTCTCCTGTCCGTGTTCCCCGGCTGGTAGCGGCCTTTGGCAATGGTTTTGTGACAGGGGAGAGCAGGGATGGTGACACGAGAAGGAGAAGGAACGCGCGCGGCAACCCCCTGCCTAAGAATAGGCAGCGCCGAGGGAGGAGCGGCTCGAGAGAAACGGGGTGCCGCGCGCAGGGGGGGATGTAGGCCGAGGACGCCGGACCCGCAAGGGGGGCGGCAGAGGTGACGCAACGGTCCGGCCTGATCAGACCGGACCGTTGCCTATTGTATATGCGGTATGAAGCGGGCCTGCGAGAAACAGACCTCAAGAACAACTCCGCGTGAACAGGCTGCGCCAGGCTCAGGCCGGGCGCAGTTCCAGAATTTCCCGCGCCTGCTGCCAGGTGGCAACGGGGCGTTCGTACTTCTCACACAGGTCAGCCGCGCGTTTGACCAGGGCCGCGTTCGACGGCGCCATGGTGTTGCGATCAATGCGCAGGTTGTCTTCGAGACCCGTGCGGGTGTGACCGCCTGCGGCAATCGCCCATTCGTTCAGCATGATCTGACCCGGGCCAATGCCGGCACCGCACCATTCGGCATCGGGGGCAAGACGTTTGACCGTCTGGACGTAGAAATCAAAGGTTTCCTTGTCCACGGGCATCGCGTTCTTCACGCCCATGACGAATTGCACATAGAGCTTGCCCGGAATGGCGCCTTCACGGCTCATCTTCACCGCCTGATGGATATGGCTGAGGTCGAAGGCTTCGATCTCGGGCTTTACCTCATAGGTGCGCATTTCGGAGGCCAGCCAGTCGACCAGATCCGGCGGGTTCTCGTAGACGCGGGTGGGGAAGTTGTTGGACCCCACCGACAGCGACGCCATGTCGGGACGCAGCGAAAGCATACCGCCGCGCTCCTTGCCTGCGCCGGAGCGGCCACCAGTGGACAGCTGCACGATCATGCCGGGGCAGTGTTTGTTCAGCCCTTCCAGCAGACGGCCGAATTTCTCCGGGTCCGAGGTCGGCGTCTGATCGTCGTTGCGCACGTGGCAATGGGCGATCGAGGCGCCTGCCTCAAAAGCTTCTTGAGTGCTTTCGATCTGCTCGGCGATGGTAATCGGCACCGCCGGGTTATGTTCTTTGCGCGGCACCGAGCCGGTAATGGCCACGCAGATAATGCAGGGTTTGCTCAACTCTGTCCCTCCTCAGATGTCGAAGAATACGGTTTCATCGTCACCTTGCAGGCAAATGTCAAAACGATAAACCGTTTGCCCATCACGTTCGCTGCGCTTGGCGATCAAGGTTTCGCGACGTTTCTCCCACTCGATCAGGTTGATCACCGGGTCCGTCGCGTTGGCTGCGGCCTCGTCGTCAAAGTAAAGGCGAGTGTTGAGGCCGATATTGATGCCGCGCGCCACGATCCAGAGGTTGATATGCGGCGCCATCATCTGACCGTTGCGGCCCATAACCGGGCCGGGCTTGACGGTCTCAAACGCCCATTCACCGGTTTCGAAGTTGGTGATCACGCGGCCCCAGCCGCGAAAGCCCTCTTCGACTTCGCCGGAATGTTCTGGATGGGCATAGACACCGGCGGCATTGGCCTGCCAAGCCTCCAGCAGCACGTCCTTCACCGGCGATCCGATGCCGTCGATGACAAGACCTTCGATCCGGATCCGCTCGCCTGCGGCATTGGGGCCTGCGATGTCCTGACCCAGTTCCTGTTCGTAGATCTGGAAACCGGCAGCGCCCGGCGCAAGGCCGATATGGACGTAGGGGCCTGCGGTTTGCGACGGGGTTTCTTTCAGATAATCAAGCTTCTGTTGCATCAGTTCCCCTCCAGACGGTTTTCGAACAGGGTCGAACGACGACCGCGCAGCACGATGTCGAATTTGTATGCGATGGTGTCGAGCGGAATGGTCGCGTTGCGGTCCAGTCGCGCGATCAGCTGGTCGATGGCGTCCGGATCCGGGATCGTCGCCACGATGGGACAGGTTTTGATCAGCGGATCACCCTCGAAATAGAGCTGGGTGATCAGGCGCTGGGCAAAACCGCTGCCAAAGACCGAAACGTGAATATGCGCCGGGCGCCAGTCGTTGACCCAGTTGCGCCACGGGTAGGCACCGGGCTTCACGGTGCGGAAATAGTAATAGCCATCCTCATCCGTCATGGTGCGCCCGCAGCCGCCAAAGTTGGGATCAATCGGCGCCAGGTAGGTGTCTTTCTTGTGACGATAACGTCCACCGGCATTGGCCTGCCAGATTTCCACCAGTGTATTCGGAACCGGGCGGGCGTTTTCATCCAGCACCCGGCCATGCACGATGATCCGTTCGCCAATGGGGCTTTCGCCGGGCTTGGCGTAGTTCGAGATCAGATCGTTGTCGGTGGCGGCGAGATCGCTGTGGCCAAAGCGCGGGCCGGTGATTTCGCTCGGCGTGTTTTCCAGGCTGATTAGCGAAAACTTGGGCGAGCGCGCCACCGAGGTTTTGTAGTCCTTGTCATAGGCTGGCGGGTGCCAGCGGCGGTCGCGCTGGTAGAATTCAGCCATGTTCTGTGTCGGTTTCGTCATTGTCCTATCCTCCTCAGGTCTTGGATGCCGGGGACGCGGCGGCTTCGGCATCCATTTCCGCATAGGTTTGTTTGGCCAGTTTCAGCGCATGGTTGGCGCGCGGCACCCCGGCGTAGATCGCCACGTGCTGAAACGTTTCGATCACATCGGTGCGGCTGGCGCCCGTGCGCGCGGTGGCGCGGATATGCATCGGGATTTCCTCGAAATTTCCCATCGCCGCCAGCAGGGCCAGGGTCAGCATCGACCGTTCGCGCTGGCCGATCCCGTCCGAGGCCCAGACGGTGCCCCAGGCGCCTTCGGTGATCAGCGTCTGAAAGGCCACGTCCATATCGGTCTTGGCAGCTTCGGCGCGATCCACATGCGCATCTCCCAGCACACTGCGGCGCACGGTCATGCCCTGATCGTAACGACTGTCGGTCATCCGGTCCTCCCTCTTTCATATGGTGTGTACTATCGCATATCTAAATTGGACTGTATAATGCTGTGAATTGCATAATTTCATATTGGAAATGGTATGCGTTTATCATCGCAGCTGAAGCTGCGCCATCTTGAAGTCTTCGTCGAGGTCGCTCGGCAGGACAGCGTCACCCAGGCGGCCGAGGCATTGGGCATGACCCAACCTGCGGTGACCCGCACCCTGCGGGAGCTAGAGGCTGTTGTCGGCAAGCCCTTGGTTGAGCGGCACGGGCGCGGTATCCGCCTGTCCGCCTATGGTGAGATGTTCCGCGACCACGCCGGGCGCAGTCTGGCGCTGGCACGGGACGGGGTAGCAATGCTGCAGGGGCTGGACGAGGCAGAAGGGCCACGGGTGGCTATTGGCGCTTTGCCGACAGTGTCAGCAACAGTGGTGCCGGATGCCCTGGCGGCGCTGCGCACCGAGGGTAGCCACAGTCGGTTTTCCGTGCGCACCGGCGACAATCAATACCTGCTGGACCAGCTGCGGCGGGGTAATCTGGACGTGGTGGTGGGACGTCTGCCCGCGCCCGATCACATGGTGGGGCTGGATTTTGATCCGCTGTTCCGCGAACGGGTGGTCGCGGTCGTCGCCCATGATCATCCGCTGGCGGCGCTGCCGCATGTCCCGGCTGATGCCTTTGAGAGGTTCCCGGTACTGATGCCCTCGGAAGGGTCGATCATCCGGCCGCTGGTGGACCGCATGTTTCTGGAGCAGGGGATGACGGTGCCCCGTTTCCCGATCGAAACCGTCTCTGCCACGTTTGGGCGCCGGTTCACGCTGAAGCATCGGGCGATCTGGATCATCAGCCATGGTGTGGTGCGTGCCGATCTGGAGGAGGGCGTGCTGGCATTACTGCCGCTGAACACGGACAGCACGCTGGGTCCGGTGGGGCTGTGTATCCGCAGTGAACACCAGCTCTCTGCCGCCGCCGCGCGGTTCTGTGCAGCCCTGCGGGAGATTTGCGAGGCTTAGGTGCGCAGGCTGGCCAGCGCCATCTCTGCCAGATCATCCGCGATGGTATGACGAAATTCTTGCCCGGCGCCGCGATCCGGCTGATACCAGAAGACCGGGGAATTGAGCATCAGCATCAGCCCGGCAACCGTGACCGTCAGGTTGCGCTCGGGGAATATGTCTGCCTCGATACCCCGGGCGATCTGGTCGCGGAAGAGCTCGGCATACTGCCGGTGCTCTGCTCGCACCTGCGCCTGCATGCCCAGCTCAAACGCGTTGGAGGTTTTGGCGCGCGCGCCGGTATAGGTTTGGAGAATCACCTTGTGGTAGGGCAGGGAGCGCAGCACCTCCATCACATGGGCGCGGGCCATCCGTTCCAGACAAAGCTGCGGAGACAGGGCATCATCGGCCACTGCGCTGACCGCCTGATAGGTGAACCGCGCTGCGCGCAGTTGTACCGCAGCCAGAAGCGCGCCTTTGGAGGGAAAGTGATGATAAATCCGTCCCTTGGTCGATCCAAGGCTGGCCGCGATATCGTCGATGGATGCGGAATCGGCGCCCATCGCCATGAAACAATGGGCCGCTGCATCAAGAATTTCACTTTTGGATGCGCTGATCTGTTCTAACATGATGCATCGCCTGACGTCGTCTGCTTGCGGGGCGGCGCGGCTGGAGGGGCCATTTCACCATCCTTGATCGCTGCCGCGCACCATCGGGCGCGGAGCGAACAATAGGGGGGCATATGCTCAAAATATAGCCGCATTTTGCCATTTTGACGCTGGGTCTTAGCAATTGACAGGGGAAAAACATACTCAGTAGTCTGTTTTTAGACGCCAAGGGTTTCCGCCGCTTGAGGAGGCGCAGCGAAAGCCCAGCAAAATAAGGCGCATATGCCCGGCAATGACCGGGTCAGGAACCGCTCATGACGGGCGGGGGGAGGAAAATTTGGAAGTATTGCAGCTCCTGGTCAGCGGGCTCGCGAATGGCTGTGTCTACGGCCTGATCGCGCTCGGATTTGTGCTGATCTACAAAGCGACTGAAGCGGTCAATTTCGCTCAGGGCGATTTCATGATGCTGGGGGCATTTGTGACCCTTGGCCTTACCAACGCAGAATACATGGACCTGCCATTCTGGGTCGCAGCACCGCTGGCGATTTCGATCATGGCGGTTCTTGGCTATCTGCTCGACTTTTTCATTCTGCGGCACCTGTTCGGGCAGAGCCAGACTGCGGTTGTCATCCTGACCATTGCGCTGGGCTTTGTGCTGCGCTTCGTGGCCGGTCTGATCTGGGGGCACGAGCCGCAGACATTGGAAAGCCCGCTCGCGCTGGGCGATCTACAACTGGGCGGCGTCGTGCTGGGCATGGCGGATGTCGCGGTGATCGTGGTGACCTTCCTGCTCACATGGTCGCTTTACCAGTTCTTCCAGCGCACCAAGCTGGGGCTTGCCATGCAGGCGGCCAGTCAGAACCAGATGGCGGCCTATTTCATGGGCATTCCGGTGCGCCGGGTGCAGGGGCTGATCTGGGGTCTGGCGGGTGCAACTGCTGCCGTTGCCGGGATCCTCTTTGCCTCCAAGGGCGCCATTGATCCCAACGCCGGCCTCTTGGGCATCAAGGCCTTTGCGGCGGCTGTCATCGGCGGCTTCGGCTCGCTCCCCGGCGCGCTGGCCGGTGGTCTGATCGTCGGTGTGATCGAACCCTTCGCCGCACGTTACCTTGCGGCGGGCTATTCGCAAATCGCGCCTTATGCGCTGCTTCTGGCGGTGCTGGTGTTCCGTCCGCACGGCCTGTTCAGCCAAGTCCGAGTGAAGAAGGTCTGATCCCATGCGCATTCATTTCAAAACCACCTATGAGCAGGATATCCGCCTGTTCCCCGACATGTGGACGGCCTGCGTTTATGGCCTTCTGATCCTGATTGCCTTTGGCCTGCCGTTCCTGATCAACGAGTTCTATATTGGCGAAGTCACCAACGTGCTGATCTGGGCGATTGCCGGTCTGGGTCTGATGCTGCTGACCGGTCAGACCGGTCAGGCCAGCCTTGGCCATGCGGCGTTTCTGGCCATCGGCTGCTATACCAACACGATCCTGATCGAACAGGGGCTGCCGTTCATTCTGGCTTTCCCGCTGGCCGGGGTCATCACCGGGATCGTCGGCGCCGTGATCGCCATTCCGGCCCTGCGGCTGCACGGGATCTATCTGGCGATTGCGACCATTGCCCTGTCGATCCTTGCCGATGACATTA
Organism: Pseudophaeobacter sp. 1A16562; assembly: GCF_041008785.1. Classification (NCBI taxonomy): domain Bacteria; kingdom Pseudomonadati; phylum Pseudomonadota; class Alphaproteobacteria; order Rhodobacterales; family Roseobacteraceae; genus Pseudophaeobacter; species Pseudophaeobacter sp. 1A16562. The sequence continues at coordinate 10,553 of NZ_JAXGFT010000017.1, read as the reverse complement.
TCGTCCTTCTGGAGCCCTGGACTGGCGGCGTGTCGGGCAAGTTCCCGGACATGATCACCATTTTCGGGTTCGAGATTGAACGCTGGTCGATGCCGACCCGGTTCTACTATCTGGTGCTTGTCGTCACCATCATCTGCACACTGTTCTACCGCAACCTGCTGCGCTCGCCTTTGGGCCGTGCCTTTGCTGCGGTGCGTGACAGTGAGGTCTCGGCGACTGCTATGGGCGTTCACATTGCACGCACCAAGGCGACCGCCTTTGGCCTGTCTTGCATGATCACCGGCTGGGCTGGTGCGCTGATGGGATACTATGCGGGAACCTTCAACAACGAGACCTTTTCGATCGTGATTTCGATCACCCTGCTGATGATGATCGTGATTGGCGGCCTCGGCTCCATTCACGGGGCCTTCTTCGGCGCGGTTGTGGTTGCCTTCCTGCCGCAGGGTCTTTCGATCCTCAAAGACAGCGTGATCGGTGGCGGCGTCGCCATCCCGGGGCTGGAAACCGGCGTCTTCGGCATGATCCTGATCCTGTTCATCCTGTTCGAACCCATGGGCATCTACGGTCGCTGGCTGAAGATACGGACCTGGTTCGAATTGTTCCCCTTTGCGCGCAAGGACATGTTCCGTCGCCAGAAAACCTACCTGAAGACGGAGCGTTTGAGATGAGCCTTTTGGAGATCAAGAATGCAACGCTGAAATTCGGTGGCGTTGTGGCTGTGAACGATCTGTCCTTTTCGGTCGAGGAAGGCGAGGTCTATGCCATCGTCGGCCCGAACGGGGCAGGGAAGTCGACCGTGTTCAACCTGATTTCGCGGTTCTACGAACCCTATGCGGGCTCTTTCACCTTCGACGGGCAGAACCTGCTGGATCGCAAACCGGACGAGGTGGCGGATCTTGGCATTGCGCGGACCTTTCAGAACATTGAACTCTTTGATCACGCGACGGTATTGCAGAACCTTCTTGTGGGGCGGCACCGCCACCGCAAGTCCACGCTGATCGAAGAGCTGTTCTTTGCCCCGCGTGTGCGCCGCGAAGAGCACCGCCACCGCGAGGCCGTGGAGGAGGTGATCGATTTCCTCGACCTGCAGCCCTACCGGAACAAGATGATCGCTGGCCTGCCATATGGCGTGCGCAAGGTGGTCGAACTGGGCCGGGCGTTGGCCTCGGGGCCGCGGCTCTTGTTGCTGGATGAACCTGCCTCGGGACTTTCGGTTGAGGAAACGCAGGACATGCGTTGGTGGATTGATGATATCCGCAAACAGATGGGGATCACCGTATTGATGGTGGAACATGACATGGGGCTGGTCTCTGGCGTGTCCGACCGCGTTCTGGCGCTGGCGGATGGGGCCAAGCTGGCCGAAGGCACCCCGGCTGAGGTGCAGTCGAACCCGGCCGTGATCGAGGCCTATCTTGGCGCGGGGGCTGTCTGATGGGAGAGCCTTTGCTGGAAATCAAGAACCTCGAGAGCTTTTACGGGCCGATCATGGCAATCCGGGGCGTGTCGCTGAAGGTGGACAAGGGGCAGATCGTCACCGTTCTGGGTGCCAATGGCGCCGGGAAATCCACCCTCCTGAAAACGATCTCGGGCATCATGGATCCTGAAAAGGGCGAAGTGCTGTTCGATGGCAAACCGATTCAGGGGCAGGAGCCGCACAAGATCGTCAGTCAGGGCATCGTACACGTGCCCGAAGGCCGCGAGGTCTTCCCGCTGCTGACGGTGAATGAAAATCTGAGCCTTGGCGCTTACACCCGGTCGGACAGGGCCGAGATCGAAAAGGACCGGGAGATGGTGTTCGACTATTTCCCGATCCTCGCCGAACGGCGCGACCAGGAGGCCGGGACGCTGTCCGGCGGCCAGCAGCAGATGCTGGCGATCGGGCGTGGGCTGATGCTGCGGCCCAAGATCATGCTGCTGGATGAACCCAGCCTCGGCCTGTCGCCGCTTCTGGTGCAGGAGATCTTTGCCATTCTGCGGCGGCTCAACGCCGAGGAACACGTGACCATGATGCTGGTGGAACAGAACGCCCGCATCGCGCTGGAACTGGCGGATGTGGGCTATGTGATGGAGATCGGCCGTATCGTGATGGACGGCACCGCCGACCGCCTGATGCAGTCCGAGGACATCCAGGCCTTTTATTTGGGCCACCAGGAAGAAGGCCAGCGCGGAGAGAAACGCTGGAAACGCAAGAAGACGTGGCGATGAGGGGGGAAGGGATGAACATGCAAAACCTTGGACAGACCGCACACCCGCAGGTGGTTCTCAACGGCGTTTCGTTCAACGCAGAGCCGGGCCAGCGCCCTGTGTTGGTGGACGGCTGTGACACCATCGTGAAACTGTTTCAGCTGCGTTGTCAGGCGCTGGGTGACCGAACTGCTCACCGCGAAAAGGATATGGGCATCTGGAAGGCCTTTTCCTGGAACGATTACTGGGATCACGCGAAATGGATTGGCCTTGGCCTGATGTCGCTGGGGCTGAAACGCGGCGAGGTGGTGTCGATCTTAAGTGAGGACCGGCGCGAATGGCTTTACTCCGACCTGGGTATCCAGGGTGTCGGCGGGATTGCCTCTGGCGTCTACACCACGGATTCCGCCTCGCAGCTGGCCTATCTGGTCAATGACAGCGACAGCCGGTTCCTGTTTGTCGAAAACGACGAACAGCTCGACAAATACCTTGAGATCGCCGATCAGGTTCCGGGGCTGGCCAAGGTCATCATCTATGAACGCGAAGGGCTGCATGATCTGGATCATGAAAAATGCCTCTTCATCGAGGATCTGTACGAGCTGGGTAAAGCCTATGAAGCGCGCCATCCCGGCACCTTCGAGGCTGAAATTTCCAAATCCCAGCCCGAGGACACTGCGCTTCTGATCTATACATCGGGCACCACGGGCATGCCCAAAGGCGCTATGCTCAGCAATGAGAACATCCTTGCCTCGACCGAGGCAGGGGCGCGGGCGCTGGAAGTCTACAAGACAGACGATCAGCTGTGTTTTCTGCCGCTGTGCCACATCCTTGAACGCAACGTGTCGGTCTATTTCCCGCTCGCCGCTTCCAGCACGGTGAACTTCGCCGAAAGCCCGGAAACCGTGTTCGACAATATGCAGGAGGTCTCTCCGGCGACCTTTTTCGCGGTGCCGCGGGTCTGGGAAAAGATCTACTCCCGGGTCCTGGTTCTGGCGCAGGAAGCCACGCCGATTGGCCGTATGGCCTTCCATCAGGCGGTCAAGGCCGGGCGCAAGCGGGCGCAATACGTGATGTACGGAAAACCCGTCCCTTCGGGCGTGGCGGCGTCTTATGCCTTCTGGGATTTTGCGGTTCTGCGGAATCTGCGCCGGATGCTGGGCATGGACAAGATGCGCCGCGGCGGAACCGGCGCCGCGCCGATCTCACCCGAGCTATTGGAATGGTACTGGTCCATCGGTGTGCCGCTGATCGAAGGCTACGGCATGACCGAGAACGCCGGCCTGTCCACCATCAACACTTTCGACACCAACGCGCCGGGAACAGTGGGGCACGCGGTGCCTGGGGTCGAGGTGCGTATCGCGGAAGACGGGGAGATCCAGACCAAGGGGCTCAACAACTTCCAGGGTTACTGGCGCAACAATGAAAAGACCGCCGAGACCTTTACCACCGATGGCTGGCTGCGCACGGGTGATGTCGGCAGGCTGGATGACAAGGGCAATCTGACCATCACCGGCCGGATCAAGGACATCATCATCACCGCAGGCGGCAAGAACATCACCCCGGCCGAAATCGAAAGCCGGTTGAAGTTCAGCCACTATATCTCGGATGCGGTGGTGATCGGGGACGGGCGCAAATATCTCACCTGTCTGATCATGATCGATCAGGAAAATGTTGAGAAATTCGCGCAGGACCGCAAGATACCCTTTAGCGACTTTGCGTCGCTCTGTGCCGCGGAGGAGGTGGTACAGCTGATCGGAGCAGAGGTCGAAGCTGTGAACCGGGACTTTGCACGGGTCGAACAGATCAAGGATTTCCGCCTGATCAACGTTCTTCTGACGGCCGAGGACGACGAGTTGACCGCAACGATGAAACTGAAACGCAGTTTTGTGGAGAAGAAGCACAAGGCACTAATCGACGACATGTACTAGCGGCGGCGACAAGGAACGCCGGACAGTTATTTAGGGAGGAAGCGAAAATGAAAAAACTGACATCTGCGCTGACGATGGCGGCTGTAGCCCTTGCCGGGGCCACGGCTGTTCAGGCCGACACCCAGGGGGTTACGGACAGCGAAGTCGTAATCGGCTCGGTGAATGACCTCAGCGGTATCTTTGCTGCGGTGGGCGTGCCGGCGGTCAATGGCGCCAACCTGCGCTTTGATGAAATTAACGCCGCAGGCGGTGTGCATGGTCGCCAGATCAAGTTCGTCGTCGAGGACAACGGCTATCAGATCCCGCGCGCGATGCAGGGCTACAACAAGCTGCTGAACCGCGACAAGGCCTTTGCCATGCTTCTGTCGCTGGGCACACCGATGAACGTGGCTGGCTTCAAGCTGCTGGACCCCAAGGGCATTCCGAACATCAGCCCGCTGTCCGCCGCGCGTCAGATGCTTCAGGAACCGATGCACAACAAATTCATCGGCTTCTCCAGCTACTACGATCAGGTGCAGGTGGGCGTGAAATATCTGGCCGGTGAATTCGAGGCCAAGGAAGTCTGCTCGATGTATATCCCGTCGGATTTCGGCAAGGAAATTCAGGAAAGCACCGAGGATGTAAGCAAAGAGCTGGGCCTGACCTATGCGGCGGAAACCTCGCACAAGCCGGATGAGCTGGATTTTGTCGGCTCGCTCACAAAGCTGAAGTCCGCTGGCTGTGACGTGGTGACACTGGCGCTGGGGGTGCGGCAGGGCATCACCGTTGTCGGCACCGCCAAGAAATTGGGCTGGACCGATGTGAAATTCCTCAACACGTCGGCCGGGTTCCTTGATGTGGTTGCTGCCGTTCCCGGTGGTGTGACCGATGGTCTTTACGCGGCGGCTGGCTGGGTCAGCCTGATCGCTCGCGCCGAAGATCCGGTGCCGGCCGAATTCATGAAGGCCTATGAGGAAAAGTTCGGTCAGCCGGCCGGTGGCTTTGCCATGCTGGGGTATTCCGCAGCGGATACGGTTATTCGCGCGCTTGAGGCCGCGGGTCAGGATCTGACGCAGGAAAGCTTTATCAAGGGGATGGAGAGCCTCAATTTCTATGATGAGCTGACCGATAGCAAGATCACCTATGCGGCGGATGATCACCGTGGTGCGGACGATATCGTGATCTCGGTTGTCGAAGACGGCAAATGGAAAGAACTGAGCCGCCAGTAACGCGCGCTCTTTAGTTATTCTGATATAAACCGGTGCGGGGTGACCCGCGCCGGTTTTCTGTTTGTCAGCCGCGTCTGTTTTTGCCCGGTGTTCTGCGCCCGGCTTTACATTGCTCAACCCCAAATTATATAAATTCGCGTACGTGAATATAACTGCGCCATGGCGGCCGGATATTTGCGCAGATGCATTATTGGGAGGCAGGTGCAATGGGTGTGAACAGAAGAGAATTTCTGCAAGGGGCAGGGGCCAGTATGGCGTTGGCAGGATCTGCTGCTGGTATGGCATCGGCGGCTGCAGCCTCGGGCGGCGATCAGCTGATGATTGGCGATATGTCCCTTCAAACCCTGTCTGATGGCAACCTTGTGCTGCCTCAGGGGTTCCTGTTTCCCGAGCAGTCGCCAGAGCAGTTGATGCCCATCCTGACACGGCACGGCGTTGCCCAGGATCCGATGGAACCTCCGCTGAACGTGACGCTGATGCGCCAGGGCGACCGTGTCGTGCTGTTCGATGCCGGTTCCGGCCCGGCCTTCCAGGCCAGCGCGGGGCAACTGCCCGCCGCGCTGGAGGCGGCGGGCGTATCCCCCGAGGACGTCACCCATGTGGTGTTCACCCATTGCCACCCGGATCACCTGTGGGGCGTTCTGGACGATTTCGATGATCCTTTGTTTGCCAATGCCGAACATTTCATCGGACAGCAGGAATGGGATTTCTGGTTCGACCCCAGCACCATTGACACGATCGGCGAGGCCCGCGCTACCATGGCCGCCGGGGCGCTTCGGCGGATGGAGATCCTGGAGGACCAGATCACCCGGTTCCGCGATGGCGAAGAAATCCTGCCCGGTGTCGCGGCGCGGGCGACCTATGGTCATACGCCGGGCCATATGTCCTTTGAACTCAGGTCCGGCAGCGAGAGCGTGATGGTGCTTGGCGATGCCATCGGCAATTCCCACGTGAGCTTTGAAAGGCCCGATTGGCACGTGGGATCCGACCAGGATGCAGCCATGGCCGCTGCCGCCCGCATGAGCTTGCTGGATCAACTGGCTCACGAGCAGACGCGGGTGATTGGCTACCATCTACCAGAGGGTGGTTTGGGTCAGGTCGCGCGCAAGGGTGACGGTTACCGGTTTATCCCGTTGTAACTTGCCTCCTTGTAAATTTGGCCTAAGTTAAACTATGTTTTTAAGAGAAGCCGCGCCCAGCGTCGTCTGGGGCGCGGTTAAAGGCGGAAAATCCGAATTTTTTCGGAAAATCCAGCTTATTGGCTTGGCGGCAATTCATTCCGTTACTATTCCTATGCGTGTTTAAAGAAACTTGATACATGTAAATTTCAATTCAATTATCTTTATTTATTTGAAAAGGTGATTTTTCACTACATCTTTGCGTCGCATTGTTGTAATTTGATCCTGCGATCACGGTCGATTAGGTGGATTAATGTGTAATTTGATCAAGTTGAATCAGTTCGGCGCGTTCGGTGTATTTCTGTCGGATGGCAGCAGCGTACCCCTAGGGGCCAAGCATCAGGCCTTGATGGCCCTTTTGGCGACCTCAGCATCGGGTATCCGAACAAGAGCATTTTTAGAACACACTTTGTGGAGCCTTGCTCAACCTGAACAAGCAAAGGCCAGCCTGAGGACGGCATTATCGACGCTAAAACGCCATCTGGGACCGGAAGCGGCCCAGGCGATCACTGCTAATCGGGAACGCGTTACTCTGGACCTGTCACGGGTGGAGTTCATTGAGCCCGAGGATCAGGCCGAGTTCATGGAGGGTTTCGAACTGCCGCATGAGACCCGGTTCGAAAGCTGGCTGGCCCAGATGCGCGCGGACTTCGAGGCAAAGCAGACAGGGCAGCCCACCGGCGGCGCTGGGCAAATCGGGCAAACCGGTCGGGTGCAGTATAATGATCTTCTGCCTCCGATCGCGGTCTTGCCCTTCGTGCAGCACACCCCGGGCGAGGACACCTCGCCTCTGGGCTCATTGCTGTCCGAAGAACTGTCTCGCTGCCTTGCGCGCAGTCAGGCTTTTACCGTGACATCTTATCTGGCCTCGCGGCAATTCGACCCGAACCGGATCCGCCCGATCGAGGTCTCGCAGGTGGCTGGGGTGAACTATTTGGTGTCTGGTGTGGTGCATGTGCGCGGGCAGATGATGAATGCGGATATCGAGTTGCACGATGCGGTGCGCGAAAAGGTGATATGGTCGCGCAGCTTCCAGGGGCCGTTGTCGGACCTGATGGCGGGACAAAGCGCGGCCCTGAGAGATGCCACGCGCCAAATCGGTCAAACGGTTGTGGGCGAATCGATCCGCCTTATCGGCTTCAAGCCGTTGGCAGGGCTGGAGGGGCACACGCTGTTAATGGGCGCGATTTCCCTGATGCAGGACATGAACCCCGCTTCCTTTGAAAAGGCACGTGAAATTTTGAACGTGCTGCTGAGCCGGGCCCCGCAGCATCCGCTTGCTCTGACATGGATGGGGTTCTGGCACGTACTGCGGATCCAGAAGGGTTTTTCCAACGATCGACAGCTTGATATCCATCTTGCGGAACAGCTTGCGACCTCGGCGCTCAGCGCGGATCCGTCTTTCTCGCTGGCGCATACGCTGAAGGGCGTGATTTCCAGCCATCTGCTGTTCCATTTCGATCTGGCGCAGACTTCCTATGATCTGGCTTTGAAGGACAATCCAAACGAAGCCTTGGCCCTGCTGCTCAAAGGTACCACCCGGGCCTATCAGGACCGCCCGGACGAGGCGGTACAACTGACAGATGCTGCGCGGCGGCTGTCCCCACTGGGGCCGCAACGCTATTATTTCGACGCGGAATCCGCAGTCGCGAACCTGACCGCGCGAAATTATGGGCGGGCGATCGAGCTTGCGGACCGGTCGCTTGAGGCAAATGCCTCCTATCCGACCAGTCTGGGGACCAAGGCCATTGCTTTGCAGATGTCGGGGCGCACCTCCGAAGCCCGCGATACGGTTCAGGATCTTCTGAAGGCCGCGCCAATGTTCAATATGAGCCGGTACCACAACTACACGCCGCTTGCGGCAGGACCTGCCGGAGAGGAATGGGGGCATGCGCTGAAAATGGCGGGTGTTCCGGACTGATACCTCTCTGATCCAGAGCACCACGCTGAAGGGAGGGGAGGCGCTTGCTGCCTGCCATCCGGCAAATCTGAGGGTCTCTGTTCATCGGGGCGGCGGTTTTGTGGGAACCGCCTTGTGTCTGTGGCCGTCTTGAGGCTCCTTGTCTGTCAAAGGTCCGGGCCGACGTCGTTCCGGGCTGACACAGAAAATGGAGCCCCATCATGAAAGCCGTCGTTTACCGCGCCTTCGGACCTGCCCAAGAGGTCCTGTCCCTTGAAACCCTGCCAGCACCCGAACTTGCCTCTGGCGAGGTACGCGTCGCGCTGGCCTATTCCGGCGTCAATCCTTCCGATGTCAAAGCGCGGGCCGGAGCACGGGCGGGCGTCACCGAACTGCCCTTTCCCGCAATCATTCCTCATAGCGATGGCGCGGGCGTTATCACCGAAGTCGGCGAAGGCGTGGATCCGGCGCGAGTCGGGCAGCGGGTCTGGATCTGGAACGGTCAGTGGCAGCGCGCCTATGGCACCGCCGCAAGCGAGATCTGCCTGCCGCAGGAGCAGGCGGTGCCCATGTCTGACACGGTCGATTTTGAAACCGGTGCCGCGCTTGGCATTCCGGGGCTGACCGCCTGTCATACCGTGTTCTCCGGTGGCGAGGTTTCTGGCAAAACCGTTCTGGTGCAGGGCGGGGCAGGGACCGTAGGTCTTCTGGCTGTACAATTGGCCAAATGGGGCGGTGCGCGGGTGATCGCGACCTGTTCCGCAGCTGCGCGAGACCGTGTTCTGGCGGCCGGGGCTGACGCGGTGCTGGATTACAGCGCTACGGACCTCAGCGACCAGATCATCGCCGCAAATCACGGCCAGCTCGTCAATCTGATCGTCGAGGTGGAGTTTGGCGCCAACGCCGAGGTGGACGCGGCAGTGATCGCCCCGAACGGCCGGATCACGGCCTATGGCTCAGCAAAGGCGATGCAACCCGCCTTGCCCTTCTATCCGCTGATGTTCAAGGCGGTCACGTTGGAGATGGCTCTGGTCTACCTGCTGACGTCGACCCAACGCGAGGCGGCGATCGCCCGTTTGAATCGCGCCCTGGAGGCTGAGGCCCTGTCGGTTCCCGTGGCGAAAGTCTTTCCTCTGGCCGAGGCCGTCGCGGCGCATGAAGCCGTTGAGGGTGGTGATCGCAAAGGCGTGATTTTGCTGCAAACTTCTGAAAATCCAATGAAATAAGGGGCGATAAGGGGGGGCGCCTGCGGTGTTGGGAAAAGGATGTCAGATTTTTTCAAAAACCCTCTTGCACCCCCCCGCAACTAACTTTAGACAGCGCCTCACCGATGGGGTGTAGCCAAGTGGTAAGGCAGCGGTTTTTGGTACCGTGTATCGTAGGTTCGAATCCTACCACCCCAGCCATCGGCCTTCTCATTAAGAAATCTAGCATACGGCCCACCCGTTAGGCCCCAGATCGCCCCAGTTTCGGCCCCAGTTGGTTTGCACGCTGGCTGGTCGCTGACGAGGGCGGTTGCCCATGGTTTGCGTCCCCTCCCATAGCTTTCCTCTTCCCTTAGGCTAGGCTAGGAGGGAATAGGTATAAGTAATGAATAGAAAGCGGAGGAGACCCCAAGTTCTTCCTTCCTTACCTGAATAAAGGGAGACCTATGGGAGACATAGAGAACCCCTGGCGATCAAGGTGAAGCGCAAGCTGAACTCGGGCGACGTGATAGATGCCTTGAGCGATTTGTTCGTCCTGCGCGGCATCCCTGCCTTCATCCGCTCCGACAACGGCCCCGAGTTCGAAGCTCAGGCCGCCCAGGTTTGGATCAAGGCTGTCGGTGCCAGAACGTCCTACATCGAACCAGATTCACCCTGGGACAACGGATATTGCAAGAGTTTCAACCCCCGGCTCCGCCCCTCTCGGCAGCATGCGTTGCATGCGCCTGCCGGGCAATGGATGAACTGCTCGGTGGCGAGGTCTTCTACAGCCTGCGTGAGGTTCAGATCCTGATCGAACAATGGAGGAAACACTACAACATGAAACGACCTGACCTGCCCCCCGAGGCTCCCTTATTCATAACGAGAGTCTGCGGGTCTGGTTTTCATATTCTCCGTCGTCTGATTGGGCAAGCGCGCCGGGCGCGGAGCCCTCAAATTGCTCAAGCGTC
>NZ_JAXGFT010000016.1:0-113792 GCF_041008785.1 Pseudophaeobacter sp. 1A16562 | reverse complement strand
GTACCGCCACGCCCGATCCGATGCCTTTGATCTTTGGAACGGCTACGCACTCGAGATGACCGCATGACGGGCGCGGAGCAGGCCGCATTCAGCCGGGTGCAAATAAGTTGGCAATGCCCGAGGGAGGCCGCGAACTTGGCGTTCTCGACCTTGCCCATATGGCCGCGGCTCACGTCGGCCCGATGAGCAAGCTCCTCCTGGCTGAGGCCGCGGGCGCGTCTCAATTCCTGGATGTTCAGTGCTACTCGGTCCCGCAAGTTCATGCCCTCGAAACGGACACGCTGCGCGAAATATCGCCACGCGATATATGTTACATTCGGAGGTGCAGAGAAGAATTCTTGGAACGGCGCGAGATCGCCGGACTGGGATGCCTGCCGATGCGCAGGTCACGGGATGATCCGTCTCGCAAACATAATGGGCCGTTCAATCGTTCTTTCGGAAAAGGGCGGCACCGGCAATACCGGTGCCGCTAGGAATTCGCCCACAGGGAGGAGGTAAAGGGCGAATTCTACAGCGAAATTTGTGTGCGCACCACTTGAACCGCGACTCGTGTTGGGTTCAGGGTAGGGGGTTCATCGCATTTCCTCCATCATCTTTTCACGGAACACCTCTGCAGGCGTTTTCCATCCCAAGCATTTTCGGGGCGTATTATTCAGTCTGTCACAGATCTCTTTCATGTCCTGATCCGTCATTGAGCGGATATCACGTTTTCTAGGCAGCCAGCGCCGAGCACGCCGGTTCGTGTTCTCGACCGTTCCTTTTTGCCACGGAGAGGACGGATCACAGAACCAGGCTTGCGTGCCAATCTCAGCTTGTAGATGTGGCCAGTTCATAAACTCAGAACCACGATCAAAGGTGATCGATCTGCGCGCTGGATGGGGCAGGTCTTTGATCGCCTCAACGATCTTTTCCATCACGGGTTTGGTGCGCTTGTTCGGGTTTTTAAGGATCACCGTGAACCTGCTGACGCGTTCAACAAGCGAAGTGACGTTTGCCTGCCCAAGCTTTTGTTTGAACAGCATCAAATCGCCCTCCCAATGACCGAATTGACGTCGGTGGGCCACGTCATCGGGGCGGAACAGAATGCTGACATCACGGTGGAATTTGGGTTCTCGACGTCGGCGGGTGCGTCGAGGACGTCGGGCGACGCGATGCGTTGGCAGGTACCACCATAGATCCTCGCGCTGGCCTTCGCGTGAATAGATGTAGCGATAGATCGTTTCTTGGCACACGCGCGGCTTTGCTCGTTCTTGGATCATGCGGTTGCTGATCTGCTCGGGCGTCCAGCCGTCTTTGATCCGCTCAATGACACGCTGACAAAGTTCTGGATATTTGATGAGCTTACGGTCCCGTGCACGACGATCCGCCTGCATCAAATGCGCTGCTGCACCGTAATACCCATCGTTTTTCGGCATGCTCTCATCTGAGAAATGATTGCGCTTTAATTCGCGGAATATCGTCGACCTGCAGCGCTTCAAAACCCGTGCCATTTCGTCAACGGGGACTTTAGCGTGCCTCCAGCGTTCTATTTTGCGTCGTTCTGTGATACTCAATTGCGTGTAAGACGTTCCCATAGCGATTCCTCTCGTCAGATAAACTACTGTTTTCTAACAAGAGTCGCAGTTGAGGGTAGCGTGTGCCTGTGATGGCTCAAGGGTCGTTGCGACGGTTTCCGCTATCTCAGTTTCATCATCTCTTCTCTGAACGCTTCGGTCGGGGTGCGCCAGCCGAGGCACTTTCTGGGCGTTCCGTTGAGGTAGTCACAAATCGCCTTCATAGTGCGATTTGAGAGCGCTGCGAGCTGGGTGTCTCGGGGGAGATATCGTCGCGCCCGCTTGTTCAGGTTCTCGACGGATCCTTTCTGCCATGGGGCTTGCGGATCGCAGAACCAGCTGTCGGTGCCGATGCCGGACTTTAACTTGCGCCACTCGCGGAACTCGAAGCCTCTATCAAAGGTGATGGAGCGACGGGCTGGCTGGGGCAGGGGTTCCATGATGTCCATCAGCTTGTTGATAAAGTGCGTCGAGCTGCGGTCGTTGTTGCGGAACAGGACGGCAAACCGGGTCTTGCGTTCGACCAGTGAGGCGACATTCATGGTGCCTTGAGAACGTTCAAAGATCATCAGATCGCCTTCCCACTCGCCGAAAGTCTCACGCGTCTTCACATAGTCCGGGCGTTGATGAATGGACCGATCCGGTGGAAATACCTGGCCTCTGGGCCGTCTGGCGTAGCGTGGCTGCCGTTTCTTTCTTCGACTGGGCAGATGACGCGCCAGTTGCTCAGATTGGCCTTCAGCGCTGTAGACATAAGCGTAGATCGTCTCGTGACTGACGCGCACGGGCTGGCCATCAAAACCGAGGCGTCCAGCGATCTGTTCCGGCGTCCAGCCGATCTTCAACTGAGCGATGACATGGGACCGCAGATCAACAAGTCGGATCAATTTGCGACGCCGTGCGCGTCGATCGGATGCGTATTTCTGAGCATTCATTCCGTAGTATCCGTTCAGATACGACAGCTCATCGTCGACAAAATAGTTCCGCTTGATCTCGCGATACACGGTCGAGCGATGCCTGCCGATCTCCGCTGCGATCTTGCTCACCGGCACTTTTGCATTCAGCATGTCTTCGATTGCGCGTCTTTCACGTAAATCCAGCTCTGTGTGGGCCATGTCCGTTCTCCTTGCTTTTCAGCAAGATAGGGGATTTGTCGCAACCCAGTTTAGAATGTGCCCTGGGGTTTGATAGAAATCGCATAATTGAAATTATGTTAAGTATTTGCGATCCTCGGGAATTCGAGAGCCCGTCTTTTTTTGGCTAAAGCCGATGGGTCGCAAATGTGCTTTTCCCTTGTTCCCGACCGGCACTGAGCGGGCGCAAGCAGAAACGAGAGTTCACAGACCGCAACGCATATATTGAACGGACAATGTGCTTGGCACGATAACACACTACTTCTGATTCTCGTTTGAACGCGGCAAAGCACCCGCTTCTTCTGATAGCTATCCCCAAGCTTATGAAAAAGCGTCAATATTTTTTGTTGACTGCTTCAGCTATTTATTACTTACTAGTCAGTAAAAAGGAAACCTAAATGCTGACAAAAAAACTGTCGTCTTGGAACCAAAGGGGTCGCCGATCTGGTGCGCGTTGACGAAATCATTGCTGCAGGCTGTAACCAGGGCTGCCAGCTCAGGATTGTGATCGAAGACATGCGATGCCAGCTGCCGCACGTCGTCCACCCAATTGGAAAGCCTCAGCCTGAAGGGGATCAAGGACAGCAAGAGCTACAAACACCTCGTCCACATGTACCTTACAAGCAAGGTACCCGGTGGCGGTTGCGTCGATTGTTGGCATGGGCGCCAAAAAGGCGAGCCACAAAATCAGCTGCATTTGGCAAGTTGAAAACACATTAAACCGGGTTTTCGAAGATGGCAGTGACGTGGTGAACAATCTCTGGAAGCTGAACGAAACTACCAAGTGAAGTCGCGTTTCCCATCGGACACTTCCCGATGGCCGAACATCAAAAAAAGGAGCCTCATAATGAAGGTGCTGGTGCCTGTCAAACGCGTGATCGACTATAACGTGAAGGTTCGCGTCAAAGCGGGCGGATCGGGCGTTGATCTCGCCAACGTGAAAATGTCGATGAATCCGTTTGACGAAATTGCCGTCGAGGAGGCGATCCGACTGAAAGAGGCCGGCAAAGCCGAAGAGATCATTGCGGTCTCGGTCGGCGTAAAGCAGGCGCAGGAAACGCTGCGGACAGCTTTGGCCATGGGGGCCGACCGGGCGATCCTGATTGTCGCCGCCGACGATGTGCATACCGACATCGAACCCCTCGCCGTGGCGAAGCTGCTGAAAGCGGTGATCGACGAAGAACAGCCAGGTATCGTTCTGTGCGGTAAACAGGCCATCGACAATGACATGAACGCCACCGGGCAGATGCTTGCGGCGCTCACGGGTTGGGCACAGGCGACGTTCGCCTCCAAACTGGAGATCGACGGCGACAGCGCCAACGTGACCCGCGAAGTCGACGGCGGATTGCAAACTATCAAGGTCAAAATGCCGGCCATCGTCACCGTCGACCTGCGCCTGAACGAACCGCGCTATGCCTCGCTGCCGAATATCATGAAGGCCAAGAAAAAGCCGTTGGACGAAAAAACCGCCGCCGATTACGGCGTCGAAGTCGCCCCGCGCCTGGAAATCGTCAGCACGGCCGAACCCGAGGCCCGCGCCGCTGGGATCATCGTCGGCTCGGTCGACGAACTGGTCGAGAAACTCAAAGAAGCGGGGGCTGTGTAATGGCTGTTCTTCTCCTTGCCGAAGTGAACAATGGCGAATTGTCGCTGGACGCCACCGCCAAGGCCGTGACCGCCGCCAAGGCCCTGGGTGACGTGACCGCGCTCTGTGCCGGGGGCTCTGCCGCCGCCGCGGGCGAAGCCGCCGCCAAGATCGACGGCGTGTCCAGAGTGCTGGTCGCCGAAGACGCAAGCCTCGGCCACCGCCTGGCGGAATCCACCGCTGCGCTGATCGTGTCGCTGGCCGGTGATTACGAGCATATCGTTGCGCCCGCCACCACCGACGCCAAGAACGTGATGCCGCGTGTTGCCGCACTGCTGGACGTGATGGTGATCTCAGATGCCTCGGGCGTGGTTGACGGCAACACGTTCGAACGCCCGATCTATGCCGGCAATGCCGTGCAGACGGTCCGCTCGAACGATGCCAAAAAGGTCGTCACCTTCCGCACCTCGACCTTTGATGCGGCCGGTGACGGTGGTTCGGCCCCGATCGAAACCATCTCGGCGGGTGACAATCCCGGCCTCAGCGAATGGGTCGAGGACAAGGTCGCCGAAAGCGATCGACCTGAACTGACCTCGGCAGGCGTCGTGGTCTCGGGTGGCCGCGGTGTCGGTTCCGAAGAGGACTTCAAACTGATCGAAGCCCTCGCGGACAAGCTAGGCGCCGCTGTCGGCGCGTCGCGCGCGGCGGTCGATTCGGGCTATGCCCCCAACGACTGGCAGGTCGGCCAGACCGGCAAGGTCGTGGCCCCGGACCTCTATGTTGCGGTCGGCATCTCGGGTGCGATCCAGCACCTCGCCGGCATGAAGGACTCCAAGGTCATCGTTGCCATCAACAAGGACGAAGAGGCCCCGATCTTCCAGGTCGCGGATTTCGGACTGGTCGCCGACCTGTTCACCGCCGTGCCGGAATTGATCGAAAAGCTCTGATCTGGAGTCAGAAAATGACCTATACCGCCCCCCTTCAGGACATGCGTTTCGTTCTGCGCAAGCTTTGTGATCTCGACGCGATCAGCCAGTTGCCTGGCCTTGAAGAGGCAACGCCGGATATGGTGGACGCGATCCTCGAGGAAGCCGCCAAATATGCCGGCCTAGAACTGTCGCCGCTCAGCCGGTCCGGCGACCTCGCCGGTCTGGGTTTTGAAGATCGCCGGGTGACCATGCCCGAAGGCTGGAAAACCGTCTACGACATGCTGGTCGAGATGGGCTGGAACAGCCCGTCGGCAAGCCCCGAATACGGTGGCATGGGTCTGCCCTTCGTGGTCAATGCCTGCATCCAGGAGATGTTCCACGGCGCCAACATGGCATTCCAGCTCTGCCCGATGCTGACCCAGGGCGCGATCGAGGCGCTTGAATGCTATGCTTCGGACACCTTGAAAGAGACCTACCTGCCCAAACTGGTGAGCGGCGAATGGACCGGAACCATGAACTTGACAGAACCGCAGGCAGGGTCTGATCTGGCCGCGATACGGTCAAAGGCGGTGCCCGAGGGCGATTGCTACCGGATCAGCGGCCAGAAGATCTTCATAACTTACGGCGAGCATGACCTTACTGACAACATCATCCACCTCGTGCTGGCCCGACTGCCTGATGCTCCGGCGGGCGTCAAAGGCATCTCGCTCTTCGTTGTACCGAAGGTGATGCCAGATGGCGCTCCCAATGACGTGCACTGCGTTTCGATTGAGCACAAGCTGGGTATTCATGCCAGCCCGACATGCACGTTGTCATTTGGAGATAGCGGTGGCGCCGTCGGTTACCTTGTGGGCGAGGTCAACCGTGGACTGGAGTATATGTTCGCGATGATGAACAACGCCCGGCTCAATGTGGGAATCCAGGGCATCGGCGTTGCCGAACATGCCTGCCAGGACGCGGCGGCGTATGCAGCCGACCGCCGGCAGGGCAAGGTTGACGGGGTCGAGGGGTCGGCCGCAATCATTCACCATCCAGATGTTCGCCGCATGCTGGGTATCATGAAGAGCCGCACCGAAGCCGCCCGCATTCTCGCCTACCGCGCCGCGGCGGCGCTGGATTTTGCGCATCGCGCCGTCGACCCCGAGGCCCGGGACCGTGCACAGCGCCGGGTTGATCTACTGATCCCGGTTGTCAAAGGCTGTTCGACCGAGATGTCGATCCAGACCGCCTCGCTTGGCATTCAGGTTCATGGTGGCATGGGCTATATCGAGGAAACCGGTGTAGCACAGCACCTGCGCGACGCCCGGATCACCACGATCTACGAGGGTACCACGGGCATTCAGGCACTCGACCTGACCGGGCGCAAGATCCTGCGCGACCGCGGTGCGGCGGTTCAGGAAATCATCGACGACATGCGATTGAGCGCGGCGGAACTTGCCTGCGAGAGCAGCCCGCACGGTGATTGGACGCTCTTGTCGCGCAGCGTTTCGCACGCTGCCGATACGGTGGAAACCGCTACAAGATGGCTGCTTGATGCGGGTAAGGAAACCGCACATACGCAGGCCGCGTCGGCAATGAACGTGCTAGAGCTCTTCGGCCTTTCGCTGGGCGCCTGGGCCTTGGGCGATGCGGCGCTTGCTGCCGCTGGGGAACCTGCCGCGGGTGGCCAATCCGACCATGCCGGCGCCAAGATCCGGCTGGCGGAATTCTATGCGCAGCAAGTCTTCCCCGAGGCGCTGGCACGGCTGAGCGCGGCGACGGATGGTGCGTCGAGCGTTCTGGCGCTGGCACCCTCTGATCTGCACAGCGTTGCGTGAGGTCATTGAGATGTCTGGATCTGCACGAGAAACGATAGAATATGATGTGGTGATCGCCGGCGCGGGGCCTGCGGGTCTGAGCGCCGCGGTCCGTCTCAAGCAGCTCGACAGTTCGCTTGACGTGGTGGTGCTGGAAAAGGGTTCGGAAGTGGGGGCGCATATCCTGTCCGGCGCAGTACTCGATCCCTCGGGGCTCGAGGCGCTGATCCCCGACTGGAAGGAAAAGGGCGCGCCGCTAAACGTCCCGGTGACCTCCGACAAGTTCTACATGCTGGGCGAGGCCGGTCAGATCCGGGTGCCGGGGTTTCCGATGCCGCCGCTGATGAACAACCACGGCAACTACATCGTCAGCATGGCCAATGTCTGTCGCTGGATGGCCGAGCAGGCCGAGGAGCTGGGCGTCGAGGTTTTCCCCGGCATGGCCTGTTCCGAGCTGGTTTATGACGAAAACGGCGGCGTGAAGGGTGTTGTGGCCGGTGAGTTCGGCAAGGAAGCCGATGGCACACCGGGGCCGGCCTATGAGCCCGGCATGGAGCTGCACGGCAAGTACGTGTTTCTGTCCGAGGGCGTGCGCGGGTCACTGGCCAAGGAAGTGATTGCCAAATACGACCTGTCGAAGGGCAAGGAGCCGCAGAAATTCGGCATCGGCATGAAAGAGATCTGGGAGATCGACCCGGACAAGCACAACGAGGGTGAGGTGACCCACACCATGGGCTGGCCGCTGGGAGGCAATGCCGGGGGCGGGTCGTTCATCTATCACCTCGAGAACAACCAGGTCTATGTCGGGTTCGTGGTGCACCTGAACTACAAGAACCCGCATCTCTTCCCCTATATGGAATTCCAGCGCTTCAAGCATCACCCGATGGTGGCCGAACTGCTGGAAGGCGGCAAACGCGTGGCCTATGGCGCACGGGCGATTTCCGAAGGCGGATACCAGTCGATGCCGAAAATGGTGGCACCCGGTGTAGCGCTGTTGGGCTGTTCGGTGGGCATGGTCAACGTGCCGCGGATCAAGGGTAATCACAACGCGATGCTCAGCGGCAAGGCCGCGGCCGAGGCGGCGTTTGACGCGATTAAGGTCGAGCGGTCGGGTGATGAGCTGACGGCGTATGAGGACGACGTGCGGGGCGGCGCCATCGGCAAGGATCTGAAAAAGGTGCGCAACGTCAAGCCGATGTGGTCGAAATGGGGGATGCTGCCCTCGCTGGCGCTGGGCGGTCTGGACATGTGGACCAACACGCTGGGCTTTTCGCTCTTTGGCACGATGAAACATGGCAAGACCGATGCGGCGGCCACCGAAGAGGCCAGCAAGCACAAGGTGATCGATTATCCAAAACCCGATGGCAAGCTGAGCTTTGACCGGCTGACCAACGTGTCGTTTGCGATGACCAATCACGAGGAAAGTCAGCCAAGCCACCTGCAGCTGGGTGATGACAAATTGCCGATCTCGGTCAACCTGCCAAAATACGGCGAACCGGCACAGCGCTATTGCCCGGCCGGCGTCTACGAGGTGGTCGAGGAAGACGGCAGCGACCCGCGCTTCGTGATCAATTTCCAGAACTGCGTGCACTGCAAGACCTGTGACATCAAGGACCCAAGCCAGAACATCAACTGGGTCACGCCGCAGGGCGGCGACGGACCAAATTATCCGAACATGTAAATGCCTAAATCAGGAGAACCGCACTATGAACGAGCTGAACGGATATGACATCGAAGATCTCGAACCGGGCATGACCGCCACGTTCTCGAAAACCATCACCGACGCCGACATTGTTCTCTTTGCCGGGGCATCCGGCGACAACAACGCCATTCACATCAATGATGAGTTTGCCAAAACCACACCGTTCAATGGCCGGATCGCGCATGGGTTTCTTACCGCCAGCACTATCTCCGCGGCGATTGCCAACAAACTACCCGGGCCCGGAACAATCTATATCTCGCAGGAGATGAATTTTGTGGCACCTGTGCGTCCAGGAGACACAGTTCACGCTGAAGTGATTGTCGAAACAATCGAGACCGAGCGCTGCCGCGCGAACTTGAGAACAACCTGCCGCGTCCGCGGGCAGGTCGTGGTGGACGGCGAGGCCACTGTCAAGCTGACCTCCAGCGCCAAACGGGGCACAAAAGCCGCGTAGGATATGGCCGACGATCCTTTAGTCAGCCACTTAAATTGTGTCCCCTGTGACTGAACATTCCACCAGCCGCCACGACGACAAAGAGGACATCGTGGGTATCACGACGTTCCTGGGGTTGCTTGACAGGACGGCGTTGCCGCTTGGATGCGCCAGAAAGACAAACTTGACATGATGGGACTCGGATGATGACACAGTGGACTAAAACGAACGACACAGCCGACACAGCAAAGGCCGCAACGGAAATGCAGGATCTGACCCTGCGCACGACAAAAGTGCTGTCACAGCTGCACGTGCGGGCCCTCAAAAAGGCCAGCGGGTCAGAGTATTCCCTGATCGACGCCAAGACACTTGCCAAAGCCTATGGAACCTTCTGGGCCGACATGCTGCAGGAGCCGGGCAAGCTGGTTGATGCACAGATAAAGGCCAGCATGGCGATCCAGTCTTCGTGGAAGGCGATACTGCAAGGCCCCGATGAAGAAAGCGGTGTGCGAGATCGCCGTTTCAGCGATCCGAGTTGGGAAAAGGACCCGATATCGCGAGCCTATCGCGATGTGTTCCTGGCGATTGAAGGCGCGACCAATGACCTTTTGGAAGAGCTTCCAAAAAATTCCAGAGATTATATGCGTGTCAGATTCTACACGCGGCAGATGATGAGCGCACTGTCGCCCAGTAACTACCTGCTGACCAACGCTCCGGCGCGTAAGATGTTCACTGAAACCAACAGTGCGAGTTTTCGGGAAGGATTGTCCAAAATGCTCGACGATCTCGAGCGCGGTGAGGGGCGCCTGGACATCGCGACGAACGATCCGTCGGCGTTCACGGTCGGAAAGGATCTTGGCACGACAGAAGGCGAGGTTGTGTTTCAAAACGACCTGATGCAGCTGATCCAGTACCATCCGCGCACACCGGACCAGCACAGTGTGCCAATCCTGTTTGTCCCGGCCTGGATCAACAAGTTCTACATTCTGGACATGCAGCCGAAGAACAGCCTGGTGCGCTACATGCTGGATCGGGGGCATTCCGTGTTCGTGATTTCCTGGGTCAACCCGACCAGCGATCACGCGGACAAGGATTTTGCTGATTACATGAAACTCGGACCGCTGGCCGCGCTTGATGCCATTCGCGACATCACCCGCGAAGAAAAGGCCAATATCCTCGGTTTCTGCATTGGTGGCATCCTGGTGACGGCAACGCTGGCTTACCTCGCAGCCATTGGTGATGACCGGGTCAATTCCGCCACGACACTGGCCACCATGGTCGATTTCAAGGACGTGGGCGAAATCGGCGTCTTCGTCGATGAAAACCGGCTGGAAGTCCTGCGTGCGCATATGGAAGAGAAAGGCTATCTTGAAGCCTATCACTTGCAGGACATGTTCTCGATGCTTCGCGAGAACGATTTGATCTGGTCGTTCTTCGAGGCCAATTACCTGCGCGGTCGGAAACCCCGGGCTTTCGACCTTTTGTATTGGAATTCGGATTCCACACGACTGCCTGCGGCCATGCTGCTTTGGTATCTCAAAGAGGTCTATCTAGAGAACCGGCTGCGCCAGCCCGGTGGATTGGAAATGAACGGTGTCAAGATCGATCTGAGCAAGATCGAAACGCCGGTTTTCGTACTTGCCACGTCCGAGGATCACATCGCCCCCTGGACCTCGATTTATCCAGCGACGCAGATACTCGGCGGCGAGGTTGAATTTGTCCTTGGCGGCTCGGGCCATATTGCCGGAGTCATCAACCCCCCGACCGAACGTGCCAAATACGGTTTCAGAAAAAGCGACACCTATCCGCCAGAACCAGCGAATTTTCTGACCAAGGCCACGGAAATGCCGGGGTCGTGGTGGCCCTACTGGGCGGACTGGCTCGAGGCCAAAGACGGCAAGACCGTCAAGCCTCGAAAGCCCGTCAACCGCGGAAAGTACAAATCCATCGAGCCGGCACCGGGAAGCTACGTTCGGGCGAATTGAGACCGCGTTCCATGACAGGGATATGTGGTCGTTCGGTACTGCCGGAAATCGCCGCGAAACCTGAACGCCATCCCTCGTGAAGCGGAACGACCGGAAATCCTATCCCTATTGAACCAAGCATCAAACGTCTTGCATTCCTCGGCATAATCAAATGGCCGGTAGCGGATACTCCTGTGCATATGTGGGCAGGGCAACGATCTTCGTCAGATTTCACCGAATGAATTGCCCCCCAATCAACCGGCATTCCGAAATCCCGACTGTGACTGGTCTGGTTGTATGCCGAAATTGAGCGCAAAAACACAGCATTGGGTGCGCTAGGCTCGTATTCCATCGCTGACAAGTTCAAGGATCTGGTTGGCAATAACCTCGGGAGGTTCCGGACCGTCGGGATCGTACCACTCCGGCATCTGGTTGAAGGCCGAGAACAGAACCTGGGCGAGCCTTTTAGGCGAGCATTCGCGGATTGACTTATCCTTGATACCTGCCTCGATGACCTCTTCAAGGAATTCCTGACCGTCGCGCAAGGTTTGGCGCAGTTTTTCCTGATTCTTGCCCGTGAGGTTGCGGCGCGCCTCGCGAATCAATGAGGAACCGAAATCGCTCACAACCAATGCAGCGTAGGAACGAAAAAACACATGAACCCTGTCAAGGCCATTGCCAGTTGACCTTTGGGCCGCGTCAAAGCACAGACCGACCCTTTCCAGGGAAACCAGTGCGCACTGCATTAGGATGTTTTCCTTGTTGCGGGCGTAATAATACAGTGCAGGCTTGGTCAGGTCCAGTTCAGCGGCGATATCATCGAGCGAGGTTTTCTTGTAGCCGACCGACGAGAACAGACTCGCCGCGACATCCAAAACTGCGCGGCGTTTAAGTTCCTGCTGTTCCTCGACGTCTTTTGTCTTTTTATGCCATTGGATCGCAGGCACATTTCCCTCACTATAAATTGTGCGCCGGGCGAGAGAACTTCCCGCCCGACATGTTGGCGAGATTAGTAGTCGAGGCCCCGGGCTGCAACGGTCCAGGAGCCGTTTTCAACCCTGGCCAGAATCAGCGTTTCCACCCCCTGGTGATCTTCGGGGCCAAAGCTGATTGTTTGGCCGCCGATCGGATCGACATAGCCATTGATCGCCTCGATCGCAGCCAAGAAGCCTTCGGTGGTCAGTTCGGGGCCTGCCGCTTCAAGCGCCTCGGCCAGCAAATCGATGAAAATATAGCCCAACTGCGCCTGCGGCTCCATTTTTGTCCCATAGGTCTCTGCATAGGTTTCCAGGATGCGTTTGGCCTCGCCTTCCGAAGTCGCGACATCGGCGAAGACGAAGGGCGAAACCAGATAGAGCCCTTCCATTGCACCGTCTGCCGCCTTGGCCACGGCATCCATGTAGGGGATCATGCCCGTGACGAAGATCGGTTCGAAACCGAGCTTCTTTGAGGTGGCAACGGTCAAGATCGTGTCCTTGACGCTGCCGGCGTTGAAGACGATGTCGCAGCCTGCATTCTTCAAGGTCGTGACCGAAGACACCATGTCGGTCTCTGTGGCCGCATGCTCGGTTTTTGCAACGATCTCCATGCCGTATTCATGTAGCTGCTGTTCGACGCCAAGCGTCATCGACTCGCCCGCCTCGTTGGCGATCTGCGACACGCAGGGAGTCACAAACCCGCCGTTCTCATGAAAATAGGCAACCGCCGCTCGGAACTGCTCGGTATAGCTGCGGAAGAAGGCGTATTTCATTGGATGCAGCGGCTCGGCCATCTCGGTCGCCGCGGTCATGGGAAACAGGTTAGGAACGCCGGCCTCCAACTGCTGCGGCATGACCGCGAGGTTCATTGGTGTTCCCAGCGCGCCGACCATGGCAAAGACCTTGTCGCGGCGCAACAGTTTGTTGGCTGCCTGAATGGCGCGCGGCACCTGATATTGCATGTCCTCGATCACGATCTCAAGCTGGCGGCCATGGATGCCGCCGGCGGCGTTGATCTCGTCCACGCGCATCCGCAGGCCGTTGGCTTCGGGCACACCCCAGACAGCCAGCGGGCCGCTGAGATCGGTATAGCTGCCAAGCGTGATCTTATCTTCGGTCACGCCCTGCGGACCAGCGATGGCCGCCCCGGTGACCAGCGCGGAGAGCGCCAGTGCAGTTGCAAAATTCTTCATGATTTCCTCCCTTTCAAGTTTCAGTACATAGTTTCAATGAGGTCTTTGTATTTACGCTCGACCTCGTTGCGTTTGAGTTTCATCGTCGGAGTGAGTTCCTCATCCTCAGCCGTCAGAAGCACGTCGATCAGGCGGAACTTCTTCACTTGTTCCACCGGCGAAAATCCGGAATTCGCACGGTCCACCTCGTTGCCAATCAACTCGATGATCGGCTCGCTTTCGCAGAGCGATTTGTAGTTCGAGAACGGGATGCGCTTGTCCTGTGCGTATTTCTCGACCGTTTCCTGGTCGATCATGATCAGCACGGTTAGGTACTTGCGCTTGTCGCCAATGATCACCGCGTCCGAGATGTAGGGCGAGAATTTCAGCTCGTTTTCCAGCTGCGAGGGCGTGATGTTCTTGCCGCCGGCGGTGATGATGATGTCCTTCTTGCGGTCCAGAATGGTCAGATCGCCATTGTCGTCCATCTTGCCGACATCGCCGGTATGCACCCAGCCATCCACCATGGTCTCGGCGGTCTTTTCCGGCTGGCTCAGGTAGCCAGAGAAGTTTGACCGCGCGCGTATCAGGATCTCGCCATCCTCGGCCAGTTTGGCTTCGACGCCGCGCATGGCCCGCCCGATCGAGCCGATGGGCGATTGGCCTGGAACCGTGGCAGTGACAATGCCAGTCTCGGTCTGTCCATAGGCTTCCTGCACAGAGACGCCGAGCGCATTGAACCAGCGAAGCAGTCGGGCCGAGATCGGCGCGGCGCCCGAAACGATCGTATGCGCCCGTGCCAGACCCAGTTCCACGCGGATGTTGCGCAGGACAAGGAAATCGATCGCTCGGTGAAAAAGGGAAAGGCCCAGCGGCACCTGTTTGCCCGCAGCCAGCAGATCTGCCCGGCGTTCGGCCACTTTCAGCGCCTGCGTATAGGCAAAGCGTCCAAAGGCGGTGGCGTCATTCATGATGAAAGAGATGCGGGAATAAAACTTTTCCCACACCCGCGGCACGGCAAAGATGAAAGTCGGGGCCACTTCCTGAATGTCGGCATTAAAGGTCTCACCGCTTTCGGCAATATTGATGGTGATGCCATGCCGGATCGGGGTTGCGACCGAGATGATGCGCTCGGCCGCGTGGCACAGCGGCAGGAAAGTCAGGATTTCGTCGCCCGGGCCCAGCGGCATTTCCGGGTGGTTGTCGGCCTGCGCCAGAAAGAACCGGTGCGAGATCATCGCGCCCTTCGGCGCGCCGGTGGTGCCCGAGGTATAGATCAGCGTGGCGATGTCCTCGCCCTTGCCGGCATCAATTCGGGTTTCGAAGGCGGCGTGCATTTCGGGGGCGCCGTCCGCGGCAAGCTCGAGAAACGCCTCCCATCCCATGACCTTGTCGTGAGAAAACCGGCGCAGGCCTTCCATGTCGTAGACAACGACCTTTTCAATCCCCGGCAGCTCGTCCTGTACCAGCAGGTATTTGTCGAGCTGTTCCTCGTCCTCGACGAACAACACCTTGGCGCCGCTGTCGTTGAGCTGATAGGCGACCTGTTTTTCCTGCAAGGTCGGGTAGAGCCCGTGGGTGACCGCGCCGATGCACTGGATGCCGAGATCGGAAAACACCCATTCCTTGTTGTCTTCGCTGATGATCGCCACGACGTCGCCGGCATCGACCCCCAAGGCCATCAGCGCACAACCTGCCTGCCGGGACCGGTGATAGTAGTCGGTCCAGGTGTATTCTTCCCAGATGCCGAAATCCCTTTCGCGGATCGCGATCGCAGACCCGAATTTCCGGCAGTTCTGCCGAAACAGCTTGGGCAGTGTGTCGCAGCCGTCGATTTCAAAGACGGGCGGGGTCCAGTTTTGTGTAGAGATGTCGTTCATCGCCATGTCTTCCTTGCTTTCCAGCGGCGGTCGCCCCGCGCGCTGTCGGCCTTGATGCCAAGGTAAAATTCGCGGATATCGGCGCTGTTCATCAGCACGTCGCGTTCGCCTTCCATGACGATCCGCCCGGTTTCCAGCACATAGCCGAAATCGGCGGCCGGAAGCGCGACGCTGGCGTTCTGTTCCACCAGCAGCATCGTCATGCCTTCCTCGACATTGATCCGCTTGATGATTGCGAAAATCTCGGAAATCAGCCGGGGCGAGAGACCCAGCGACGGCTCATCCAGCAGCATCAGGCTGGGCCGTGCCATGAAGGCGCGTCCAAGGGCCACCATCTGCTGTTGCCCGCCCGACAGGTAGATCGCCTGCTTGTCGAGAAATTCGCGCAGGACCGGGAACCAGCCCAGCACCTTTTCGAAATCGCGCGCCACCTCGTCGCGGTCCTTGCGGCAATAGGCACCCATCATCAGGTTGTCTTTCACCGACAAAAGCGCAAACACTTCGCGTCCTTCGGGGCTATGGGCCACACCGGTGCGGGCAATCACATCCGGATCCAGGCCGGTAATGGCCTTACCCTTGAATGTGATCTCACCTTTGAACGGGTCGAGCGCCCCCGAGATGGTTTTCAGGATAGTGGTCTTGCCAGCGCCGTTCGATCCCATGACCGTGACCACGGTGCCTTCGCGCACCGAAAGGCTGACACCGCGGATCGCCATGACGCGGCCATACATGGTTTCGACATTGCGGACTTTCAGAACTTCGCTCATGCCGCTTCCCCCCCTAGATAGGCTGCCTGCACATCCGGGTCGTCCTGCACCTCCGAGGCGCTGCCGGTGGCCAGGAAGCGGCCTTCGTTGATTGCCAGAACCTTGTCCGAGACCTTGTTCACCAGCTTCATGTCGTGCTCGATCATCACCACGGTGATGCCCAGATCCTCGCGGATGTCTTCGATCACAAAGGCGGTGTCGTCGGTTTCCTCGGTGGTCAGCCCGCTGGAGGGCTCATCCAGCAACAGGATCTCGGGGCTGGCGACCAGCGCGCGCGCCATCTCGGTTTTCTTGCGCACGCCGTAAGGCAGGTCGGCGACGCGGGCGTGACGGTAGCCTTCGAGATCGAGAAACTCGATAACCTCTTCCGCCTTGCGGCGGTGCTCCAGTTCCTGGCGTAATTGGCCGGGCAGGAAGAACAGCTCGCTCAGCGGCGAGAACCGCCCATGCCGGAACCGGCCGATCAACAGGTTGTCCAGAAGTGAGGCATGCTCGAACAATTCGATGTTCTGGAAGGTGCGGGCGATGCCGTGGTTGATCACTTCGTGGGGCCTGGCCCCCAGCAGGCTTTCGCCACCAAAGCGGATATCGCCTTCCAGCGGGTCATAGATGCGGCAGATCAGGTTGAACACCGTGCTCTTGCCGGCACCATTGGGACCGATGATGGTGAATACCTTGCCCGGTTCCACCGAGAAGCTCAGGTTATCGACGGCTTTCAGCCCACCGAATGCCAGCGACACGTTTTCGACTTCAAGCCAGCTCATTTCAGACGCTCCGTCTTGAGGAAGGTCTTCTGACGTTGGAAGCTGCGGCGCTTGTACATCGGGAAGACGTTGAAATAGTGATGGATTTTGACCCAGCGGCCATAGAGCCCATCAGGTTCGAACAGGATGAAGCCAAGAAGGATCATCCCGAAGGCGAGGCTGTCGAACCCGCCGGATGTGGCTATGGCCCCGGGAAGCAGCACCTTGACCCAACTCAGGACGGTGGGCAGCAGCACGATGAAGAACGCGCCGAAGATGGCCCCGTGGATGGTGCCGATCCCACCGACAACGATCATAAGAAGCAGGCGAATGCTCTCACCCATGCCGAAAGTTTCCGGTGTAATGTAGTAGAACGCATGCGCCAGAAGCCCACCAGCCAGACCGGCGAACACCGCCGACAGGAAGAAGGCATAGGCTTTGTAGAAGGCCACATTCGTGCCCAGCGAACGGGCCGAAACTTCGCTGTCGCGGATCGCGATCAGGGCGCGGCCAGACCGTGTGCGCAACAGGTTGCGCGTCATCAGAATGGCGCCGACAAACAGGGCGAGATTTAACAGGTAGGTCTTCCAGCTCTGGTCGATGGCGATGCCGAAGATGTCGATGCCCGGAACCGGCAGGCCACGATGTCCGCCGGTAAAATCGCCGCCGCCGCCGATCAGCCGTTCGGTCACGATAGCAATCGAAAGCGTAGCGATGGCGAGATACAAGCCATGCATGCGCCCGCAGATGCGCCCGATGGCCAGCCCGACCAAACCAGTGATCAGCGCCGCCAGGGGCAGCGACAGGATCCACGGCACGCCGTAGCGGCTGAGCAGGATGGTATGAGCATAGGCGCCGATGGCAACAAAGGCGGCCTGCCCGAAACTCACTTGTCCCGAGAATCCGGTGAGGATCATCAGACCCAGGCCGGCGATGGCATAGATGTAGACAAACGACAATTCGTCCAGAAAGTAGCCGTCAAGGAACAGCGGGGCGGCAAGCGCGATACACAAGAACAGCAGATACCAGAAAGCCTGTGTGCGGTCGCGAAACAGGCGGATGTCCTGCTTGTAGGATTTGCGGAAAAGAACGCGCATGAGCCTATACCTTCTTTGCGTAGATTTGTGCCAGCAGCCCTTCGGGCCGGATCAGCAGCACGACGAACATGATCAGATAGGCGCCGATGCCCTTGAACGTCGGGAACATGATGTCGAAGAACGGCTCGGTCACGCCGATCAGCAAACAGCCCAGAACGGCGCCGGGGATCGATCCGAACCCGCCGACAATGGCGCCGGCAAAGGCTTTGAAGCCGACAAATCCCATCTGCGTCGAGACCAGCGTGACCGGGCCCAGGAGCAGGCCGGCGATGGCGCCGAAGATTGCGGACATGGCCCAGATGGACGAGGTCAGGCGCTTGACGGGGATGCCCATGTAAAAGGCCGCCAATTGGTTCAGGGACAAGGCCTGCATCGCCACGCCTTGGCGGGCATAGCGGAAGAAGGCGTAAAGCCCGCTGGCCACGATGGCGGTTACCAGGATCGCCAGAACGCTGGACCAGCCAATGATGACCGACCCAAGCGTCAGATTGCCCTCAACCGGGGCAGGCAGCGAATAGTTGCCAAAGCCCCATACAATCCCGGCCACGGCGCGCAGTGCAATTCCCAGCGCCAGCGTCAGGATAAAAACGGTGAACACCGGCTGCCCGGTGAGCCGCCGCACAACAAGCGCGTCGACCCCGTAACCGAACCCGCCCATGAACACGAGCGTCAGCAAGGCCCCCAGCCAATAAGGCAACCCCCAAAGCACGATGAACTGATAGCCTACAAAGGCCCCCAGCATCATGAACTCGCCCTGGGCGAAGTTCACCTGCTCGGTAGCCTTGTAGACCAGCACCAGGCCGATGGCGATCAGGCTGTAGAGACAGCCCTGTGACAGGCCGACCAGCAAAAGCTGTATGGCGTCGGCGAAACTCAGACCGGTCATATGGCGGCCCTCCAATGCTCTAGGATTTCGTTCATTTCGACGAAACCGGCGTCACCGGTTGTCGGAATGTCTGGCGGGGTTTGTGAGAATCGGGGGGCCGGGGCGGGCATTTCGATGCCGTCCACGGTGACAAAGCTCTCGCGTGCCCGGTTGTGCTGGTGTGTGGCAGCTTCGGCCAGTGGCACCACCGGCGCAAAGCAGGCATCGCTGCCTTCCAGCACCTCGCACCATTCGGCCTGTGTCCGGGTCAGGAACAGTTCGGTCAGGGCCTCGCGCATGGCCGGCTGCGCCTCGGGCGCATATTGGTCGGCAAAACGCGGATCATCGCTCAGCCCGGTCAGGCGCAGGAATTCGGTAAAGAACTGTGGCTCGACACAGCCGATGGATATGAACTTTCCGTCGGCGGTTTCGTAACAACGATACCACGCCACCCCGCCATTGATGAAATCGCCAGCGCGCTCGCCGCTCCAGGCCCCACCGGCCGCCAGCCCGTGTTGCATGGTCATCAAGAGGTTGACCCCATCGCACATGGCCGCGTCGACCACCTGACCCTCGCCGGTTGCGCGCGCATGGGTCAGGGCCGCGAGGATGCCGACATTCAGCATCATCGCGCCACCACCCTGATCGGCAATCAGGTTCATTGGCGCGGGCGGGGGCCGGTCGGCCTCGCCCAGCCCATGAACCGCGCCCGTGATCGCGGCATAGTTCAGATCATGCCCGGCAGCCTGTGCCAGCGGCCCGGTCTGTCCCCATCCGGTCATGCGGCCATAGACCAGCGCCGGATTGCGTGCCAGAACCGCCTCTGGAGCGAATCCGAGTTTCTCCATCTTGCCGGGGCGGAAGCCCTCGATCAGAATCTCGGCCCGCTCGATCAGCCCCCAGAGCTTTTCAGCATCATTTGCCTGCCGCAGATCGAGCACCAGACTGCGCCGCGAGCGATTGAACAGGTTGTGTTTCTCATCGATCGGCAAGGGGAAAGCCTGACCGGGGCGCGTGATCCGCACCACTTCGGCGCCCATGTCGGCCAGATGCATGGCCGCAAAGGGCGCAGGCCCGATCCCGGCCATTTCGATGACCCGAACACCTTTGAGGGGACCGTTGCGTGTCAGCATCTCGTCACCTCGCCCGCAGCCGCGTGGCGGCATCCAGACGCAGGGTCGCGCCGTTCATGTAGCTGTTTTCGATCAGAAAAGCGCAGGCATGGGCGAATTCTTCCATCCGGCCCACCCGCTTGGGGGCCTCGACGCTTTCTTCGAGCGAGGCGACGACCTCATCTCCGAGGCTCATCACCATCGGTGTGCCAAACAGTCCCGGCGCGATGGCGTTGATACGGATGCCTTTCGGCCCCAGCTCGCGCGCGGCAGGCAGGTTGAGCCCTATCACACCGGCCTTGGACGAGGCATAGGCAGTCTGCCCGATCTGGCCTTCATAGGCCGCCCCGGACGAGATGTTGACGATCACGCCACGCTCTTCCCCGTCTTCGGGCGGGTTTTCCAGCATCCGCGCGGCGGCCTGGCTCATCACGTTGAACGTGCCCACAAGGTTGATCTCGACCGTGCGGCGAAAGGCATCGAGAGACGCAGGTGCGCCCTCGCGGTCGACCACCTTCATCGGGCTGACCACACCGGCACAGTTGATGGCGACATGCAGCGCGCCAAAGCGGTCGACCACAGCCGAGATGGCCTCGGACACGTGCTCGTCGCTGGTCACATCCACCTGCCGGAACATGGCCCGGTCCGCGCCCAAACGGTCGGCCAGCGCGGTGCCCTGTTCCATGTCGCGGTCGAACATGGCCACCTGTGCACCCAGCCCGTGCAGGTATTCTGCCGTCGCAGCACCAAGTCCCGAGGCCCCGCCGGTCACGATAATGGTCTTGCCTTCTATCTTCATGACCTGGGCCCCTATTTGAACGCCGCCACACCGGTCAGGGACCGGGCGATCAGCAGTTTCTGAATCTCTGTGGTCCCGTCCGGGATCGGCCCGATGATGGCTTCGCGGGCCAGGCGTTCGACGATGAACTCGCGGGTCACGCCGTTGCCGCCATGGATCTGCACCGCCTGCCGCGTGGCGTTCACCGCGATCTCGGTGCCGTACCACTTGGCCATGGCGCATTCCGTGTCGCAGCGTTCATCGCGGTCGATCATGCCGGCGGCACGATGGGTCAGCAGGCGCGCGGCGTCGATCTCGGTTGCCATGGTGGCGATCTTGTCGGCAATCATCTGATGCCCGGCGATCTGCTTGCCATGCTGGTTGCGCTCTTGCGCGTAACGGATCGATTCCTCAAGCGCCCGGCGCGCCAGCGCGATGCCCCACATCGCCATATGCACCCGCGCGCGTTCGAACACGACCAGCGTCTGCTGCAACCCGCGCCCTTCGGCGCCGATGGTGTTCTCAACGGGCACCCGCACCTCATCGAGGAAGACCTGCGAGGTCGACTGTGCATTGAGGCCGATCTTGGGGATGTCGCGGGTTTCGAACCCGTGTTCCTTGCGGTCGACCAGGATATGCGTCAACCCCTCGCCGGTGTTGCAGGTGCAGATCAGGAAATCGGCGAAACGCCCGTTCGAAATCCAGGTCTTTTCGCCCGAAATCACCCAATCGCCGCCATCCTTGCGGGCGCGTGTCTTGACCGCCGCCACGTCCGAGCCGACACCCGGCTCAGAGATGCCGATGGCCACGGATGTCTCACCCGCCAGAAGCTGTGGGATATAGCGCGCGCGTTGTTCATCGGTTCCAAGGCGAAGCAAAAGGTCGGCGCCCACCACGTTGATTAGGATCGGCAACGCAATGTCCATCGCCGTGACGCCGACCTCTTCGAATAGCATCAGGTGCGTGGACCAATCGAGCCCCATGCCACCCGCCTCTTCGGGATGGGGGGCCGAGGTCAGGCCGAATTCGGACAGTTGCGTGAGGAACCCCTGGATCACCTCTTTTTCAAACGGCGCATCCTTGACCTTCAGGTATTCCGGTTCGATCTGGTCATCGAGGAAGCGACGCAGCATGTCGCAGGCCATTGTCTGTTCTTCGGTCTTGAACATCTCGCTCTCCTATCGTGCCAGAATCAGGACCGAGGCCACGGCCTCTTCGATCCCGATCAGCCCACCACCGTTCTCTGCAATTGCCACCTTTGCCCCTTCGACCTGGCGCGTGCCGCATTCGCCGCGCAGCTGGCTGACAAGCTCATAGACCTGCCCCAGACCGGTGGCGCCGATCGGGTGGCCCTTGCACTCCAGCCCACCCGACGGGTTGACCGGCACACGCCCGCCAATCGTGGTCTCGCCACGTTCGGAGGCTGCCGCGCCCTCACCAAAGGGAAAAAGACCAAGGTTTTCGATCTGGATCAGCTCGCCCACAGCAGTGGCGTCATGCACCTCGGCGACCGAGACGTCCTCGGGCCCAAGCCCGGCCTTCTCATAGGCGCGCCGGGCCGCCTTAGCGGTCAGATGGTTTTCAAAGTCGTCGCCATCCCGGTCCGAACCGGTCTGGATCACGCTGGCACGCAACTCGATGGCGCGGTCTCGGGAAATGCCGTGGCGCTTCATGCCCGCTTCGGTCATCAGCACCGCCGCAGCACCGCCATCGCTCATCGGGGCGCACATCGGCAGGGTCAGCGGATAGGTGATCGGCGGCGCGCCCAGCACGTCGCCAACAGTGTAGGGATCGCGGAACTGCGCCTTGTCGTTTTCCACCGAATGCATGTGGTTCTTGGCCGCGATGGCCGCGAATTGCGCCTGTGTCGTCCCAAAGAGGCGCATATGCGCGCGGGCAAAGGCGGCGTAGACGGCCATGAAAACGGAATAGGGTTTTTCGGACTCGCTGCCTTCCGGCAGATCGATCCCATGTCCCAGCGCCAGCAGTTGTTTTTCATTCTCCTCGGCAGTCGCCAGTTCCCAGCCCGAGTCGAAAAAGCTGAACATCTTGGCCTTGTCACCAGTCCACATCTTCTCGGCCCCGACGGCCAACGCCACGTCTCCTTCGCCTGCCTTCAGAAACTGCGCCGCCAGGTTCAGGGCGGTTGATCCGCTGGCACAGGCGTTTTCGACGTTCACAACCGGAATGCCCTCGATCCCCATATCGCGCAGGGCGATCTGGCCCGGGATCATCAACTGGCCTTCCAGATGCCGCTGGGTGGCGTTCGAGAAATAGGCGGCTTCGACCGCACCGGCGGAAATCCCGGCATCAGCCAGGGCCCCGGTGACGGCCTCGCGGGACAGCGACTTCACAGTCGCCCCGTCCAGGCGTCCCATGCGCGTCATCGCCACGCCGGTTATGTAAACCTTGTCCATCTTGGTCCTCATCAGTTTCCGGCAAAGACCGGTTTGCGTTTCTCCGAAAACGCCGCCAGCCCTTCGGCAGCGTCGTTTGATGTCAGGTGGTCGCGCAGGACCGACAATTCCCAGACCAGAGCTTCGGCTTGCGACATATCTACTGACGCGTTGGCGACCGCTTTCATGCGCGACAGGACGAGCGGGCTTTTGTCAGCCAGATCACTTGCGAACGTGTCCAGACGAGCCTCAAGCGCATCATCGGCAACAACTTCCTGCACAAGCCCCATGCGCAACCAATCGCGCGCCGGCAGACTTCGGCCGGAAAACAGCAGATATTTAGCGTTCGGCAGGCCAATCCGAGAGGGCAGGACAGCAGCGCCACCGGCCCCCGGAAAGACCCCAAAATTGGCATGCGCATCACCGATCTTCGCGCTTTCTGCGGCGATCAGTACGTCGCAGCACATGGCCAGTTCCAGACCGCCGGCGACGGTCACGCCGTTCAGGCCACCAATGACGGGTTTGGGAAAATCGCGGAGAATCTGAAAAACCTCCGCTACGGCATCAAGGAAATCGCCGTCTTCGGACCGCTCCTTTGACAGACCAGCTTGCACCGCCTTGAGATCAGCGCCCG
Source organism: Pseudophaeobacter sp. 1A16562 (assembly GCF_041008785.1). NCBI lineage: Bacteria > Pseudomonadati > Pseudomonadota > Alphaproteobacteria > Rhodobacterales > Roseobacteraceae > Pseudophaeobacter > Pseudophaeobacter sp. 1A16562. The sequence continues at coordinate 90,276 of NZ_JAXGFT010000016.1, read as the reverse complement.
CACAGAACGCCCGGCCGCTGCCGGTCAGCACCACAACGCGCAGCTTTTCGTCACGACGAATGCACTCAAGCGCCTCCCCAAGCTCCAAAACCATGTCCCGCGAAAGAGCGTTCAACTCGGTGGGTCTGTTCAGGCGCAACCAGGCCGCCGATCCCCGCGTCTCCAAAATGACATTTACATGTTGCATATGCTCACCTTTATTTACTGACTAGTAAGTAATAATAAGCCTGCGCTGTCAACATCAAATTTCCTTATCTATTACAGCACCTTGGAAGAAACGCTCGAATGGGGGTTCATAAAACCTGTAAAAAACCGAGAATCAGAGTGACAGCTTTTTCGGGCGAGACTCGTTGTTCGCGAAGGAAATCTCACAGGAATTGCTGCCTGTCGGTAATCATGTGTGCTTGCGCTTCAGGAATGCCGAACAGGCAACACCGAACAAATTCAGTCGGCTACACATCGCAGATTTCTGACAGGTCCCGCTCCCGACAGCGGCAACGAGTAGGAGTTAGTGTCCGCGCACGTGGTGTAATTTGTCGGGTGGCCCGAGGTCATGATCAGGCGGCTTTGATGCTGAGAATTGGGTCTGTCTCCTCGTTGTCGATCTGTGCGAATGCCTCGACCATCATATAACGGCTGGCGGTCTGCCATTCGTCGTTTTGCTCGAACAGCACGGCGCCGATTAGGCGGGTGATGGATGCCTCGTTGGGGAAGATGCCGACGACATCTGCGCGCCGTTTCACTTCCTTGTTCAGGCGCTCGATGGGGTTGGTGCTGTGAAGCTTGGTGCGGTGCTGGCGCGATAGGAGAGCAGGATGTTCAAGACCGAAGAACAGACAATGGCCTGCGATATGCTGCGCCGCTTCCTCGAAATTGATACAAAGGACTAACCATGAATTCCTATGCCACGCCTATCGTCCCTGACACCTCCATCGACGATCTCAAGGCGCTTTTCACCTGCCAGAAAGCCGCCTCCAATGCCAACCCCTACCCGTCCTACGAAGAACGGTGCGGCAATGTCGAAAAGCTGCTGAAACTGACCGAGAAACACAAGCACGACATTTGTAATGTCATCGACAAGGATTTCGGCAACCGCTCGGTGCGCGAAACCACGCTGAGCGATTTGTTCCTTGTCATCCAGGGCGCCAAACATGCCCGCCGTCACCTGCGCAAATGGATGCGCCCGCGCCGGGTGGGCACAAGCCTGCATTCGCTGCCGGCCACATGCAAGGTGGTGCCGCAGCCCCTAGGAGTGATCGGCAATATCGCTCCCTGGAACTATCCCTATGCCATCGCGCTTCTTCCGGCGGTGCATGCGCTGGCCGCAGGCAACCGTATGATGATCAAGCCCAGCGAGGTCACGGTACATACAACCGAACTTCTGGGCAATCTCGTTTCCGACAATTTTGACGAGGACCTGTTGGCCGTCGTCACCGGCGGGGCCGAGCTGGGCAATGCCTTTGCCGAACTGCCTTTTGACCACCTGATCTTTACGGGGTCCACCGCCGTGGGGCGCAAGATCGCCCAGGCCGCGGCACCCAACCTGACGCCTGTCACGCTGGAACTGGGGGGCAAGAGCCCCGCGATCATCGACCATTCCTATAATCCGGCCAAGGCGGTCAGCTCGATCCTGCGCGGCAAGGTGCTGAACTGTGGCCAGACCTGTATCGGAGTGGACTACGTCTTTGTGCCCACCGAAAAGCTTGATGGGTTCGTCGGGGATATGAAGAAGGGCTTTACCAAGTTCTTTCCCAACCTCGATGGCAACGTAGACTACACCACGATCGTTTCGGACCGCCATTACGACCGGCTGCGCAATGTGGTCACCGATGCCCGTGACAAGGGGGCAAAGGTGGTGACGGTCAACCCCGATGGTGGCGAGGGCAATACCAACAACCGGATTCTGCCGCTGAATATAGTGATCAACCCCAGCGACGACATGGCAGTGATGCAGGAGGAAGTGTTCGGCCCGGTTCTGTCGATCAAGACCTATGACAGCCTGGATGAGGTCACGGGCTATATCAACAGCCATGACCGTCCGTTGGCGCTCTATTGGTTTGGCCATGACCGCGCCCGTGAAAAACACATGCTGCAAAACACCTGGGCCGGGGGGATGTGCGTCAACGAAACCCTGTTCCACGTGTTCCAGGAAAAGTTGCCCTTCGGCGGCATTGGGGCCAGCGGCATGGGCACCCATACCGGCAAGGCTGGGTTTGACAGTTTCAGCGCCCACAAGCCGGTCTTCCGGCAGGCGCGGCTGAACTCGGCCAACCTTCTGAATCCGCCCTACAGCAGGCTCACCGACACGCTCTTGGCGGTCATGAAGAAAATCGTCTGACACAGACACAAAAAATGGTAACAGGGAGAGTAACAATGGCAGATTATGTAGTCATTGGTGGAGGATCTTCGGGAGGAGTGGTTGCCGCGCGGCTATCCGAGGATCCGAACACTACCGTCACGCTTCTCGAGGCAGGGGGTCCGGGTAACTCGAAATTCGTTTCGATTCCCGGCATGTTCGCCGGGCTGATCCAGAACTACAAAATCAACAAGCTGAACTGGCGCTTCAACACCACGCCGCAGAAAAATCTTAACAACCGTGCGCTTTATAACCCGCGCGGCAAGATGCTGGGCGGTTCGTCCGGCATGAACGGCATGGTCTATATCCGTGGCGAATCCGGTGACTATGACCGCTGGTCCGAACTCGGCAACGAAGGCTGGAGCTATGACGAGGTGCTGCCCTATTTCCGAAAGGCCGAAAACAACGAACGCGGTGCGGATGACTATCACGGCGACAGCGGTCCCTTGCATGTCAGCAACGGCGATGCCTCGTTTGATTTCTACAACGCCTTCCTCTCCTCGGGCGAGAAGCTGGAATACCCCAAGACCCCGGATTTTAACGGCGCCAATCGCGAAGGGCTGGGCATCTACCAGTTCACCACCAAGAACGGCGAACGCGCCTCGGTCAAGTTCTGCTATCTCGACCCGATCACGGACCGCAAGAACTTGGATATCCAGGTTAAGGCCACGGTGCGCCGGATCGTCATGGAAGACGGGCGCGCGGTGGCCGTCGAATACGACCAGGGCGGCGAAACCAAGCGGGTCGGGGTGAACAAGGAGGTCATCGTCAGCGGCGGGGCCTTCGGCTCGCCGCAAGTCCTGATGCTCTCGGGCATCGGACCCCGGGCCGAGTTGGAGAAACATGGCATCAAGGTGCAGCATGAATTGCCCGGCGTGGGCGAAAACCTGCATGACCACCCGGACGTGATGTTCGTGTTCAAATCTAAGAAACGCACCGGAATTTCCCTTGGCCCACTGGGCACGCTCAAGAACCTTGGTGCCTTCTACCAGTATTTCACCAGGCGCAAAGGTTGGCTCGCCAATCCGCCCACAGCGGCGGGTGGCTTCCTGCGGTCCGAGCCGGGTAAGAACAACCCGGATTTCCAACTTCACATGGTGCCGTTGCCCTATCGCAACCATGCCCATGACTACATGTCGATGATCAAGTGGGGCTTTACCATGATTGTCAATATCGGTCACCCGCGCAGCCGGGGGCGTTTGACGCTCAAGAACGCCAACCCGGGGTCCGAGCCCAATATCGACCTGAACCTGCTGGATCACGCCGATGACCTGAAGGACATGCGCAATGCCTTCAAGGTGACGCAGGACATCCTGCACGGCTCACCGCTGAAGGATATGATCGCCAAGCCGCTTTACCCAAAGCGTTATCTCAATACCGATGCCGAGATCGACGACTACCTGCGCGCCGAGGTCAACCATGCGTATCACCCGGTCGGCACCTGCAAGATGGGCCGCGACGACATGGCCGTGGTCGATGCGCGGCTCAAGGTCAAGGGACTGGCCAATGTGCGTGTCGCCGATGCCTCAATCATGCCCGAGATCATCAACGGCAACACCAATGCCACCTGTATCATGATCGGTGAAAAATCCGCCGACATGATTAAGGAGGACGCAGCCGCAACCTGATCAATTCGCCCGCAAGGCCAAGGATGCCGAGCATCAGCAGAAGCTGAAGCGCTGGGTGTTGCTGGATACGGCCGCGCACGAGTTCACCACCAAGAGGTATTCGGAAACGTCAATTGGCAAATTGGCCGACCTGCTCGATGTTTCCAAGCCTGCCCTCTGTTACTATGTGAAGAACAAGGAAGACATCCTGCTGCAGTGCACAATCGAATCTCCTTCTCGAAGGTGCGCAATAAAGCAACCGAACTCGTCCGTCACGTCCTGCAAGCGGATTCCGTCATACCGCGAGGTCGCCATGTCAGCGACGCGCAACAGATTGGCAGCTTTTGAGAAAGTCCATTTGACAGCCTCGTATCCGGTTTGCATTTGTAGCAACATCGCGGCATGACAATCTCTGTCATGCTGGCACATTGAAATTAACCAGCACACCCGGGAATCGACTTTCAGTTTTCGAGAGTCCATATCCTGAAGCGCCCCTGCCCTGTCACCTCGCGGATCAAACCGCTTTCTTCCATCCACGCCAGATTGCGTTGAATGGCGGCGCGACTGGCTCCGGTCACGGATTCAGCCATTGGTGCAGAGACCAATGGCCACTGAGAGAAAGCTTTACGCAAGGCGACCGGCGTGCGACCCGACAAATGCGCCATGTCGGACTCCGCCCGCGCCGCCCACCTTTCAGTATCGTCAAGTACTCGCATCGCCGATAAAATCGCGCTGCTCATCCCATCCAGCCAGCGGGCCAAACGTTCGGGCGGCAAGCCCGAGGCACGCAGCCCCCCTGCCCCGCCCATAGCGAGCGGTGCGAAGATGGCGCCGGTGCCATCGCTTGCCGCGATCCTGGACGCGGTGACGGCGGCTTCGATCTGGTCTCCGTATTGTCCGAGGCCCGCGAGGCTCCAGAGGTGATACCCCATGCAAGCCCGCGTGATTGGATGAAGATCGGCCGCAGCTGCCAATACCTTCAGCCATCCGCCCGCGCGATCTTTGAGACGCTCGGCACTGTCCTCAATGTTCTCGGGATCACGGCGATCCAGGAAGGCGGCCAAATCGCCCTTTGGTCCGGGGCCGCCTGTCAGGCGCCGAACAGCCCATCCAACTCTTGCCAGGGCATTTGGGTCATCCTGTGCGCCTGACAACCGCATCGATACCCAGAGCGCCAGACGATCAGAACTCACCCGATCCCCTGCGAACCAGCTGAGGTCCGCCGCCTCGATCAACGCGAGCCTATGCCGCCAACCTTCCGGGCCACGCAGCAGCCGGTCATCCAGAGCACCCAGACGTCCAGCGACCCGTGCCAGTCGAGCAGCGTGAACGCTTTCTGCCTTTGCCCAGTCTGCGATGACAGCAGTGTCGGGCGGTTCTGCCCGTGGCCCGGGAAGCAAATCATCCGGTTCTTCCTCGAGTGGCCCAGGCAGAAACCAGAGATCCTCTTTGTCGCAATTGCATTGTCGTTTCATCAAAAGGTTCTTAAACGATTTCAGCAGGATGAGGCGGAAATAGACGTAGAATATTACGTTGCGATTTCAATTTTTATCTCGCATTTCAATAAGCGAGAGAATTAGGGCGGAAAATGATGTTGAGACACTCTGAGACGACCGGCTTATGACGCTGAACGGACAGGAACCCTCTGACGAGGCCTGGAGCAAGGCCACGCGCATTGCGCGAGAGCTGGACCGCATTCTAGATGGCACGGAACCAATGCGAGACGCGGTCGCGCGCGCGGCGTCCGAATTGCGCCTGTCGGCGCGCCAGATCTACAACCACTTGAGCCGATACCGTGACGAACGCCGAGTGTCTTCCCTTCTGCCAAGAACGAGCGGTGCCAGACGCACAAGGATCAGCCAGGCCGTCGAGGAAATCATTGCGCAAACGCTGCGGGAAATGTGGCTTCGGCCCGAGCAACCAGACCTCGCTCCAATCATCGAGGAAATTCGCGCACGCTGTGCCAGCGAGGGGCTTTCTCCGCCAGCCTACGTCACCGTCGCAAAGCGCATCCCGCTGCTGTTCACACCAGAAGAGATCGCACGTCGGCGACACTCCGGCGGAAAAAGCTTGCGCCGTCTGAAACCTCGACCTGGCTATATCCGGGCCAAGCACGCCCTTGACGTGGTCCAGATCGACCATACCCCTGCCGATATCCAGTTCGTGGAAATCATCGACGGTCAGGGTATCTTTGTCGGTCGGCCTTACCTTACGATCGCAGCGGATGTCGCGACAAGCGCAATCATCGGGTTCTGTCTGACCCTAGAGCAACCGTCGCGCCTGTCGGTCGCGCTTTGTCTGGCGCAGGCGATGTGCCGCAAGGAAGACTGGCTGGCCGAACGCAACATCAATCATGCCTGGCCGATGTTTGGCCGTCCGAAGCAGGTCGTGGTGGATTCCGCAATGGAATTCAAAAGCGCCAGTTTCACCCGAGGATGTGCGGAGTATGGCATCGCCATTCAAACCCGGAACAAGGGGACCGTCCATCGTGGCGGTGTTGTCGAACGCCTTCTCGGCAAGGTGAACACAGTGCTGCGGTCATTGCCAGGAAAGACCGGGCGCTCCATCGCGGACCGGGGTGAATACCTATCCGCGGACCGGGCGAAGCTCAGCTTCTCGGACCTCGAACGCTGTATCGCACTGGCGATAATTGACCACAATCTCAGCCAGAACGCTCGGAAACTGACCGTGCCGATGGATGATTGGGAACGCAAGCGCCGTGTGATGGAAGGCCCCGCCGACAATCCCATGGATGTTTTGCTCAATTTCCTCCCCAACACCACCCGCAGGATTTCACCTCAAGGCATCAGCCTTTTCGCCATCGACTATTTCGATCCCTGGCTCGGCCCATCGATCGCCCGGCGCGACCGGCTGGAGGCCTTCGATCTTCGCTACGACCCGCGCGACATGAGCCACGTCTACCTCAGGGATCCCGATACCGGAGCCTGGCGCGCGGTCGGCCGGCGAGACGGCTTGTCCGAACCGATCACCCTGTGGCAACACAAGGCCGAACGAAACCGGCTGCGCGAATCCGGAAGACGCCCGGTCGAAGACAGAACGGCGATCCGGCGCGAAATCGCCGCGACCGTGGATGCGTCGGCATCGCGAAAACAGCAGATGAAGGCATTGACCCGCGCCAGACATGCGGCCGATGCTCCAAAACCCTATCAGAAACTTGCCCCTTCCCCGGCACCCACCCGCGAGGGCCCGGCCCGGGACCGCCCGCGACGGGTCTTTCCGGTGGAGGATTGGTGAGATGGCGGATCACCTCCTTCCCTCCGCCGCGTTGCTACTTGGTTCCGAGGATGCGCTTCGGATTACCCATATCCGAGGGCCGCGCTGGATCAGCCACCCGGTCGCTGGCAAAGCCCACGACGCCATGCATCTTCTGCTAGACCGGCCATCCTCCTTGCGCCCGCGGGGCGTGTTGCTGGCGGGCCCCTATCACAACGGCAAAACGATGATTGCCGAACGCTTCGCCATCGAGCATTTACGACAGTCGGATCGGCAAAGGGTCTGGGTAATCCAGACCCGGGAAGGCGCCGGCCTATCCCATTTCTATGCCAGCATTCTTTCCGGCCTGCGCGCCCCTCAGGCAGCTGGCTGGAGAAGCTTGTCACGCGCGGGAGAGCAAGTGGATCATCTGCTGGAAAGCCTGAAGCCCCGCGTGCTCATTTTCGATGAATTCCACAGTGCCCTGCGGGGACGACGGCAGGACGTCAAAGCCATATTTTCGTTCCTGCGCCGAATGGCCAGGGTTCATGACATTTCGCCTGTGCTTGTCGGTGAGGTCGCGGTCTACGACGCAATCCACAATACCGAGGAGATGGGATCGCGGTTTGACACGATCCCTATTCCGAGGTGGGGGTATGATGAGGATTTCGCAACGCTCCTCGACAGCCTTGAGGCCAGCATGCCGCTTGCCCTACCCTCGGAGCTCTCGCGCCAGCCACTGGCGAGGATCGTTCATGATCTGTCGGAAGGTTTGATCGGAGAGGTTGTCGACATTGTCAGCAATGCCGCAATTGCCGCGATCAGGAACGGTGAGGAGCAAATCACCGAAGCGAGCATTGCATCCCTTAACTACATTCCACTGTCGAGGCGCCGGAACGCTGCTTTGCGCGACGAGATGACGTGAACCGGTCTTCACCTGGGATCACCGTCACGCCTGCGCGCCGATATGCCAGCGAGGTGGGACGCGGCTGGCCCGTGGATGTCGCTCCGGCTCCGGGAGAGCTTCTGTCAAGTTGGCTGCACCGGCTCGCATTGGCCAATGGTGTTGTCACTGTACCCTAATTAATCAGATTCTGCGGATTGGAAGCGTTTTCGGCAGATTCTGTACCCTTAATTGCAATATATCCACAGGGCGCTGCGTCAGTGGCTGACACAGCTTTGGCGCTTCCAGATTGCATCGGCTCGTGCCAGAAGCGCTTGACGATCTGCATCGGCACCGAGCTCGGAGATGGCCTGACGGGCAGCGTCTAGGGCCTGCGCAGACGTCTTTTTGGGCGACGTCGCCCTGGCAGATCGGTCAACGGGACTGCTTTCCTGCCGACGTCTTCGCGGAAGTCGCATATCGAGGTTCATCGACAGCTTGCGCACCTTCTCAATCAAACGTCTGCGCTGAGGAAAGGCGCGTCGGAGATCCCAGAATGCTTGTTCATTTCCGCGCAGCAAGATGGCCACTCCCAATAATGGACGGGCTGAGCAGACATCGACAGCTGCGAGTGCTATTGACCGCTCCAGTTGACACCGCGACGTGAGTGGCACGCTGTATACCAACTCAAGTACTTGTAAGAGGCACAGCGTATGGCTGATCCGCTGCATGTGCCTCAGATCGGCGGCGGCAACCGCCGTCTTCAGCAATGCCGCGCCCCGAGCGGCGCGGACACGTAGCCTGTTTGATAGACCATCGGCCGGATGCCTCGCCACAAGAGGTCGACCACAGTTTTCGCAAGTCAGCGACCAGGCGAAGCGCCAGTGGCGCAGGACCAGTCCCGAGGTTTGTTTCGAGCAGTTTGCGCAACTTTGGAAGTCATCGCTAGATACGCATTGAGCGGGATGATGCGTCGTGTCCGGGAGGGTCATGGCCGCGATCTCATCCCGGGTCTGCTGAACCGCCGGACATAGCCGAGCCCAGTTCACATGCCCAAGGTCACCCGCATGCTCCGGCACCCTGCCCTGCCCCAAACCGAGATAGCCGCAAAGCTCTTCGACGGAACAATGATTGGCCCGGGCCAACCGCCCGATCCAGCTCGAGAGAAGCTCGTCGGATACCGGTGGCGGTCGACGCGGCAATGGGTTCACGGTCACCCGAACTCCGCGATGGGTTGGCGCGGAATGCTCCAAGCATGCTTCGCCCATACCGGCTGCCAGGCCTGAACGGCCTCATCGGTGATCCGCTCCTCACCCGTCTCGATCGCATCGATGGCCAAGGACTTGATCATGATGAACACGCGCGAGGTCACACCGCCCGTCACTTTCAGGATTGTCCGAAGCGACGCAACCGTGAGGCCCGACCGCTGCTCAAGTGCCATCGCGGCAATCAGCGTTTGGATGAGCCGAGAGAACTCCACGTCGTCCTCCCAGAGCGGCAGGTAGTGTTCGTCCAGGCGACGGGCCAGTTGGTCGTCACCGCGGACGGCCTCGAGCGCTTCGTTGACACCGAAAACGACAAGCGAGGCACAGAGATCGTTGGCCAAGAACCGCAGCATGTTCAGGAACCGGCGTTGCTCCCGGTAACTACCGGCAAGCAGATTGTGCACCTCGTCGATCATCAGCATCTTCAGGTCCATATCCCGAAGATGACTGAGCGCGCGGACCTCAAGTTCGGACACGGTATGCCGCCCCCACATCGGCGCCCCGATCGTCGAAAGGATGTGCTGGTAGAAGCGTCGCTCGTCCGGCGCTGGCGGCGCCTGAACCAGCAGGATGGGGGTCTTCGTGATGCCCAGTTCTGCGTTGTACTGCGTCGGATACTTGCTGGCCATGCGCTTGGCGATCATCGTCTTGCCAATACCGGAACTGCCATAGACCATCAGGCCAGGCATCCGGCTCTGCTGCGGCATTTCCATCAGGGACGTCAATCGGTTGAGAACAATCGTGGCACGGTCGAATGCGATCCAATGATCGCTGCGGATGCGGTCAATTCTTTCTTCTGGGGTCATCAAACTCTTCAATCGGATAAGTGGGGAGGTCTGGGTTACCAGTGTCGATGGCGAACATTTCTCGGGACGGATCGCGGCGCGGCTGGTGCTTGGGAAGCCGCGTCTCGCGTTCGCTCTCCAGACGGGCGGTCCTTGTCTTCTGACGCGCCGCCTCGGCCAGTCGTCTCTGCGCGTCGATCACCTGGAACAAGGCCTTCTCGTTGATCCGACCGCCATGCCTGTCTTGCCATTCCTTCCGCGCCCGACGACTTTCCCAAAGCGATATCCGAGGGTGGCTCAGATCCCGATACCGAGCCGGGATCATGCGGCCATCATTGACGAGAACCCAGACCTGCGACAGGTCCCGCGGGTCGTACTTCACCTGCACCTTGCCGCTGCCCCGTCCGACCAACGACGCGAAGGCATCACTCCAGTAGTGCACCCCAAAGAGAGTGATCCCAGTGCGCCCGAGCTGGCGCAACTCAAAAGGCAGGAAGCTTGTCCGGAAGGCTTCGACATCGACAACCTGCCGCCCCGCAGTGTCTCCGCCCAAGTCAGCCCAAGCGGCCAGCGGCGTTCGCCCGAGGGCTTCGTGGCGGGTATTGTGGTAGCGGCAAATCTCCAGATGAAGCCAGTCCTCGAACTCGGCCAGGGTCAGAGCCGCATGTTTCTCGCTGTCATAATCGCCCTTCTCGGCAGCGGAGGATTGCGTGGTCCCGGGCAAAACATGAACAGCCCCCATGGCCGTTCCGATCAAACGTTCGATATGACCTCCGAAGTGCGTTGCACCAGGCGGGCGGTACTCGACGGCAATGCCCCAATCTTCGCAGGCCGATGAGAAGGCGTCGCTGTGGAACTCCTGCGCGTTATCGACATGGATCGCCTTCGGGATGCCGGATGTCGGCCAGACCAATTCTTCCAGCTTCCCTGGGACGTGGATCGATTTCCGACGCACACAATGATCGAGGCAGAGCGCGATCGAAAGAACTGATGGTGCATCAAAGCTGACGAAGACCCCGAGAACGATCCGGGTTGCAACATCGATGGCTACCGTCAAATATGGGCGCGCAAGCGGTCGCCGATCCACGTGATCGACCAAAATGATGTCGGCCAAGGTGTGATCGATCTGAACAATTTCCAGTGGCGTTCCAACCGCAAGCCGGCCCGGACGTGCCGCAAAAGTCTTGTTCGCCTCCTTGGCACCACGGCGCTTTCTAACAATCTCTTTCTCGTCCATTGCATCGAGCCGAGCTTTCAGCGTTTTTCGTGCCGGTGGCTGGAAGCCCTTTGCCTCGCATTCCGAACGGATCTCACGCCAAATTCGCAGAAAGCTGGAGCGTTCGCGGACCAGATAATAGCGCCGTAGGCGTTCATCGATGAGGTCTTCGACTTCTCGCGCGATCCGTTTCGACCCCGGTTTCGGCCCCCGGCGACTGAGTTCCAGTGCTGCGGCCCGCCCATCGTTCTCGCGCAAACGGCGGTAAAGCGACCAGGTGTGGCTCTTCGCCAAACCTAGTTCCCAAGCAGCATCTCCGATTGCCGCACTGATCGGCTCACCCTTCTTCTCAAGTTCCAGGATCGGACGGAGGACTGCTGCTCGATGTTTTGCAAGACGCTCGCTGACCACGCCAATCCCTGCCCTATTCCTGTCAGCACTTATCCACAGAACTGACCGTATGCTAATAAAGGGTACAGTATGGCAATTAACGGTACAATATGAAAATTAAGGGTACATCGTGCCGCTGAAAACAAACGATAATTTTAAAGGCAATTCTGATTAATGAGGGTACAGTGACAGCAGGGCTACTGAAACCTTTGTGCGGCGGCTACCTAGCCTGTGATCTGGATCCGGCGCTTGCGCCTCTTCAAATCAACATCGAAGAGATCAGTTTGCCAGCAACCTCAATTGATGTGGCCATCTGCTTTCACGTGCTTGAACATGTGGATGACCACAAGGCCCTGAGCGAGTTGCATAGGATATTACGCCCGGGCGGCTCTCTGCTGCTGATGGTGCCAATCATCGAAGGTTGGGCGCACACCTATGAAAACCCCGCCATTGTCGAAGACACAGAACGCGCTCAGCATTTCGGGCAGGCGGATCATGTCAGGTACTACGGGGCCGATTTTCGCACCCGCGTGACCGAAGCCGGCTTCAGCCTGGCGGAATACACGGCCGAGGAGCCCCATGTGCAGCGCCATGGCTTGTTGCGGGGAGAGAAGCTGTTCATCGCGCGAAAGGTATGAAGCTCCTAAGCCGCGACAGCAGCCCGCCCATTGTTCGCCTCTGACGGCGCGCACCACAAGCCAGTATCTGTCGCGCATAGGCCAAACTGCCCGCGTCCGGCTGAATCAGGATCATTGAACTGAAATCCAAAACGGGTTTGCCGCTCAGGCGCGCAATCTCCAGTGACTGTCCCGGATCGCTTTCAACGAAGAGCTCGGCCCCAGGGTCGCGGGCATAGAGCCTGGCCTTGAACGGCGCATGCAGCCTCTTCTCCCGCCTTTCCTGAGCGGTGACCCCGGTCATCATCTCAAGCCGCTCACACCTAATGCCTTGTGCAGACAGCCAGGCTTCTGTTTCAGGCCGGTACATGTCCAAGCGTGACGTCACAATACCGCGAATAGGTTGCCGGGGCCTATGAGTTACTGCAACGGTTTGGATGAATGCCCGGTAAGCTTCTCCATCGTCGTTTTCCACCTGACTGGGATCCCGACAAAAAACGCCATCCAGATCGAAAAGCGCCCTGTCACACATCTGGCCATTCATCAAATTCCACTCGAAAAACCTGGGATGTTCACAAAGATCAAAATTCAGGTCGGCCAGGTGCCGGGTTTCCGGAGCAGCGATAACCGCAAGGTATGTCACACGCGCATCGGGGCGGGCCGCATTGATCCGACTCCGGACAGATTGCAGACTGCGACCGCTAGATAAGCTGTCTTCCACAACCAGGATGTTCTGAAAATCTTCGATCGCCTGTCGCTGGCCGCCATCCAAGATCCGGGTCAAACCATTTTCCGGAATATCCCCCCGCAGGAATGAGGGCAGATCCAGAAGAGGTTTGTTCTTCAGAAGGGCAATAATTGTCGCTGGCAACATTCCACTGCGCGGAACACCGACGATCAGGTCGAAATCGTCGCCCAGTGTCTCGGCACCGGTGCGCGTGATACGTGTCAAGTCAGCGAGGCTTCTGAATTCCATTATTTCTTGCCGTATACACCTAGGTTGATCCAACCGTGATCATAGCCACGGACCGCAGAGCGGTCCAAAATCCCCGTCTGGGAAAATCCGGCGCCAGACAGGATATCTTGCAAATAGCGTTCCGAAAAAAGCGCCAAGTGCCAATTGAAATGCCCCGGGGTTCCCCGCCCATCCCCATAAGAAAACACCCGGCCATTGGCCCACACTGCGGGATCCTGGTTGGGGTTAAACTTGTACCAACCATCCTTGTGAATCGCATTCGGCTGCCCATCCTCGGCCGCTACAAACGCCCGTGCAATCTCCAGCCCATTGGGCACCCAAACCTCCAGAGACCCTTCGGGTTTGAGAATACGACACCATTCCGTAATGACATCAGGAACCTTGTACCAGGGAATATGCTCCAGAATATGGCTGGCGTAGAGCGTATCGAAGGTATTGTCACCGAAGGGCAGCCTCTTGCTGGCGTTGCACACGTAATCGACACCGGGCGTCCAGACGATATTCAAAGCCTCAAAACCCGGTATGGGGTCAGGCCCCGGGCCGATCTCCAGGCAGCGGACAGGGCGGCGGGCATTCCGGGCCGCCGAAACGGAATTCCATCCCAGCCGGTAGACCGCACTCAGAACATGCGCCTTCATCGGTGCCAAGACATGTCTCAGAGCCTGGATCGCGCGGTGCGGCAGGGTGCTCAGGGGCAGAATGTTCAATGTAAATTCCCTATTCGTTTCAATGATCTTTCTTCAGTCTGGCAATAACCGCCCGGCCTGGCCCAATAAGCATAGCCGGTTCAAGACACAGTATGCCCACGACATAGAGAAAAAGATATCCAAAGAGCTTTATGACCATCCCCCAGAGCCCGGAGGGAAACACTGCTCCCCCCGAAATCATCGGCCCATAGGCGATAAGCAGAAATGCAACAATGGCCAGGCCCAGAATGGGGCCAATGCTACGGTAAACATGCCAAAACGAGATCGGCAGATGCGAGGCTGCGTAGGCCGTCGAAAGCGGCGTCAGAATAAGAAATGACAGGGCATATCCAACCGCGACACCTTCGGCCCCGTAGGGCAGGCATACAACCATCGCCAGCACCATGACGGGAATGGAACACAGCGCCCAGTTGAGCATTTTTCGTGTCTTGTCCGCTGAAATCCACAACCAGCCCGTCGACGACATGACCGGCTGTGCAATCATGCAGATCGACAGGATCTGAAAGATACCGATGCTGCGTTCCCACCCTGGCCCGAACATGATCAGAATAAGCTCGGGCGCGGCAAGGATAAGCATGAAAGACAAGGGGGCAGCAACCGTAACAACCACCTTCAGCGTCGAAACATAAAGGCCAGACCATGCCTCGGAATCTCCGTGAAGCCTGCTCAACCCCGGGATAACAGCGGCGGTCACAGGCCCCTGAATAAGCTGTATCGGAGCCAGCAACAGCGCATAGGCCCGGTTATAAAACCCAAGATCGCTGGCCCCCCAGCGCCACCCTATCAGCATATCATCCGACTGCCGGTGAAAGAAGTTCAGAAACTGAAACAGGGTGATATGAGTGCCGAAATGGATTGAATCCCGGGCCGCCGACCATCGAAAGATCAAATCTGGCCGCCACTTACACACCCGCCAGGTCAGAGCCAGAGATATGCCCGCCGCAACCCAGATTTGGACCACAAGAACCCAATAGCCCAGATCGCTCCAGATCGCCAGAAAGACCGTAATGACCGCCGCCACCCCCTGAGAGGCAAGCGAGATCATCTCCAGGCTCGTCCAGTACATGCCGCGCTGCAACAACGCAGTATGCTGCCGCGAAGCCCCAATGATCGGAATCTGAATGGCGATGGCGATGATAACCGGTGCGACCGATGGCTCATTAAATATCCAGGCGATAAACGGTGACAGCAAAACCAAAACAGCCATCGCCAGGACACTAACGCCCAGAGTGACAAAAAAGAGGGTGCTTACGGTCTCTTGCCTAAGGCTGCGCTTTTGCACAGTGGCCATTGAAAGCCCAAGATCAGCAAAAAGCGCTATCGCGCCAGTTGATATCGTCGCCAAAGCAACCAGGCCAAAATCATAGGGTGTCAACACACGCGCAAGAATGGCCATGGTTACCATCCCGACAACCATGCGCATACCCTGAGACACCGCTCCGATGACCCCGCCTTTTGCTGTACGGGACACCAAGTCGTCTGACAGATGATCGGTAGATAGCGCCTGTTCATTGCGCATCTCCCGCTGAGAGGTATCCGACGTTTTTTTGTCCATCAGCCTAATAAACGCACGATCATGATCTTTCTAATTTAAGGCAGTAGTATTGGGTCTTGTGACACAAATCGAGTAAGGGATCACATATTGAATCCCCAAAACCGGCTGCTCGCTCCAAGCCTGTAACGCCGCCCCGGAGAAGCAAAAGGGAGCGGCTGGGGAAAACAGTCACCTGCGCGTGTCATTGCGGCGCTTTTGACTAAAGTTTTTTGACATAAGCGCCATACCCTGCACTCTTTAACTATGTCCAATAAGTTTGCATTATCGGACATTACTGCGATATGCTCAGAAACATGAGCAAAATGCCCAAAAACAAGCCCGCAAATGCCGAGAAATCGCACTCAGCGTCCCATGACACGAAGAATGGCAATGAGCGCGACGAGAGAATGCCTACAGACGGCGACACGATCGCCCTCCCCGCCCATGTGGCAGGCTCCGGGACACTGGACCGGCTGGTCGACACTGCGCGAGACTACGCCAAAGCTTCGACGGCCGAAAACACCAACAAGGCTTACGCCACCGACTGGAAGCACTTTGCGCGATGGTGCAGGTTGAAGGGGACAGAGCCTATTCCCCCGTCGCCGGAGATGATCGGGCTCTACCTGACCGACCTGGCGGCGCCGACGAGCGGCGCCCCTGCCCTATCCGTTTCGACCATTGACCGTCGTCTGTCGGGGCTTGCTTGGAACTACGGGCAACGCGGGTTCACGCTGGATCGCAAGGACCGGCACATCGCCACCGTGCTCGCGGGCATCAAACGCAAGCATGCACGCCCTCCGGTGCAGAAAGAGGCAATCTTGCCGGAGGACATCCTCGCCATGGTCGCCACCCTTCCCTTCGATCTACGCGGGTTGCGGGATCGGGCTATTCTTCTCATCGGGTATGCCGGTGGTCTCAGACGCTCGGAAATCGTCAGCCTCGACTTCGGCAAAGACGACACGCCCGACAGCGGCGGCTGGATCGAGATCCTCGACGACGGCGCAGTACTGACACTGAACGCCAAAACCGGATGGCGCGAAGTGGAGATCGGGCGCGGCTCCAGCGATCAGACCTGCCCGGTGCATGCGCTGGAACAGTGGCTGCACTTTGGGAAGATCGATTTCGGTCCCGTGTTCGTCGGGACCTCGCGGGACGGCAAGCGTGCCACGGAGACGAGATTGAACGACAAACATGTGGCGCGCCTGATCAAACGCACCGTGCTGGACGCGGACATCCGATCAGAGCTGCCCGAGAAAGACCGCCTCGCTCTCTTCTCAGGCCACTCCCTGCGCGCAGGTCTCGCTAGCTCCGCCGAAGTAGACGAGCGCTACGTCCAGAAGCAACTCGGCCACGTCTCGGCCGAGATGACCCGGCGCTACCAGCGCCGCCGCGATCGGTTCCGCGTGAACCTGACAAAGGCCGCGGGGCTCTGATCGCGCGGTCATTCGGTCGATTGGTGACGTGATCCAAAATTGCACAGAGCCAGAGAAAGGGAAGCCCGGGTGCCGGGCTTGAAAGGATAGAGAGAGTCTCTTCCGGGTCCGGCGTGACAAGGATGCTGACCATGGCCAAGACCACGACCCGCCCGAAACCCGCCACCTCAAAGAAGACCGAAGCCGCCAGATCGGCAACGCCTGATGGCGTTGCCGATATCCGGATGATCCCGCTCGACCAGCTGGAGCCGAGCCCTCTCAACGTCCGGAAGGTGGCCGCCAGCGCCAGCGACGATGCTGAACTCCTCGCCAGCATTCGCGAGACAGGCATCAAGCAGAACCTGGTGGTGCATGCGCTATCAGAGACACGTTTTGCTGTCGATGCCGGTGGCCGACGCTTCAAGGCGCTGAAACATCTCGCAGACGACGGCGTCATTCCCGCCGATCATCCTGTGCCCTGCCTCGTCGAAGATGAGCGCAATGCTGTCCTCACCTCCGCCACGGAAAACCTCCAGCGCGCGGCCATGCATCCGGCTGACCAGTTCGAGGCTTTTGAGGCGATGATCGCCGAGGGCCGCTGCGAAGACGAGATCGCGTTGAAATTCGGCGTCTCCGTCGACCTCGTGCGCCGTCGCCTCAAACTCGCCCGTGTCGCGCCCGAGATCATCGAGCAGTTCCGCACGGGCGATCTGACCCTTGAATGCGTCATGGCCTTCACCCTGACTGACGACCATGATCGGCAACTGGCGGTCTGGAACGCGGTAAAGGGCGGCTATCACATCCATCCGCAAAGCATCAAACGCCAGCTGACCGAGACGGCGCATTCGGCGAATTCGGCCCTGGGGCGCTTTGTCGGCATCGAGGCCTATGAGGCGGCGGGCGGTGTTCTGCTGCGCGATCTCTTCGACGATCGTGCCAGCGCCCATATGGAAAACCCCGAGCTCCTCGAGCGCCTCGCCATCGAGAAGCTGCAAGCCGCGGCCAAGCCCTTCGAGGCGGCGTGGAAATGGGTCGAGGTGCATCTTTCGGTGGATTACGGCGCGTTTCGCAGTTTCGGGCGGGTCTATCCGCAGGACATCGACCCTGATCCGGACCTGCTCGCCGAGGAGGAACGTCTCATCGCGCGAGAAGAAGAACTCGCGGCACAGAATGACAGTGAGGACTGGACCGACGCGGAGACCAAAGAATATTACGCCATCGAGCCGCGTCTTCGCGAGATCGAGGCCCTTCAGCGCGAACGGCAACCTTACGCAGACGAAGATCGCGCTATCGCCGGTGTCGTTCTGACCATCGGACATGACGGGGCGGCTCGGGTCGAGAAAGGCCTCGTGCGACCGGAGGATATTCCGGCCGCGTCCGAGCCCGATGAAGTCACCGCAGATGCGGGAGGAGCCCCCTCCCCTGCCCGTCCGAAGGTGACGCCACCGACCTCCTCCACACCGGTGCCGAGCTCCGACCCGGCCGCGACGTTGCGCAAAGCCGATGGGATTTCGGCGAGCCTTGCCGACGATCTGCGCGCCACGCGTCAGCACATCCTGCGGGCGCATCTGGCGGCGGATTTCGAGGTGGCGTTCGACGCGATGCTCTACGCGCTCTGCGAGCAGGCTCTGGGACGGTCCTACAACAACGAGGCGCTCGATATCTCGATCCGGCCTTTCCAGGCGCAGAACCGCGAGGTGCTGCATGCGGACACTGTAGCCCAGAAGATGCTCGAGGCGCTGGAACAAGACCTCGCCACCGACTGGATGAAGCTGGAGAAGCCTGAGGACTTCCGGGCGATGTCAGCGCTACCCGTTGCCGACAAGCAGGCGCTTTTCGCCTGGGCGACGGGTCTGGCGCTCAAGCCGCAGCTCTCCTCCGACAATCGCCCTTCCCCGATCATCGAGGAGATTGGCGCGCGGCTCGATGTCGATGTGGCGGCTTGCTGGCGCCCGACGGCGCAGAATTACTGGGGTCGGGTCAACAAGGGTCATTCAGTGGCCACGGCACGCAAGCTGATTGGAGACGATTACGCCGAGGATCGCAATCGCGAGCGCAAGGGCGATATCGCGGCCGCGATGGAACGGTGTTTCGCGGAAACTGCCGGCGAGACGGAAGGTTTCGACGCGGCGACGGTCGCCAGGACGACGCGCTGGCTGCCCGAGGGGATGGTGTTTGCAGGTGCGACGGAGGTGGACGCCAACATGATTGGCGATGCACCCGAGGCGGAGCAGGGGGATGTGTCCACCGCAGACCCTCTGGCAGAGGCGGAGAGCGATGAACCATCGTCCTTGCCCGCCTTCCTCAGTGAGGATGCTGCCTGACGAAGCAAACACTGATCTGATTGCCACATGAACTTTGGGCCGTCCTCACATCGAGGGCGGCCCTTTCTGGCTGGCGGGTTGTCTACAGCCGATATCGGATCGGCTGGCCCGTCCCGGAGACATCCCATGACCACCACGCTCGACCTCGATCCCGTTCGGGAAGCCGCACTCATCGCCGCGCAGAACGATGCGTTTCGCCGTTCCATCCTTGTCACGACCTCGGTCGCCGAAGCCCCACAGGGCCAATTCGTGATGACACGCGGCGTCGCGGCGCTTCCTCCCGATGCCCAGCTGGAGCTCACCCGCCGGGTTGCCGCCTTTGACGCCTTCAATGCCGACAGTGACCCGCAAGGATGGCACGAGATGGGGGTCATCGATTTCGAGGACACGGCGGTCTGGTTCAAGATCGACTTGTACGATGTCGACTACACGTACGGCTCGCCCGAGCCCTCCGACCTCGAACAGACGCGTCGCGTGCTGACCCTGCTTCTACCGTCGGAATACTGACGCCTCCAATCCCTACTCACCGCCCCGGATCGCCCTTGCACAAGGGCGGTCCTTTCGCGCTGGCGGGTTTTGAAGGGGCGCGATACCCGCGCCCGCCCGCCGCAGGAGACCAGAAATGGCCAAAACACTCGATTATCAGATCACCCTCTATCCCGCGCATCGTGACGGCGCCTTCGTTGTTACCCAGTTCCAGATGCTCGGGAGCTACCCTGAAAAGTGCATCCAAGCCGCGGGCATGGATGACCTCATCGACAAGGTGACGCAGTTCGCCATGGAGCATGGCGAAAGCTGCAGCGCTTCGGTGCGCTGCCGCGCCCCGCGCAAACCGCCGGGGTTCAAGCGCGCGACCGAGAACCTCTATTTCAACCTGGTTGACCGGACGGCGGAAAACCGCGGTGACGCTGCGGCCTGAAGCCCACTTAAGGAAACCAACGGGGCGGCCTCCCGTAACGGTCGCCCTCCCCTCTCCCAATTCCAAAGGACTGAAGACATGACACAAGTGAATGATTTCTACGCGCAAATGCTCGAGTCCCAGAGACTTGCTGCCGAACAGCGGGTTGAGACCCGCGCGGCGCTCCTTGCCGAGCTGCGCGCCCTCGGTGTGACGAGCATCGAGGTGCAATACGAAGGTTACGGCGATTCCGGCAATGTTGAGGATGTCGTCGTGACCCCTGACACTGTCACCCTGACGGAGGAGTTGCGGCGCCGCGTCGAAGACTTCGGCTGGGACTTCGCCTATGCGCTGAGCCCCGGTTTCGAGAACAATGAAGGTGGCTATGGCGAACTGACCTGGGCGATTGAGGCGGACAAGATCGATGTCAGCCACTCGAACCGCTATATCGAGACCAACACCACCGAACATGAAGGGCTCTGACATGGCACATCCCCTCCATCACGCAGAAAGCTCGGCCCGAAAGTTCGGCGGCGTTCCAGATGACTACCAGTTCGTGCATGATTGGTTTGACTCATCCAAAGAGCACCTGGCCCTCTTTGTCCACCGAGCCTACCGCCATCATACGGCCGGAATCTATGATGCCCAACGGATCTTCGGACACATCCTGACCAACAGCGCGGGCCGGGTCGTCCCGATCCGCTGGATTGGCGAGCAGCATGTGCGCGAAGACTGCCAGGGGCGTATCCCGTCGCTGGCGGACTGGCTAGGACGCATACAACCCGAACCGTGGATGGCCAGTGGTCGGATCGACAACGACCCGACGCAGATCGGCAGCGATCCGCGCGCGGTCTGGATCGAAGCGGTGGCCAATCACCAGACCATTCTCGGGTTTGAGGATTGGCTTCTCAAGGTCTCTGTCGAGCACGTTCAGCATCGTCAGAACCGCGCCGCCGCCTGATCCGCCGATCGGCAAACTCGCCAACCATCTGACCACGTCCCAATCGACCCGCCTGCGGCCTCAACTGGCTCGGCGGGTCGATTGCGTTTCAAGAAAGGATAACGACATGCACGACCCTGTCTACGAGGAGGCCTACCAAGGCCACACCATCAGGATCTACCATGACACCGATGCTGAGAGCCCACGGGAGTGGTGCAACCTTGGCAAACTGATTTGTTGGCACCGCCGATACCGCTTGGGGGACAGCCATCCGTTCGACAGCCCCGAGGCGTTCTTGCGCGATCTCGCCGGTGTTTCGGAGCAGAGCGACCTCTCGATGGACCAGTTGCGCGAACGCGCCGAGCGCAAGGCGATCCTACTGCCCGTGTTTCTCTATGATCATTCCGGGCTCGCCATGAACACCATTGGGTTCCATTGCCCGTGGGATTCCGGCCAGGTTGGTTATGTCTATGTGACGCTTGAGGTGGTTCGGAAGGAGTTCGGCACGAAACGCGTCACCAAGGCGCTACGCGAAAAGGCTGAGGACATCCTGCGGGCTGAAATCGTCACCTACGACGCCTATCTTGGCGGCCGGGTCTATGGCTATGTCATTGAGCAGGACGGTGAGGAAATCGACGCTTGCTGGGGGTTCGTCGGTGACTATGAGACCGGCTGTTTGCCCGAAGCGCGGGAGGCGGTGCCCACATCTTCGCCGGGTCAAACACGTCAGTCCGCTGCTGCTCAAGTTCACCCTTAGGAACCGGCACAGGTGACACATGTTCCCACTCTTGTGAAAAGCCCGAATGGTCGCGCATTGCTGCACTGCAGTAATATCATAGCCCGCCTATTGTGCGGTCGCAGCATGACCACTATGTTTCGAATGTGATCGGTTCTCTCCTCCTCCCTGAACCGATCTAAGCTAAACGGCGGCATCCACCTCCTCCCGGATGCCGCCTTTTTTCTTTTTCAAAGCTCTTCCTGAAAGTTGTCCGGGTGCTTACTGCCGCCAATCGGTCGAAGAGGGACCTGTTTCGGATGCGCAGGCCGAAAACCACCCAAAACTAAGGCGAGCTGGTAATTCGTCAAGTTGACAAGGGCTCCCGCGACAGCGTCCACAGACCCATCCCCAGTTTCTGGGGATAAGTTTCCGCTGCAAGGCGGAGATCAGCACTCCCATGAAAGAGCGAGAGGCAAGGCGGGAGGGGTGACCCCTCCCGGGTGAGAGAGTGCGCGCGGGGCTTGGGGCCAACCCTCAACCCCGGAGATTGCCGATGAACGCTCACCCCCATTCCGTCCAACTTGCGCCCGTGCCCGAGGCCCCTGCCCGCCCGGAAGTCTCGCGCTTCGCCCACAACCTGATCCAGGCTGCGAGAACCCTCGTCCCCCTGTTCGAGGCCGGCAAACCCATCGACGCTGCAGCCCTCCGCGCCGCGATGGAGGATACCTTCGGCGCCAGCGACACGAGCGGTGCCTGGGTCTGGAAGGACGCCTACGAAGCGGCAGAAGTCGCGCAGATCCTGATGCTTTCGCGCTACGGCGCATTGATGCAGCGCCAGACCGCCTCATCGCAGGCCTTCCTCACCATGATCGAGCGCCTCGCCGGGCTGGCCCCGTCCCACACGCGGCGCTCGGAAGACAGCGTGCGTCTGCAACAATTCTCGACCCCTCTGCCCCTTGCGGCCATCGTTGCGCAGGCGGCGGGGTTCCGCGTCGACGATCTGGTGCTCGAACCCTCGGCGGGCACTGGCATGCTGGCGGTCTTCGCACGGATCTCTGGCACGCGCCTGGCGCTGAATGAACTCGCTGAGACCCGCCGCGCCCTACTGGGACAAGTTTTCCTCGATGCCGCCGTATCAGGCCACGATGCCGCCTCGATCGACGACCGCCTCGACCGGTCCACCGTGCCCTCGGTCGTCGTGATGAACCCGCCCTTCTCCGCTGCGAACCATGTCGAAGGCCGGTTCCGCCAAGCAACAAGTCAGCACGTTCTGTCCGCCCTGGCACGCCTCGCGCCGGGCGGGCGGCTTGTCGTCATCACGGGCGAGAGCTTCCGCCCCTCGTCGAAGAGCTTCCAGTCGACGTTTCAACGGATCGGCCAAAGCGCCGATGTTGTGTTTTCCGCCGCGATCGACGGCAGGGTCTTCACGCGGCATGGCACCACGATCGACACGCGGCTCACGGTGATCGACAAGCGCGCGGCTGGCGCTGAAGCGACCGCGCCGGTCGACATAGAGGCCGCCTATCATCCGATCTGCGACACGACCGCTGCACTTCTCGCCGCAGTGCTCACCCATTGCCCCGAGCGCCACAGCCCCCCGCCCTGCCCCACCAGTACGGCCCTGTCGGTCCCGTCTCGCCCTACCCGCACCAACCTGCACGCCCTGCGCAACGCCGCGCGCAAGGAAACCCGAGCGCTCGCCGAGGAACGCGCCAGACATCCATTCGACGACGTCGAAACGGCCCCGCTCGGCTACCTGCCAAAAGCCTGGAGCGAACCCGAGGGCACGCTGCAGGACACGGTCTACGAGGCCTATGACCTTCAGGCGATCCGGATCGATGGCGCGGCGGTGCATCCGACAGCACTTGTTCAATCCGCCGCCATGGCCTCGGTTCCGCCGCCCGTCCCGACCTATCGGCCGATACTGCCGAAGACCCTTGTCGCGGACGGCCTCCTTTCCGCGCCGCAGCTCGAAAGCGTGATCTACGCGGGCAATGCGCACGAGACGCACCTGAAGGGCTGGTTCAAGCGCGGCGAGATCGAAGGCCAGCTGATGGCGGCAGCTGAGGGTGACGAAGGCGCATTCCGTCTGCGCAAGGGCTGGTTCCTGGGTGATGGCACGGGCTGTGGCAAGGGACGGCAGGTCGCGGGCATCATCCTCGACAATTGGCTTCAGGGGCGCCGCCGGGCGGTTTGGGTGTCAAAAAGCGACAAGCTCATTGAAGACGCGCGGCGCGACTGGATTGCACTCGGGGGTCGTGAGAGCGATATCGTGCCGCTCTCGAAATTCCGCCAGGGCAGCGACATCCGTCTCCCTGAAGGCATCCTCTTCGTCACTTATGCCACGCTGCGCTCGGCCGAACGCGAGGGCAAGGCCTCCCGCCTCGACCAGGTCACGTCCTGGCTTGGCGAAGGGTTCGACGGGGTCATCGCCTTCGATGAAAGCCACGCCATGGCCAATGCCGCCGGCGAAAAGTCCGACCGCGGTGACAAGAAGGCTTCCCAGCAAGGCCTCGCGGGCCTTGCGCTGCAGAACGCCGTGCCCGATGCGCGCGTGCTCTACGTCTCGGCCACCGGCGCGACGGTCGTCGGTAATCTCGCCTATGCGTCCCGCCTTGGCCTTTGGGGCACGGGGGATTTCCCCTTCGTGACGCGGGCTGAATTCGTTGCCGCGATGGAGGCCGGGGGCATCGCCGCCATGGAGATGATCTCGCGCGACCTGAAGGCGCTTGGGCTCTATCTCGCGCGGTCCCTCTCCTATGCCGGGGTCGAATACGAGATGCTGGTGCATGAGCTGACGCCCGCCCAGATCGCGATCTACGACAGCTATGCCGATGCCTATCAGGTCATCCACACCAACCTTGAAGCCGCCCTTCAGGCCTCGGGCATTTCTTCCGAAACTGGCACCTTGAACGCCCAAGCGAAATCCGCCGCGCGCTCGGCCTTCGAGAGCAACAAGCAGCGCTTCTTCAACCATCTCATCACGGCCATGAAATGCCCGTCGCTCATCCGCGCCATCGAAGCGGATCTGGCGGCGGGTGATTCGGCGGTGATCCAGGTGGTCTCGACCAGCGAGGCGGTCATGGAACGCCGCCTCGAGGAGATTCCGCCCTCGGACTGGGACGATCTGCAGGTCGACTTCACGCCGCGCGAAGCGGTCATGGAGTATCTGATGCACAGTTTTCCGACGCAGCTGTTTGAACCTTACACCGACGAGAATGGCGATCTGCGATCCCGCCCCGCCCTCGATGTCGATGGCAACCCGATCATCTGCCGCGAGGCGGAGCGGCGGCGGGATGAGCTCGTCGAGCATCTGGGAGCCCTCGCCCCGGTGCAGGGCGCGCTCGACCAAATCCTCTGGCATTTTGGCGGCGAGGCTGTGGCCGAGGTCACGGGGCGCAAGCGGCGCATCGTGAAGACGCGCGAGGGGCGGCTCAAGGTCGAGAACCGGCCTGCCTCCTCCAACCTCGGAGAGACGCAGGCCTTCATGGATGATGCCAAGCGCATCCTGATCTTCTCCGATGCCGGTGGCACCGGGCGCAGCTACCATGCTGATCTCGGCGCCAAGAACCAGCGCCTCAGGGTGCACTACCTTCTTGAGCCCGGCTGGAAGGCCGACAATGCGATCCAGGGGCTGGGGCGTACCAACCGCACCAATCAGGCGCAGCCACCGCTCTTTCGGCCGGTGGCGACCAATGTGAAGGGCGAAAAAC
Organism: Pseudophaeobacter sp. 1A16562; assembly: GCF_041008785.1. Taxonomy (NCBI): domain Bacteria; kingdom Pseudomonadati; phylum Pseudomonadota; class Alphaproteobacteria; order Rhodobacterales; family Roseobacteraceae; genus Pseudophaeobacter; species Pseudophaeobacter sp. 1A16562. The sequence continues at coordinate 64,722 of NZ_JAXGFT010000016.1, read as the reverse complement.
GGTTTCTCTCCACCATCGCCCGTCGCCTCGATACGTTGGGGGCGATCACCAAGGGTCAACGCGAGACCGGCGGTCAGAACATGTTCCGCGCGGAGGACAACCTCGAGAGCCCCTACGCACGGGCGGCGTTGCGGCAATTCTTCTACAAGCTGCGGGCGGGCAAGATCGAGGCCTGCTCCTACGCGAAGTTTCAGGAGATGACCGGGCTGACGCTCGATGAGGCGGATGGCACGATGAAAGAAAACCTGCCGCCGATCCAGCAGTTCCTGAATCGCTGCCTGGCGCTGCGGATTGACATGCAGGACGCAATTTTTGATGCCTTCGGCGGGTTCCTTTCGGCCATCATCGAAGATGCGCGTCAGGCGGGCACGCTCGATGTCGGCCTCGAGACCCTGCGTGCGGAAAAATTCGAGATCGTAGACCGAAAAGTCATCTTCGAGCGTGAGGCGACGGGGGCGACGGCCACCGCGCTGACGGTCGAGCGCACCGATCGCAACGATCCGCTGACCCTGCCCCGGGTTAAAGCGATCTGCGCCGACACGAAGGGCGCGATGCTGTGCTGGAACACCTCCTCCAAACGCGCGGCCCTGATGGTGAAGGCGCCGGCCTTCATGGATGAGGACGGTGTACCGATCCTGCGGGTGAAACTGCTGCGGCCCATGGCGACCGAGATCCTCGCGCTTTCCGAGTTTTCGAAATCACACTGGGAGGAGATCGATGATGCGATGTTCGAACAGCTCTGGCAGGCCGAGGTCGAGGCGGTGCCGGAGTTCACCACCTCCAAGATCACGCTGATCTGTGGGTTGCTCCTGGCGATCTGGGACCGGCTGCCCGCCGACAACATGCGGATCTATCGCCTGCAGACCGAGGACGGGGAGCGCGCCATCGGTCGTTTGGTCAGCCAGGAGCAACTCCTGAACGTCTACGCACGGCTTGGGCTCGATTGTCAGATCGAGATGACGCCACAGGAGGTCTTCGCCGCGGTGATGGAGGCGCGAACGACCCTGAGCCTGCTTGGCGGCTACCAGCTGCGCCGGTCGCTGGTCATGGGACAGCCAAGGCTCGAATTGATCGGCGCGTCGGGTTCGGCCTTGCCCGGTTTGAAAGCGATGGGCTGTTTCACCGAGGTGATCCAGTGGAAGACGCGGGTGTTCATCCCGGTGGATGGCATCGATGTGCTGGCGCGTGTACTCGCCGAACATCCGGTTGGCGCCAGCGCCGCGGATGCCGCGGCATGAGCGCGCAGTGCAGCATCGCAGACCTCTCGGCCGATCTCGCAGACCGGACCGAGAGTTTCTGCCGCCAGTATTTCCCCGAGGGGCGGAAGCAGGGCAATTATTGGCAGGTTGGCGATACCTCGGGCGCAAAGGGCCAGAGCCTCGCCATCCGGCTCCACGCGGAAGGCGGGCGCAAAGCCGGATCCTGGGCCGACTATGCGACGGGTGAATATGGCGATCTGATCGATCTGCTGCATGAACGGCTTGGGTCGGTCACGCTGAAGGAAACGCTGAGGGAGGCCCGTTCCTTTCTCGGCGAGGCCCCCTGCCCTGCCGTACCTCGTGAAACCCAAAGGGCTGAGCGTCGGGATGCAGGTTCCAGCAAACGCATCGCGCGGGCGCGCAAACTCTTCGCCGCGGGCAAGCCGGTGCTTGGCACCTTGGCTGCCACCTATCTGCAAGTGCGGGGTATCACACGGCTGGGTCCGGCCCTCCGATTTCACCCGCGGGTCTTCCTGCGGCAGGGCGAGGACGACGACGATCCGCCGCAAAGGGCCCCTGCCCTGCTCGCTAAGATCACCGACAATCGGGGTCAGATCACCGGATGCGCAAGAGCCTACCTTGACCCGTCCACCGGTGGTTTGGCCGAGATCGAGAGCCCGAAACGGATCCTCGGGCAGCTTCATGGTCATGCCATCCGCTTCTGGTCCGGCTCACCTCGCACCGATCTCATCGTCGGCGAAGGTCTCGAGAACACCCTCTCGGTTGGCACGGCTCTCCCGGAGTTCGATCTCGCCTCCTGTCTCACCGCCACCCATCTCAGCCTCTTCATCCCGCCGCCGGGGATCAAGCGTATCTGGATCGCGCGGGACAATGACGAAGTTGGACGCAATGCATCAACGAGATTGTGTAACCAACTGGAATCGCTTGGAATTGCCTGTGGTAAACTCGTGCCAACCATGGGCGATTTCAACGACGATCTGCGGGCTTTTGGCAGAGATGCGCTGTGCCGGTCCCTGCTCAAGGCCATGAAAACACAAGGTCTGGAGATCGAGGGCGGGTGACCGCCAACCTCCTCGGGGATGTCCGACAGGGCAAAGGTTCCGCGGGCTCGATCTGATCCCGTTTGGAAAAGGGGAGCGATGGACCAGCGGGTCGGGGCTGAGTGCCCCTCGCCCGGGCAGCAATGCGCCCCGAACCAGAAAATTCCCCTGCCCCACCACATGAACGTGGCGGGCCATTCCTCGCGGAGACAATTTTCCGGCCCGCGGCGCATTCTCCGCCGCGCTCCGATCCTGACGGATGCGGCCCGGTCGCCGCCGGTCCTGTTATCGCCCCATCCAAATCGGGTCAGATCAAACAGAGGAACCAGACAATGCCCCATCAGACAGACATCCAAGAGGAGACCGGCGTGACCTCCGCCATCCTCGACCATCTCGCACTTCACGGCGCAACGCCCGGGCCCGGCGAGACCGATCACCGCCCCCTGCCCCAGACCGACGAGGTCGAGCTCGCCATGGCGACGCTCTTTGACACCACCATCGGCCTTCTCACCGGCAGCCAGTTGGAAGACAATCTCGAAGAGATGCTCTGGTCCCTGACCTCGATCTTCCATCGCCGGCTCACCCATATCCAGAAGCTTCTCGATGACAACGAATTCGAGGTCCGGGAAAGTCTGGCCGTCCAGGACGGCTCAGAGGTCGCCTCGGTCGAGCTCGAGCGCCTCCAGATGATCGGGCTGAAGCTCTGGGATCATCGCGACGCCTTCGAGCAGATGCGCGATCTGGCCGTGGATCACTTCTCGGCCGCCACCGGGTCTCCCTGGCTGCCCCGCACCGGATCCAAGGTCTCGCATCGCGGCCTGACTTCCGCCGTGGTCGACAGCCGCGCCTATCTCTCGGCCAAGCGCCGCAAGGAGACCGAGGTGCACTGCCCGGAAGGTACGCGGATCGCTTTCTCGGGCGGGGACTATCACGCCTATGATCTGATCTGGTCTGTCCTCGATGCCACCCACGCCAAATACCCCGATATGGTGCTCCTGCACGGTGGCACGCCCAAGGGTGCAGAGATGATCGCGGCCCGCTGGGCAGATACTCGGGGCGTCACCCAGGTGGTCTTCAAACCCGACTGGAAGAGCCACGGCAAGGCGGCTCCATTCAAGCGCAACGACAAGATGCTCGAGACCATGCCGCAGGGTCTGATCGCCACCCCCGGTTCGGGCATCACCGAGAACATCGTCGACAAAGCCCGCAAGCTCGGGATCCGCATCAAGAGGATCGGGGCTTAGGCCCCGATTCACGCGCCGCGCAAGAGATCCTGCACGACAGAAGGCTTCTTCGCAGACGCTGCTTGGGACTGGCCGACTTGTTGAAGGAATTCGGCGACAGGAACCTCATGCACCTTCGAACCGACGAGGTCGGCATTCGCGAAACCCAGAGCCTCTTTTAGTCCCTTGGATATGGATTCGAATGCTGTCATATTGGGTCGCTGCACCTGAGCCACTGCTATTGTGCTGAGGTAATGTGATGCTCCGAATAGAGCAACCGTATGTGGCTGTTGCGGAGATTAACCTTGCAAAGTTTCCATGAGATGGAGTATTTGCAAGGTATGTACCCACGTAAGACCCATCAACTCGTGCAATCTGCATTAGAGAGCCAAGCCGCCGTGGTCCTTCTCGGACCCCGCCAGGTTGGCAAAACGACACTTGCACTCAATATCGCTTCCGAGCAGCCGTCAGTCTATCTCGATCTAGAGCGAGAGGCGGACAGGCAAGTCTTGGTCGAGCCTGATCTCTATCTGGACGAACAAGTGGGCAAGCTTGTTATCCTGGACGAGGTTCAGCAGATGCCAGGTCTATTCAAGACCCTTCGAGGTCAGATCGATCACCGCCGTCGGGCCGGATTCCGAACCCGCCAGTTCCTCTTGCTTGGGTCTGCCTCAAATGTCCTTTTGCAGCAGTCGGCAGAGTCTCTTGCTGGCCGCGTCCGATATATCGAAATGCCACCGCTGCAGCTCGGCGAAGTGGGAGCGGGTCAGTTGAACCAGCTCTGGTTGCGCGGCGGCTTTCCCGACAGTTTCTCGGCTGGGAGCGATCAGGACAGCATGGACTGGCGCCTAGATTTCCTGCGCACCTACCTCGAACGGGACATCCCTGCCCTCGGGCCGCGGATTCCGGCCGCGACTTTGCGGCGCTTCTGGACCATGTTGGCACATGTCCAGGGCGGTCTGTTGAACGCCGCCGCTCTTGCCGAAGGTTTGGGCGTCTCCGGGCAGACTGTCGGGCGCTATCTAGACTTGCTTGTCGATCTCATGCTCGTGCGGCGCCTTCAGCCCTGGCATGACAACGTCGGCAAGCGCTTGGTCAAATCGCCAAAGGTTTATGTCAGAGACAGCGGCATCGTTCATGCCCTTCTCGGTATAGGGGCGATCGAAGGGCTCCTCGGTCATCCCGTGGTCGGAGGAAGCTGGGAAGGGTTCTGCATAGAGGCCCTGCTTGCGGCCGCCCCTGCCGGTACAGAACCCTACTTCTACAGGACCTCCGCTGGCGCGGAGCTCGATCTGGTCCTCCGCCTGCCTGGCGGCGAGACCTGGGCGATCGAGATTAAGCGCACAACCGCGCCAAAGGTCTCGCGAGGGTTTCACACAGGCGCGGAGGATATTCGGGCCAATCGAAGGTTCCTTGTCTATGCGGGCGAGCGTGACGTTCCGGTGTCGAATGACATTCGCGCCTTGCCGCTTGTCCGCGCGATCGAGTTGCTGGGCGAACTCTAACCCAGGTCTGATCATCTGCTCGGCGCCTCCACGGAATGGACCCTGCCATGAGTTCCCGAACGTGCTTCGGGGCCTGTTCTGACCAGTTGTCCTGCACTATGCGGATGAGTGCGTCACCCCGCGATCGTACCCGGAGCCCTGCATCGCCGGATGCTGACGCAAGCGATCCTGCCCCGCCAGAGGATTTGGGAAAATGCCCGCTGTTGGCATCGGATTGTGATCTGGCGACTTTGGGCCGCACTGAGTCTCAGTGTCAGTACAATTGCGAAGACGTCACTTGTGCCCCTGGCATCTCCGTCGGCTGTTCCCCCAGTTTCATTCGCGGCCACCGCAACTCTCCTTTTGTCTGAGTTGCATGACATGCTGGTCGCAGCTGTCGTCCCGTCCACAAAGGTTGTCGCCGATCTTTTTCCCCTGACCCTGCGGGCCATTCCGCGCGCAGCAAAAAGACCGGCGCCTGCCCCTCTCCGCTGCGCTTCGCCTTCGGTGTGGCCGTGCCTTGGCCAGCTGCAAGGTGACCATCATTGCAACGCAAACAAGGAAAAGAGCAATGACCACGAACGGCATCAAATTCACCAGCGCCGACATCGAAACTGTCAAGGGCGTCGGCTCCATCTCGACCCTGACCTTCGACCTCGACATCACGGTCGAACCTGTCGCGAGCGTGAACCCGATGGCACCCACGCACCGCGTCCTCGGCCGCTCCCCGCGCGGCAAGCTGGTCGAGTGCGGTGGCATCTGGAAGAAGCAGAACAAGGAGACCGGCGCCGACTACTACACGCTGACCATCCGCGATCACGGCTTCAACGCCAACCTCGGCAAGGCCGCGAACCAGGACGATCCGTCCCTGCAGGCCGTCATCCCTTGGGGGCCGAAAGACGCCGCCTAAGCCAAGGGCTGGCGGGGGTCGCCTCTGCCAGCACGTTTACAGCTGTAAACTCGGGGACGAGCCGGTCCGCGCATGTAGTCTCTTCCGGCCTCAATAGACACTATATAGAGGAAAAATCTTGACTTAGCGCCGTGAATCACGGCTCTTAATCCCAAGTGGCGTGAAAAAGGCCATATTTTCGATTTTGGGGCAACTAGATGATTCCTGTGACACCACTGGCAAACGAGAAGCCTTCAGCGCTCGCGACAGATATTTCCGAGCGGTTGAATGCTGCCATCCGGGAGCATCTTCTTTCAGCTTTTGCCCCAGATAGCACCAAAACGCTACGGTCTTTTTCCGCACCTGAGGCGGCAGAACTCCTCGGGGTCTCCGGTCAGTTCATGCGAAAGCTGCACTCAGAAGGGACGATCCCAGAGCCCGAGGATGTTCGTGGAGGGCGGCGCTTTTACACGGCGCAAGAGATATGGAGCGCACGCGAGATCCTGGAGAAGTCATCACGCAAGAAAGGGCGCTATCTGCCGCGTCGGTCTGGTGACGAGAAACTGCAGGTCTGGCAGTTGATGAACTTCAAGGGCGGCTCGAGCAAGAGCACCACGAGCATCCATCTTGCGCATTACTTCGCGCTACGCGGCTATCGAGTGTTGGTCGTTGACCTGGATCCCCAAGGATCGCTCACGTCCATGTGCGGCATCAGCCCGGAAATCGAGTTTGATGGGCTGACTGTCTATGACGCGATCCGCTACGACGATCCGGTCAGCATGGCCGATGTCGTTGTTCCGACCTACTTCCCGGGGCTTTCGATTGCGCCTTCGCGCCTCATGCTGTCGGAGTTCGAGACTGAATCTGCGGTACATTCGAACCCCGATCAGCCTTTCTTCACGCGCATCCGCAATGCACTGTCCCAAGTCGAGAATGATTTTGACCTAGTCCTGATGGACAGCCCGCCCCAGCTGGGCTTCTTGACCATCGCTGGAATGGCCGCCGCGAGTTCTCTGATTGTGCCTCTGACGCCCTCGATGTTGGATGTCTCCTCAACCGCCCAGTTCCTTGAACTCGCGGGCGCCTACATGGGGGTGATCGAGGATGCGGGCGCAACGCTGCAGTACGATAACTTCAAGTTTCTGATCACCCGGGATGAGCCAACGGATGTTCCCTCACAGCAGCTGACCTCGTTCATGCGTGCACTGTTCCAGGATCGCGTTATGTCCGCGACCGCACTCAAGAGCACTGCAATCAGTGATGCGACCATGCTCAAGCAGTCCATCTACGAGGTCGTGCGCTCGGAAATGACCCGTGCGACCTACGATCGCGCAAAAGGCTCGATGGATGCTGTGGGCCACGAAGTGGAAGTCATGATCCACCAATCATGGGGGCGTAAATAATGGCTAGGAAGTCCCTTCGAGATATGTCGGGTATCGCGAACACCATCGCACGTTCCAGCAGTACGTCGGCCGAAAGGGCTCCTAAGACAAGTGCGCCTGCGTTAGGGGCGCTGCAGGGGTCACTCGCGTCTATCCGCGAGATCGATCCTGGTCTGATCGATGATTGGGGGCCTAAAGACCGACTGGATGAGTTTACAGCTGTAAACGCCGAGGATGACGATGAGGGTTTTGAGGCGCTCAAGAACAGCATCCGCGAAGGCGGACAGCAGGTACCAATCCTCGTTCGGCGCTCCAAGGCTGCCGAGGGGCGCTTCGAGGCGATCTATGGCCGCCGCCGTCTGAAGGCGTGCCGGGAGCTCGGCATCAAGGTGCGTGCAAACGTTCAGGATGTCGATGACGCCACGGCGTTGTTGGCTAAAGGGCTGGAGAATGCAGCACGTCGCAACCTCTCGTTCTACGAGAAGGCGCGTTTTGCAGAGGCTATTCAAGCCGCGGGTCACGAAAGCGCGACAGTGCGCCAGGTATTGAACCTTTCCGCCTCAGGGCATTCACACCTGACGAAGGTGACCCAGAATGTCCCGTCCAGAGTCGGCGACCTGATAGGCGCTGCGCCCAAGTCCGGTCGGCCGAGGTGGACGGACCTGGCCGAGCTATTCCTCGAGCGGAAACTTACCGAGAAAGTCGCGCTCGACCTGCTGACTAAGATCAGTGCCTCGTTGACGTCTGATGAACGGTTGGAAGCGCTGATCAAGGAAGCAAACAAGCGCGGAACGAAAGGGGTCAGCGGTCCTCAAGAGATTACGCCGTTGGACGGCGTCGTCATCAAGGCAGGTCGCGGCAGCCTGTCACTGTCGGTGAAGAAGTCCGGCGCAAGCGCCGAGTTCGCAAACTGGCTTGAGATCAATCTCGAGGACATCATCAAGAGATCCTACGCCGAATTTACAGATGTAAATTCAGTCGAGGGCAAGTGAGGACGAGCAGAAAGGAGGAAAGGTAAACAAAGAAAACCCCCGAAACCGAAGCTTCGAGGGCTGCTACGCAGAGCGCAATTCTTAGATTAGACACCTAGAATCTAGCAGCCTCCGAATCACCACACAAGAGAAAACGCTTCTGAGCGAACGGGATTTCTTTGTCTGCTGACAAAGCATGGAAAATTTCATTGATGCTCCGTCTGGAGCAACTGAGGCATACGTGCCTCAGCAGGAGAGAGGTATGTCCATCGCCTGGCATCCCTCAGGTTGGCGCAAAGCCTCCGCAGGTCTCGCTGCCGCAGAGCAGCTTGCCCAAGCCGGTGAACAGGTAGCTGTACCCAAGGCGCGGGCGTTCGTCGCCGTGAAGCGGGTGGGGGCCTACATTGGCCTCAAGGCCGGAGACATGATGCTCCTCGACACGCTCGGGGCCTTTACCCAGGCCCAAGATTGGGAGGAGGGGCAACGCCCGATTGTCTGGGCGTCAAACGCCTATCTGATGGAGCAGACGGGCTTCTCGCTCTCCGCGCTCAAGCGCCATGCACGGCGCCTGGCTGAGATCGGCGTGATCTCCTTCCAGGACAGCCCCAACGGCAAGCGGTGGGGCCGCAGGGACGCCGAGGGGCGCATCGTCGAAGCCTATGGTTTCGATCTGTCGCCGCTGTCGGCGCGCGTCGAGGAGTTCGAGGAGCTTCATGCCGAATTGCAGGCCGAACGCGAGCTCTGTCAGCGCCTGAAGCGCCAAATCACGGTGGCACGCCGTATGATTCGCGCTCGGATCGAGGCGGCCGTCAGCAGCGTGCTGCGCGGCCCCTGGGCGCAATTCACAGGTCTTTTCGAGGAGCTTCTGGACCGGCTTCCGCGCCGCCACGAAGCGTCAGAACAGCTTGCCCGGCTGCTGACGTGGTTCAGGGAGCTACAGGCACAGGTCGAGGCGGCCTACCTCAAGGCAACTGAGGTCGTGCAACCTGTGGAAAACACACCGGAAACCAAGGAACAAGCTCCTGAGAAGACTCAAGGAATGAACCCCAGGGAGGTCATTTCTGACCCTCATATACTAATTACAAACCAACTTAATCCTGTAACTCGTAATTCCTCAGAAAATGAGGAAGTCGCGGCCGTGGTGCCCAATGCTCAGCCCGAGGACCAGGTTGACAGGGAGCTGGAAGACTGGGTTGCCGAGGTACGCAAGAACCGCGCAGCGCTGGATCTGCCGACTGTGATGCAGGCCTGCCCGGAATTCGCGTCCTGGGCGCGCAATATGGGCGGGTTCCTGAAGGATTGGGGCGATCTGCACCGGGTTGCCGGGCAGCTCAGGCCGATGATCGGGGTGTCCGAGCATGCCTGGAACGTGGCGCAGGACCGGTTGGGCAAACAGGTGGCGACAGCAGCGCTGGCGCTTGTCTTCGAGAAGCATTGCGCAGGCGAAGTGTCTTCGCCGGGCGGCTATCTGCGTGGCATGGTAGAGAAGGCCGGAGCAGGGGAGCTGCATCTCGAGCGCAGCTTCTATGGCAGGCTCAGCGGGCAAGCGGCGTGATGGGGCAGAAAATCAGAGACCGGCGGCCTTGGTCAGGTTCACGCGGAACCGGTCGCGCCGGCGCTGGTAGCGGCGGGTCATCTCGGCCGAGGCATGCCCCAACTGCTTCTGAACGTAGCGTTCGTCGACTTCCGCCGAACTGGCAAGACCTGCGCGTAGCGAGTGACCTGAGAACAGTGCCACGCGACCTTTCTCGGGCAGGCCGGATCGGATGCCGGCGTCCAGGACCGTGCGCTTGATCAGCCGGGCCACATGCTTGTCGTTCAGCCGTGTATCGAGGGCGCGCTTGCCGTCCCGAGAGGTGCCGACAAAAATCGGACCGAAGTTGATCTTCGAAAAGTGAAGCCATTGCCCGAGTGCATGCACGGGGCAGGTCTGGTCCTTCGAGCCGCGGCCGATCTCCACTTCGCGCCAGCCGGTCTTGGAATTGAGCGTAAGCAGAGCTCCTTCTTCCATGATTTCGATCCAGCCGCCGGAATCCGGGGTGTCGTCTTTGTGGACGTCCAAGCTGACGATCTCCGAGCGGCGGAGGCCTCCAGCGTAGCCGATCAGCAGGATCGCCCGATCTCGCAACCCGCGCAGATCATAGGGCAGGGTGGCCACCATCGCGAGGATGTCCTCGGCCAGGATCGCTTCCTTCTGCACCGGCGGACGCGCATGCTTGCGCTTGATCCCCGCCAGCACCGTCGCGATGTGGCGGTTCTTGCGATCGAGGGTGAAACCGCGCTGTGCATAGTTCCAGGCGAGGCCGGACAGGCGTCGGTCGATAGTACCGACCGATAGGGCAGGGGAGGGGCCCGAACCGGAGGCTAGGGCTGCGAGATAGAGCCCGATCATCTCCGACGACGGAGGCAGCGGCTCGGCGCCCTTCATCCGGCACCAGCGTGCAAAATGTGCCCAGTCCTTTGCGTAAGCCTTCAGCGTGTTGTCCGACGCAGCAGCGCGCGCATAGTCGCGGGCTGTGTCGACCAGCCGATCCAGCGTGCCGGATCCGGCGACATGAGAGGGCAGGGCGATGCCATCCCTTTCCTCTTGATCTCTGTCGTCGATGCGAGCATCATCATACGTGTTAGAGGACGCTGAGGTCGATTTCTCGCTGTCTGGCGACATCTTTCCCCCGAAAAACCGCAGTTCATGAGACTGTGCTGCAAAGTATCCCGTAATGTCCGATAATGCAAAGTTATTGGACATAGTACAGAACAGCAAGGTGCGGCGGTTTGCGCATCATTTTGTGGACGAAAGCGCCGAGAGAGACTAGTGTTGTGGCATGACATATCAGTCCGCCACCATCTCGAACGACCTGAAATCCCTACCGCAGCTACCCGGCTGGGTCACCTCCAGGCGTGCCGAAACCCTTGAAACTGTGGCCTTTCGGTCAGGAGCCGCGCTGACTGTGCTCGACCAGCTGATCGGTGATCTTAGGCATGGTGTGCCCGTAAAACTGCTCGCCAACCGTCTGGCGCTAATTGCGGCGACGGCGACCTCGAAACTGGAAGGCCGGCTGGCACGGGAGGCGGATATCCGCGATGCCTACCATCTGACGCCACCGGGCGAGCCGCGGGGACCCGATGGCGATCTGCTGGCGTTCTGGCGCGAGGCGGTGCGGCTTCGGCTGAACGGACCCGGCGAGATCGCAGACCTGATCGCGCCCGACCGCGCGGAGGATGTGGCCGGTTGGTTGGACGCCGGGCAAGATCGGGCCCGGACCCATGGACCTCTGGCCGGATGCGTGGCCGTCATGCGTGCCGTTTTGGAAACTGATGACCGCGCGGAGCGGGTCGCCTGCCTGCTCTCGGACATCGTCCTGGCGCGGGTGCTGAACTGGAAGATCGTGCTGCCTGTCTCGGAGCAGTACCTGACCAAGACGGCGCTACGCGACGTAAGCGCGAACGGGCAGGGGGCGGAGCTGGCAGTCCAGAGGCGGATCCTCGAGTCCCTCGAGGAGACGATCCGAATGGCGCGGGATCTGGCCCGCCGGGCGGAAGCGCTTCGCGCCGTGGCGCCGAAGCTCCGGGCGAAAGGATCGGCAGCGGCGGTGAACCTATTCCTGTCCGAAGATGCGGTCGCCCCGGCCTCGATGCTGTCGCCGCACATTCGCGGGACCTCAATCCCGATGACGGACCGCGCCGCCCGACGGTTTTGCGACCGGTTGGTGGAGTTGGGTGTCGCGCGGGAGCTGACCGGGCGGCCGACCTTCCGGCTCTACGGGATCGCGCCATGACGGTCGCGACAAGGAAACGGAAACCTGCGGGGGAGGGTGGCGCTGTCCTTGATCGGGACCTCGAAGACCTGCCGCAGGGGCTGCGTTGGCGCAAATGGATGGGACGGATCGAGGCAGTACTGTTCGCCAGTGCCTTGCCGGTCGGCCGCGAGGACCTGGCGCGGGTGGTGGGGCAGGGGGCCTCGGTCGAGATGCTGATCGAGGACGTCCAGGCAGAGCTTACCGGGCGGCCCTATGAGTTGATACAGGTGGCCGGCGGCTGGATGTTCCGCACCAAGACGCAGTTTGCAGACGCGATCAAGGCGGCGGCCGATCTTGGCGAGCAGTCGTTGGCCTTCACCGAGATGGAGATGGGGGTGCTCTGCGCGATCGCCTATCATCAGCCGATCGACCGCGCCGGGCTGGCCGACATCTTCGGCAAGGAGGTCAGTCGCGATCTATTGGCGCGACTGCGCTACAAAGACCTGATCGCCAGCGGCCCGCGGTCGCCGAGACCCGGGGCGCCGCATACCTTTGTGACGACGGAAACGTTTCTGGTGACATTCGATCTTCAGAGCCTGCGGGACTTGCCGGAGCTGGAAATTCTCTACGAACAGTCCGGGTAGTGCGCTTGGTTTGGAGGTGCACGTCGTCTGTCGCGCCAGCACGCCAAATCGCTTGGCAATAAGCGGCCGCATATCAATATCTTGTGGTCAGCATCCGAAAGTTGAGCTACAAAATTGGTCAGGAGGTTGCGGCATGGCGCGTGGCGAATTGATGAAAAAATTGTTGCTCAACTATGGACGTGAGGATGAATTCCGCGCGGTCGTCGAGCAGATCATCTCTGAAGAAGAAAAGAAGAACAACCGCGTTCTTGCGCGTGGCCTTCGCAATGCTCTCGAGACGATTTCGTCCGCGCAGCAACCGAAAGAGATGAACAGGCTCGTTCCATTTCCGGACGATGCAAAGGAGTTCATTCAGCGTATCGAACCGCGCTTCAGCCCCGAGGACATTCAGCTGAGTGTCGAGAACCTCAGCCTCTTCACGGGATTGATCGATGAGTTCCGCAAGTCAGACCTTATCAAGCGGAACGGCCTGCCAGTTCGCTCAAAGCTCCTGTTCTGCGGACCTCCCGGAACCGGGAAGACACTGTGCGCTGAGATCTTTGCCGGCCAGCTTGGGTTGCCTTTCTTCCATGTCAAACTCGATCGGCTCATCTCCTCTTTTCTGGGCGAGACCGCGTCCAACATTCGCAAGACCTTCGAGTTCGCCCGCCGTCAACCCTGCGTCTTGTTCTTCGATGAGTTCGACGCGCTCGCCCGCTCGCGCGAAGAGGGAAGCGATCACAGCGAGCTGCGCCGAGTCGTCAACTCCCTGTTGATCTTCATCGATCAGATCCAGCCAAGCGGGTTCCTCATCGCGGCCACCAACCTGGACGGGCAACTCGATCCCGCCATCTGGCGCAGATTCGATGAAGTCGTCTGGTTCGATCATCCGGATGAAGCGATGACACGGCGGTATCTGACCAATGCAATGAAGAACTCGGAACTCGAATTCGATATCGAAGACATGGTTCAGGGGACCATGGATTATTCCTATGCCGAGCTCGAGAAGATCTGCAATCAGGCCAAAAAACTGGCACTGCTCGATCGCAAAAAGTCGATCTCGAAGAAGCATTTCAGAGAAGCCATTCGTTATGCCGATCGACGGCGCATGCGGATTCGCAAGATTGCCAACGGTTCGTGAGTTAGACCTTGCCCCAACATCAGCACCTGCCCCTGGTGCGCCTGCCAGAGAATTTTGCCCGCCGCAAGCATGGTAGAGTGCCCAACCCCCCAACCCGAGGCGGAGGTCATGGCGGTCGCATCCGACAGGAGGTTGACGCCGCCGTCCAAAACCAACGTGCACAGCAGCCTCCTCCGAGGTTCGTTGACCCGGCGCTGATCCTTCGGGTGGAGATGAGCGGAGCAAGCATGGAGGGGGATTGGGAAGGTCTTGGCCTGACCGTGCTGTCCACCGATGAAGACAACACCCTGGTCCTGTTCTCGTCGACGGATGACTTGCAGGACTTTCGGACCCGGCTCGACGAATATGAGGGTCCAATACCGCAGGGTCAGCGCAATCGTCGCTACGCGGGGTTCATTGACAGGATTGGCGCAATCGGCACGATTGAAGGTCGCGACCGTCTCGGCGTTCTAGCGCGCGAAGAAGGATTTTCCGAGGTCCAAGACTTCCAGGACGATACGGACTACGTCGTCGATATCGAATTGTGGGAGTTCGGTCCTCAGGCGGCCCGCCGGTCGCTGGGTGAAGAAATCGTCGATTGGGTCGAGAGCCAGGACGGGGAACTCTACGACCACTATTGTGGACCTTCCATCAGCATCATCCGAGTGCGAGCCTCCGGCCAGACCATTCGGCCGATCCTTGCGATACCCCAGGTCGCATTTGTCGATTTTCCGCCACAGCCCGATATCCAGATGGAACGGCCTGAGGCCCTTGCTGCGGGGGATGTGCCGCCGGTGTCACCGCCCGAGGTGGACTTGCCTGTGGTTGCTATTCTCGACAGCGGTGTTAACGACAACCCCCTGCTCGAAGATGGTATCGTCGCGCGTGAGGCCTTTCCGGCAGAGCTTGGCGAGGCCGATGTCTTCGGTCATGGCACGGCTGTCGCCGGTGTCGCCTGCTACGGCGATCTCCGGAATCATCTCGATCAGCCAGAGCTTGTCCCCGCCGCTCGGATTATCTCGGCGAAAGTAGTGACAGATCAGGGCCAGTTTTTCGAGCGCCGCACCTTGCCGACCCAGATGCGGACAACCATCGAACGCATTCGGGAAGCTTATGGGTGCAAACTCTTTGTCATTTCGCTTGGGGATACTCGTGCACGCTTCGAGCGCGGTCGGGTCGGGCCGTGGGCCGCGACCCTGGACGAGCTCGCGCGCGAACTTGATGTCCTGATTTTCGTATCTGCAGGCAATCGCGACCCCAGGGGCGGTACGTCTTTGGAGCAGGGCGTCACGCAGTATCCGGGCTATCTTCTGGAAAATGCCAACCGCGTCTGCGAACCGGCGGGCGCCGTCAACGCCTTAACAGTAGGGTCGCTCGCGCATTCCAATGGCCTCGGGCCGGAGCACGAATTCGACGTTCACATCCAACGCATCACAGAGCCAGATGAACCGTCGCCGTTTTCGCGTACTGGCCCGGGTGCCGGAGGCATCAAGAAACCAGATTTCGTCGATTACGGTGGAACATTGGTGTTCGACGCCGTGGCTCGGCGCTTGCAGCGTGCGCCCCACTTGGCAAATGCGGGCATTTTGACCACGAACGCTGACTTTCAGCGGCAACTCATTGTGAGCAAGACGGGCACATCATTTTCCGCCCCGCATCTGGCACACAAGGCGGCGCAAGTATTGCGTTATCATCCGGACGCATCGGCGAACCTCATCAAGGCGTTTATGGCTAGTTCTGCCCGCGTCCCTGAAGCCACGCAGCGCAGGTTGGGCGGCATGATCGAGGCCGAGCGAGACCAAATTCATGGAAACGGGGTTGTAAACCCTGCCACAGCAACCTTCTCGGATGATCATCGGGTCGTCCTCTACGCCGAGGACGCGCTCGGAATGGACCAATTCGCTGTTTACCAGGTCCCGATCCCTGCCGAGTTCCAAGGCAATGGTCCCCGCTGGATTCATGTCTCGCTGGCCTTCGACCCACCGGTGCGACGAACTCGCGCTGAATATGTCGGCACGCGAATGAACTTCCGGTTGATCCGGGGATGCACAGCGGATCAGGTCTTTGAGCATTTTCGATCCCATACGGGCGAAGATACGGAGGCGCCAGAGATGGCGGGGCGTTTCAACTGTGGTCTTAGCCCAGGGCCGCAACGTCGTGACCGCAACACGCTGCAAACGGCGAGTGTAAAATTCACCCAGGATACTCCGCAGTACGGCGCCGACTATTTCCTCGTGGTTCGGTGTGTCGGAGGCTGGGCTGCAGATCAGGAAGTCCGTCAGCGATATGCGATCGTTGTGGAGCTGGAACACGAAGCCCCAATCGAGCTCTACGCGCGAGTGCAGCAACGCGTTCGCATCAGGGTATAGTGGCCCGAATCCTTTGGTTTGAGATGGCGTGCTCGAAAATTGCGAGCCAGCCTGACGCACGTTGCATGATGGTGCGATCCATCCTATCTTGTAGGTGCTCTTGGCAGGAGCATGGCACTCGCCGTTCCGAAGCTGCAGGCAGCACTGCCCGAAGATCTTTCTAGCGATCCCATCAGCTAACACTCTGGCTTGTAGGGCGGTAGGCGAGTGACGTTCGGTGTCAAGCCGGGAGATAGCCATGTTGATCGATGGTCCACGACCTACCACCCTCGTTGGGGTAAAACGCCTTGCCAAGCAGCTGAAGAAGACAAACGGAATCAAGCATTCTGATGCGCTTGATCTCGCTGCCAAGTCTGCCGATTGTGTCAATTTTCGTCATGCACGCCGCACTTTGCCCACCAGTGGTTTCACGAACTCCAAGCCCTATGTGTTGCTGACGATCTACTGGAGTGACAAGGAGCGCGGCCATCGCTGCGGGCGGGAAACATTGCGGATTGAGCTTTCCACGCCGATCCTCGACCTCTGCCCCAAAAGTGCGCTCAGATACGTCCGCGGTTTCGGAAACCTTCGAATGGTTGCCGAAGACCATTTCGTTTGTGATGACATAGCCCACAAGCAAGAGTATGCGCGGGATAGGCTTTGTGCAGCTGAGCGTTCGCTCCGTTTCATGGAGCATACAGGACTGCGACCGAACCGAGACCGCAGGAACTACCCCAGAATTCTGGACACCGACAAACTGCCCAATATCGACCATTCGACAGACTGGGTAGATCCGGCCAGTGGTCAATTCGTCCTGATCGACGAGCCCTATGGCAACGCGCCCGACGATTCAAATCGCGCAGCATGGGCGACCCGCAACGGCTGGCGGCTTGAAAAGGCGTCTTGGCCCGGGATGTATCGGCCCTACGATTGCGATCTCTATGTCGGTATCGACACACGCTCAGGATACGACGTTGACGCTCTGATGGAAAAGATCAGTGCCATGCCAGAGCCAGTCGTCAGCGAAAACTGGACGGGCGAATCTGTACCTTCATGGGAGACGTTTCTCAGCCCAATGGCGAAGACGAAACAGGACGAACGCCGCGCAAGGTGCAAGGGGATGATCTATCCCTCTCCGAGCAAGGCCACCGTACCCTATAACTACAACCCCGGGTGTTCGCGCCGCCGTCCAGCTGGTGAACTCGGAATTGATGGCCATGTGCAGGCAGGCCGCGTGATCAAGGCAGTGATGTCGTCGCAATATGCGACAGATGGGGTTTATACGCGTTTGAGCGCGCTTCGCTCAGATCTCGAGGATTGGCTCAGCCTTGAGATTGATCGGGGGCAACTCGACGGCCCTGAGTTCTTCGAAGTCTACTATACTCGAACCGATGAGGATCAGGCGTTTCTGCAGGCATTGACCTCTGCTGACGACGTTGTTGCAGCCCTTCGTAGGATAGCACGGATGTTGAAGAACGCTTATCCGGATTGCGCCCCACTTCGCCGGCAGCTCCGGCGCATTGAATTGTCCGTATCGATGATAGAAAAGGTGAGATAACTTTTGCGTTGCGCGCCAAAGGATTATTTGGCTCGCAACCGCTCTCTTCTGGGCGCGGTCAATATCAAGGCAAGGGAATCCTCTGATCATGGACTATCCGGAAATTTGTAGGGAAGCTTTTGCTTTGGTCGACGATATCGGCAACGGAGCTTTCAACAACGAGTTCAGTGAACGTGGGACACTTGCCACGACTGTTGAGGTCGCCATGCCCGTCCTTGCGATCTTTCGTCAGTTGAACCCCGATGACCCGAGCTCGATTGCTGATGCGCAGTCTCGGCTTTTCAAGATCGCCTCGGGAGAACAGGGCGTGTTTTCGCGCTATCCTGCACTGGCCGCTTTTGCGCTTGGCGAAAGCATAGTCGTTCAGTAGCTGCCAGCAAGGACGCAAGACGGTTAAGCGAGGCAAACCTTTGCCTCGCTTGTTCGTTGCAGACGACGCAAAACAGATCGCTAGCCAGCCTGATCGCTACCCTTTCCCTCCCGGATACGACGCAATAATTCTTTGTCCGTTGGGTCGGCACCGTTCATAATCGCCTCCACCTGAAGGAGGTGCTGCGAGGCGCGCCTCAAGTCCCGTGGAATGAGCGCTTCAGTTCTTGTTCGGGCTCTGTCCTCAACAACCTCGTGCCCTTCGTGAATAGCCCACCCGATGAATCCCCGCTCGAAACGTTCTTTCGTTGGGTCGTCCAGGCAAAGCTCTTGAACTGGTTCACCCTCTCGTATCCGGAGAACCTGAAAGTCGGGATGAAATCCGCCCCGCCAGTTCTCTTGTCGTTGGCCGGATTTCTGCGACCTCTTTGGCATCGGGGTCAGCGCGACCCTCAGGTAGACATCCGGGTCGTCGATATTGATCAGTGCCAAAGCCAGATCGAGCGGCTCGCCAAGTGTGCTGTGCGTCCAAATGTTGTGATCGAGGAGGTAGTTATCGCCTTCATGCGCCCAGTATTCGCCGTCAGGAATCCAGAACATGGGCCGATCATCGAGAAGGTCAGGCGTCGCAAACCCAATCGGTTCCCAAACCTGCATGAGTGGCTGGGACAGCCTGAACCGGACGCTCCCATGTTCCACGAATTGTTTCTGGCCGAGATGAGGGGCCACTGCCGATAACAGGCGCAACGCCAGATCTAGATCGGTGACCGACGGCGTATCGCCTTCATCAAGAAGGACCCGCACCCCTTGAGATGCATGGCTTTCGTCAGGCGTACGCCCATAGAACTCCGGAATAGACAGCACGCAATCGAAGGGGCCAACAACGATCCGAAGCGCACTGCAAGCATTCTGCGCCAAGGTAGGGTACAACTCGATGGAGTTCAGGTTTTGGACTGCGTTGAAGACGAGTTGCGCGGCGATCGGTTCCAGGTCGGATGCATATGCTTCGGCGATGCCAATCGCGTCCCCACGATTCAAGATCAGTTTTGCATAGATGGACGCATCGCTGTACCCATTCCCTTCCACGACGCTGAGTTCTAATCCAATGATCGGATCGCCTGCGTGCCGCATCGCAAATAGGGGGCGGATTTTTTCGACGAGGTATGCGAGGTCAATTCCATTCCCGGTGTTTTTCACTTCGGCCAATCGCGCGGGGAATTCTTTGGCGCTTCGATTGATCGCGGGGATGAAACTGGTGTTCTGCCGCGTCTGTGGGTGGGCTCGCTTGGTTTGTTTCGCTTTCAGCGCGCCCCAGTTTGAGCCCGGGGAGATTGCGGCGGCAAGATCGTTCAAGAGTGTCAACTTGGTAGGGCGATTTTCGCCGGTCCATCTTGCCAGAATTCGGTCGACGCCTTTTGACAGGCATTCGAGCTTGATCGGGAAGGTCTCGGCTGACTGCACATCAGTGTTCAGGTTCATTTTGCTCATTCCTCTGGCGTGCCTCCGAGTCCAAATTCAAGCCGTGGGCCCTATAGCAGGAGTCGGAAAGCGCGCAGCTGATTGAGCAAACCGATGAGTGTCTAGAAGCTCGGCAAACCAGGATCCAATGGGCCCGGATCAGGTTCGCTGGGTTGGTTTCCACCTGCTGCGCCGACCTGTACTTTACAGCGCGCCAGCCCCAAGTGAGCTTCTCAAGTTTACATCGTGGACGTTTGGCAAGCAACTACCTGTGGGCCCCTCTCGATGATTTTGGCCCCTCCTGCCCTTTGGCCAGGACCGCGCCCTACTCGGTCGGCTGCAAGCAGCCGCCCTCCCCGAGCTGAAACGCCGCCTCTCCCTGCGCCGTGCCGCTGGCGGTGCAGTCTCCTCCGGAGACAGCCCGGCCAGCCGTCGCATGGTCGTGGCAACGCTTCATCTCGGCCATTTGGTAACGGTCGCTGGGGCGGGCGCGAGACATCAGTAATCTCGTACCTCGCGTCTCTGCCAGTGTTGTTCCTGACTTTGCCGGACATGCTGTCCCGCCCCATCATCATGTGTCGCAAACGATGGTCGACGACCGCAGGATCGCATTGGCCACAGCTGGCATAAGGCCGGTGATGGTCGTGACGCGCGGATCGGAGAATATCGGGCCGCCATAGAGATTCCGTTCGAAATCCGGGTGATCCGGACACGTTGTCGAAGCTTCGACGGTATCCCTGCTGCTCTTCCAGACTACACACACATCGGGTTGCCACGGAAACCAGCCGTCGCGGCACGTGAGGCAGGGTCAGCAAAGCTCTGACTGGTCGGGATGCGGCTCGGAGCGAGAGGACAGAAATGTCGCCACCACAGGCATTTCTCTCTTTCGGCTGTTCCCCCAACTTCCTTCGCGGCGCCCGCACTTCTCCCGGTGTCTGAGTTGCATGACATGCTGGTCGCAGCTGTCGCCCCGCCCACAAAGGTTGTCGCCGATCTTTTTCCCCTGACCCTGCGGGTCATTCCTCGCGAGGCAAAAAGACCGGCGCCTGCCCCTCTCCGCTGCGCTTCGCCTTCGGTGTGGCCGGGCCTTGGCCAGCTGCAACGTGACCATCATTGCAACGCAAACAAGGAGAAGAGCAATGACCACGAACTGCATCAAATTCACCAGTGCCGACATCGAAACCGCCAAGGGCGTCGGCTCCATCTCGACCCTGACTTTTGATCTCGACATTACGGTCGAACCCGTCGCGAGCGCGAACCCGATGGCCCCCACGCACCGCGTCCTCGGCCGCTCCCCGCGCGGCAAGCTGGTCGAGTGCGGCGGCATCTGGAAGAAGCAGAACAAGGAGACCGGCGCCGACTACTACACGCTGACCATCCGCGACCACGGTTTCAACGCCAACCTCGGCAAGGCCGCGAACCAGGACGATCTGTCCCTGCAGGCCGTCATCCCCTGGGGTCCGAAAGACGCCGCCTAAGCCAAAGGCCAGACCGCTTCGGCGGTCTGGCTATTTCTCGTTTTTGGGTGCGCCTGATGGGCGGGCTCAAAAGCCGATGTTCGAGGAACGCGGCATATTTCGGACGCGAACGCAGAGGCGGGTCGTCAGACCGGATAGGTCGCGGACGCGGCTTCGATCTTTCAGTTCAGTGACAGCGTGGATCGCGCGAACCCGAAGCAGGACCGACTGTCCGCAGGGAGAACTGGCAGCTCGCTGAGCAATGCAAGCGCACCCCGTCCGTCGGTCGAACAACGCGCGCCTGGGTCGTCTTGGCGAAGCTACCAGGGGCGCCGAACTCACCCTGTGCCGCGAGGGTGGAAGTCGCAGATCACCGTCATGCATCCAAGGGCAACGTCTCACGCCAATGTCATCGCCGCGCGCCTTTCCGTCGACCTGTTGGCCTCTCAGATCGCTAGCCCGGGGTCGAGCGGCCAGCAACGCCGGGGGCAGATTTCTGGACGGCTGCGCCTTGAGCGCTGCGATGCACCGCTCACAACAAACCTGCCCCCGGCGTGCTCCATTTCATTCCGCCCCGTGCCGGGTGCAGCCCGCTCTCATGCCCCCGGTCTTTTCCACGATCCGTCCAACGACGATCAACGGAAAGGATCACACCATGACACTCGAACAATCCATCGACCTCGCCGAACTGCAAGCCGACATGGCCTTCGATGCCTACCTCGCTGCCTTCGATGAAGACGCCCATCCAGAGACCCTCGACAGCCTCGAGACCGAGGCTCTGATCGCCCGCAGCCGATACGACGACCTGCGCAATCAGGGACTGGGTCACTGACCCAGACACCCCTGCGGGTCTTCGGATCCGCAGAGGTCTAACGCCGTCTCTCAGAAGCTTCGTGACGCCCTCAAAGGGCGTGACCCGCGCCATCCCGCGCGGGCCATTTTCGTGTTCCTGGCGCCCGATCCGTGACCGGATCGAGCGTTGTTTGCCTTTCGTCGCGTGCGTCTTGAACACAAGCTTCGGAAGTTCGTTCGACCTGGTTGTCCTGCATCGAAGTGGGCGGGACCCGTTCCATGGCGCGCTGTAACGCGGGGTCTCGCCGGCGTCCATTGTCAGCAAAAACACACATCATGCAAAACGTATTATTGCGCAATGTGATATATTGAAGTATAAGCGAAGGAGAGAAGGAAGACGTTGGCAGGATATGGCCAATGTTTGCACATTTTGTCCGAGGGGTCTGACCCGTGCCGAGGCCAGCGAAAAACCTGAAGCTTGAAGAGCGCATCGAAGTCGCGCGGCGCTTTGCGGCGGGCGAGAGCGCGAAGGACCTTGCGGCGGCGTTTGGCATCTCTCCGCGACACGTGAACCGGCTCGCGAAAGAGGAGGCGGGCGAGGGGCTCGCGGTACGCGATCCAAGTGAGACGGTGGCGTTCCGGGCAAGCCGATCCGAGCTGGACGCCTTCGATGCGGAGTGGCGCGAACGGGGCTTTGCCAACCGATCGCAGGCGCTGAATGCGGTGCTGCGCGGTCGCTGCGGATTCCTTGATGTACCCCGCGATCTGGTCGCGGAATTCTGCGCCGCATGGCGTCAGGCGAGGGACGTGAGCGACACCGGACTGGTGCTCGCCAAGGCGGTCCATCGCGGTCGGCTGGAGGTCTCGGAGGCGGACCGCGCGGTGCTGATCGAACTGCTCGATTTGGCGCAATCGATGAACCGTGAGATGGGCCGGATGAAGGATGCGGCGCAGGCGCTGCGTCATCAGGAGTGGCCGCAAAAGGAAGAAGGGCAGGGGGCGGAGAGCGCGGTTCTGGAGGGTGGCCCGCGCGCGATCGAGCGCGGATTGAGGCTCGTCAGGAATGGCTGATCCCCTCGCCCTCTACGCCTCGGTCATGGGCCGGCTCTGGGAGGATGAGCGCATCCGGGGCCAAGCCGCGGCGCGGATCGACGCGCGGCTGGCGGGGCGTCGACAGGGGCGGAGTTTCGCGCGCGTTGGAACCATGTCGGCGCGCAACGCGCTGAAGGCGGCGTCGGGTCAGAGCCGGGCGGCGGTCTTCAAACGGATCCGGGCCGGAGGCTGCAAGACGCGTGCTTCGCTCGGGGCGCAGATTTCCTACATCAACGACAAGGCGGTCTATACCTACTCGACGATGACCAATGCCCTGACCGATGCCGCGGTGCTTTCTGAGGAGCAGAAAGAGGATATCATCGAGGACTGGGCCGGGACCTGGCGCGGCTCGACCAAGCTCGGCTTCACCTCACACATGCTTCTGTCCTTCCCGACCGACGTCACGGTCGATCAGGTGCGCGACATCGCCATGGACTGGACGGAGCATTTCTTCGAGAGCGGCGAATACGGCGACCAGTGGGACTATGTCCTCGCGGTCCATGACGACCGGGCGCACAAGCACGCCCACATCATTCTGAACAACCGCGGCGTTGAAAACGGCACCTGGTTCTCTTGCTGGGCCGAGGGCGTGATGTCGCCGCAGCTGATGCGCGAGAAGCAGGCCGAGATCGCGGAAGGCTACGGCGTGATGCTCGACGCCACCACCCGGCTCGAGCGCGGCATCTTTGAGAAGCCCGCCGGGATCGAAGAGATCTATCGCGCCAAGGAAGAGGCCCGTCTGCCGCGCGAGATCGTCATGACCGCGCAAGAGTCAGCCATCGCGCAGGCGCAGGTGGTGGGCTTCGCCAAGGACTACAAGAACCTCGCCGACCTGCTGGACCGGATGGACCAGCGCCACATGGCGCGTGCTGTGCGCGGCATGGCGGACGGGCTTGGCTCCGGCACGCCGTGGAACTTCACCGAAGGAGAGATAGACATGAAGGACATCAAGACCGTCGGTGATGCGATCGACTATTCCGAGCGGACGATCGAGGCGCTGAGGCTCAAGGCCGAAGAACTGGACCCGGCCGAGCGTGCGGCCTTCGAGGCCAAGGCCGCACCGATCATCGCGGACCTCTCGCAGATGGTGCCTGACCCGGACCTGCGGGCGCGCTTCGGCAAGCAGCTCGAAGAACCCTATCCGCCGGGGGCGGGCAGCTATGTGCTGATCGCCGCGCTGCAGGCCGGCAAGGACGAAGGGCTGAGCGACGTGCTCGAGCGCGCCGAGGAGGTGGGCATGGACAGCGAGGAGCTGGTGGCCCGGATTGCGGCGGGCGGCACGCGGAACTACGGCATGGCACAGGACTGGGTCGAGCGGGACATGAACGCGGTGCTGGCGAAGGACGGTCTCAGCGTGGAGACGGCCAATGACGACCAGCTCGATGCCGCGCTCGAGAAGGTCGACGGGGTGATGGACGCGCTTATGGAACGCGCCAAGGAAATGGGCGTCGAGATCGGCCGGACCCTCGCGGACGAGGAACAGGAGATCCTGCCGCTGATCGACGAAGACGACCGGACGCCAAATCCCTACCT
The DNA here is from genome assembly GCF_041008785.1 of Pseudophaeobacter sp. 1A16562. Taxonomy (NCBI): domain Bacteria; kingdom Pseudomonadati; phylum Pseudomonadota; class Alphaproteobacteria; order Rhodobacterales; family Roseobacteraceae; genus Pseudophaeobacter; species Pseudophaeobacter sp. 1A16562. The sequence goes on along the minus strand of NZ_JAXGFT010000016.1, from coordinate 40,426 downwards.
GCAGGACCTCGCCGACATGCTGCGCGACGGCAAACTCACCGAGGAACAGGAAGAGGTGGTCGAGCGGACCCTGGAAGCCGAACTCTTCAAGGAGTTGGGCGAGGAAGGCTTGGCCGAACTTCGGCGTGGCAACTACGAGGTGCTGGACGCGGCCCTGCCGAGCAAGCTCGACCAGATCACCGTCACGCAGGAATTCCTCGAGATGACGTTTGAGGAGACGGGTGACCAGGTCTTCACCGACCGTGCCGCCGGGTTGCAGCAGGACAAGGCGACCGAGGTGGCGCGGCTGCGCGGCCAGCAGGAAGCGCAGGAGCTGGGCCGCGATCTTGGCCGCGACCGTGGTCTCGACGACGAGATGGAATTCTAAAGGGGAGATGAGCACCATGACCAAGACACTTCCCCTCTGGGCCGCACTTCTTTTCGGTGTGATCTGCGGCGCCGTCATCGGCACCATCGTCGCCGCCTTCTACCTGACCCTAGCCCTGAAAACCGGGTTTCAGAGCTTCGACATGTTGGCGCTCTGGAAGACTAGCGCCGGCACCCGCGCGGCGCACCCAGAGGCTTTCAAGGTGGGGTTTGGCGCTGTCGGCTTCGGGGCCATCGGGCTTGGCGCCCTGGCGCTGGCCTGGACCTGGAAGAAGGAGCGGGACGACTATGGCTCGGCCCACTGGCAGACCAAGGCGGAGCTGAAGAAGAACGACATGCTTCAAGCGCCTGGCAAGGGCTTTGTCTGTGGCAAGCTCGGAGCCCCGACGTCCAAAGCTGAGTTCATCTCCTCGACCACCATCCCGCATGTGATGATGGTCGCGCCGACCCGGGCCGGTAAGGGGGTTGGCTTCGTGATCCCGAATCTTCTGAGCTTTGCGGGCTCGGTTGTGGTGCTGGACGTGAAGGGCGAGAACTTCGAGAAGACCGCGCGGCTTCGCGCACTGAACGGTGACGAGGTCTATCGCTTCAGCCCGTTTGATTGGGCCAATGCCACACATCGGTACAACCCGCTTGCGCGGATTGCCAAGGCCCCGACATTCGCGCAGCGCTTCACCGAGGTCTCGATCCTGGCAGACCTCTTCCTCGACAAGGACAACAAGACGCTCGACACCTTTTCCGAGGCCGGCAAGTCGATCTTCGTTGCGGCCTGTCTGCTGGCGATCCAACGCGGCACGCCGAACCTCGGCGAGGTGAACAAGATCGTCGCCGGGGGCGAATACAAGAACGCCCAGTACAAGACCTATGCCGACGAGGCCGAGGAAGACATCCTGCGCGAGCTCTGGACCAATGCGGCCTCAGCCTCGTCGCGGCTGCTGACCTCGAACATTCAGGCGCTGATGACGGCCGGTCTCAAGCAATGGGACAACCCGGCGGTGCGCTCGGCCACCGAGGCGAGCGACTTCGATTTCTCGACATTCCGCAAGACTCCGCAGTCGCTCTATATCGCGGTCTCCGAGGATCATATCGCGACGCTGGCGCCGCTTCTGCGCTTAATGTTCGCCGATCTCATCGCCTCGATTCGGCTCAACGAACCGGGTCCGGACGAACCTTGGCCAGTCATGATGATGATCGACGAGTTCCAGCAGATGGGGGCGATGCCCTATCTCGAACGGGCGATCCATTCGCTGGCAAGTTACGGCGGCCGCGTCGCAATGATCGCGCAGTCGCTGGCTTCGCTCGACCGGATCTACGGGCCCGAAGGCCGCGAAAGCCTCGAGAACGGGGCAGGGCTGAAGCTCTACATCACGCCGCGGGACCAGCGAACGGTGAAGGAAGTCTCAGCCGCGGTCGGCAGCACCACCCGCGAGGCGGTCACCCGGATGTATGGCCGCAACAAGGGCTTCCTCGGCGCGACCTCGACCTCGGCGCGGCTCGAAGAGCGGCCGCTGCTTTCCGAGACGGAAGCGCGCCTCATGGACCCCGACGAGGTCATCATCCTCGCCTCGCCGCAGCACCCGATCAAGGCGAGCCGGATCAAGTATTACGATGATCCGTTCTTTAAGGAGATGCTCGCCCGTCAGGAGGGCAAGCCCTTCCCCTATCCGCCGAGTGTGCAAGGCGTGGGGCCCTGGGGTGGTGACGGTGAGGTCGGCGCATACGAGCAGGCGAAACCAGCCGAACGCGCGCCTGTCCGGGATCGATCACAGCGCCGCGAAGCGCGGGCGATGAGCGTGTTGGCGATGGAGGCCAGGCGCGGGCAGACCGAGCCCGAGACGCTCGAGCGGGAAGCTGCGGTGCCGAAGGAATGGGAGGCGGCGCTCGACCGGCAGGAGGACTTTATCGAGGAACTGTTGGGTGGGTGAGGTTTCTTGTGTCCTGGCCCGACGCAATCGGGCACCCCTGATCTGTCCAAAAGAAAAAGGTGCACTTCGTATGGTTGTGGAGTAGGTCTAGCGTTGACATCATATCTCTCATCTATATCGTGTAGAGATTAAGCGATTGGCTGTTTGAGGACATCGCCAACGACCCACCAAAGCACATAGAAAAGAGCCTGACCGTCGTGGCGCAGTTAAAGTTTATTGACCTTTTTGCGGGCCTTGGCGGATTTCATCAGGCGTTGAGTGCGTCGGGCGCTGAGTGCGTCTTCGCCTCGGAGATCAACGCTGATCTGGCCTCATTGTATGAGAAGAACTACGGCACAAAGCCCCACGGCGATATCCGCAGCGTCGATATTCCTTCGATCCCAGATCATGATGTCCTGTGCGCAGGCTTTCCCTGCCAGCCGTTCTCCAAGGCTGGCGAGCAGAAAGGCCTGCAATGTCCCCAATGGGGCGACCTCATCGATTACGTGATCGACATTTTGCGTGTGAAGGAACCGCGCTTCTTCATCATCGAAAATGTGCCAAACCTTGTCCGCCATGACGGGGGCAGGACGTGGCAGAATATCTGCACCCGGCTGCGCGCGCTCGACTATGACGTCGATTTTGCGCGCTTGTCCCCGCATATGTTCGGGGTGCCGCAAAAGCGCGAACGCGCCTTCATCATAGGCGACCGCGAAGGGCTCGGCGGCTTTTCCTGGCCGGTGCCAGAAGACGCGGCGCAGCTTTCCATTTCGTCCGTCTTGGACGATAAACCCGAGGATGCTCTGCACCTAAGCCCAAACCATGTCCATTACCTGTCAATTTGGCAGGAATTCGTGGCGGCGTTCCCGAAAAATATGGAACTGCCGTCATTCCCGATTTGGGCGATGGAATTTGGCGCGGATTATCCCCTTGATGGCCTCACTCCGTATGAGCGCGGATATCGTCGGCTTGGCCGGTATAAGGGTGCATTCGGGCAGTCCTTGAAGGGGCTATCGCCCGAAGAGACTGAAGCTGCGCTTCCAGGTTATGCCCGCACCAAGCTTGAGCGCTTTCCGGCATGGAAGATCGATTTCATCGAAAAGAACCGCGCCTTCTACGCCGAGCACAGATCAATCATCGATCCTTGGATTGATCAGATAAAATCCTTCCCGCCCAGTTTTCAAAAGCTCGAATGGAACATTAAAGGTGGGGTGCGAGACATCTGGCAACATATAATTCAATTCCGGGCCAGCGGTATTCGGATCAAGAAGGCCGATACAGCTCCCGCGCTAATTTCCATGACAACGAGCCAAGTTCCCATCGTAAGCTGGGAGCGGCGGTATATGACGCCGCGCGAATGCAGCCGCCTGCAAAGCCTTGAGCTCACCCATTTGCCGAGCACCAAGAACGGTGCTTACAAAGCCTTTGGCAATGCCGTTAATGTTGAAGTTGTGAAGCGCATCTTCGCCGCCCTTGTCACCAGAGAAGATGCAGCGGAGTCCGCACAGCGGGCCGTTGCCGCAGAGTAACATGAGCCGCCTAAACACGGTCAATATCCGGCCCGGCGTAAACGTCCTTTCTGTGCTGCCGCACCTTAACTACAAGGCGTGGTACGCCTTGGCCGAGTTCGTTGACAATTCGATCCAGAGCAGTATCTCGCGCCGCAAGGACTTGGAAGCCATCTCGGGCGGTTCCTACGTTTTGCGGGTCGATATCACCTTCGATGCGGACGACGGCCGGATCGTGGTTCTCGACAACGCTGCCGGGATTGCCTCATCCGACTATCAGCGCGCCTTCCGACCTGCCGAAATCCCGCCCGATGCAACGGGCCTGTCCGAGTTCGGCATGGGCATGAAGAGTGCAGCATGCTGGTTCGCGCCGAAATGGAGTGTCCGCTCCAGTGCACTTGGCGAAAGAGACGAGCGCACCGTTTTCTTCGACATCGACCGCATCGTCCATGACAGCATCGAAGAGTTGAATGTCGTCACCTCGGTTGCGTCGGACGACAAGCACTACACAGAAATCCGGCTGGAAGACATTCGCCGTTTTCCTAAGGGCCGGACCATCGGCAAGATCAAAGAGCATCTGGCCAGCATCTATCGAATCTTCCTGCGCTCCGGCGCGCTGGAGCTCTTCGTTGACGGCGAGCGGCTGAGATATGACGAACCCAAGGTCTTGGTCACGCCATCTTACAAAGACCCTGATGGACCGCAGATCACTTGGAAGCGCGATATCGATATCGATCTCGGGCCAGGAAAATCAGCCACCGGCTTCGTTGCTATCCGGGAGAAGGCCGATACCCGACTTGCCGGTCTCGCGCTCTTCAGGCGCAACAGACTGGTCCTTGGCAGCGCTGATGAAACCTACCGGCCAGCCGACATCTTCAAGCGGCCAAACAGCTATGAATCACAGCGCATCTTCGGCGAAATCCACCTGAAGGGCTTCAGTGTCTCGCACACCAAGGACGGTGTTCAGTGGGGCGAGCATGAAGACGAGTTTCTTCGCAAGCTCTACAAAATCTTGAACGCCGAAGACCTGCCGATCATCAAGCAGACGCAAAAATACAGGGCCTTGGAGGACGCTCGCAACGCGCGCAAGGTCGCCCGCAGTGCCGCGCCCGCCGTGGCCAAGCAGTTCGATCACAGAGCCCTGGTTACATCGCAGCAGACGTTTCCGAGTGTTGTATCGCCGAGCCCCGAGCCTTCGCCGGACGAAAACCTTCCCGATGTTGGGGAGCAGCTTGACGCGGTTGCGGAAGGTGAGCGCGATGATTTTCAGTTTGAGTTCTTGTTCCGGGGGACGCCTTGGATCGTGAAGCTCGAATTGTCCTATGCCGACAGGGAAAGCGACTGGCTTTCCATCCAGAGCAGACCAGCCATCACAGACCCGGATCCGCGCGAAGTGCTAATCCGGGTGGCCATGCTCCATCCGTTCATGGCGCAGTTTCCCAATCTCGACTCGGAAGGCTTCGCTGCAGTGCTGAACATCGCTGCTACCATGGCGCTGTCAGAAGTCATCGCCACAGAGCTTGCCTCGCATCACCCCAAAGCAATCCGGCAATACACCAATGAAATCCTCAAGAACCTTGTGACGAGGACTGTCCCCGATGAGTGACGAAGGCATTATCCAAATTCATGATCGCCAGACTTCCGGCAAGTGGAACCCGGCGCAAGGTCCGGCTCTGACGCGCCTTCTTCAGTCAAACACATCACTTTCAGAGGTCGAGAAGACCCGGCTTGTCTCGGAAACCTTGTCGATCATGCGTCAATGCGCTGATCCAAAGAATCCCGGCGATCACAATACCGGTCTCATCATCGGCTATGTCCAAAGCGGCAAGACGCTTTCTTTCACAAGCTTGTCCGCGCTCGCGCACGACAACGACTATCAGATCGTCCTTCTTCTGGCCGGCACGACCAACAACTTGGTCGAGCAATCCTTCGAGCGTCTGAAGAAGGACTTGGAGGTCGAAAAGAACCGAAACTGGAAGCTGTTCTCGACCAGAGACAAAGGCTTCCAGGGGGCCGAGGTTGAGCGGGTCAAAAGCGAGCTTGCGAAATGGCGCAAGGGGAGCACGCGCTCGCGCACAGTGCTGATCGTCTCCATGAAGGAGCATCGCCATCTCGATCATCTGGCCACACTGCTCACCGGGGTCGATCTGACGAACGTGCCGACGCTCATCATTGATGACGAAGGCGACCAGGCGGGGATGAATACCAAGGCCCTGCAACAGGAAGAGAGCACGACCTACGCGCGCATCACGGCGCTGCGCCGTCTTTTCCCGCATCACAGCTATCTTCTCTACACTGCCACGCCGCAAGCGCCGCTTCTGATCAGCCGCATCGACACGCTCTCGCCTGACTTCGGTGCGGTGCTGACACCCGGAGACGCCTATGTCGGCGGCAAAGAGTTCTTTGTGGACGGGCCGGACAAGTACATCGAGCTCATCCCGCAAACCGATGTGCCGGACCGGGACGATCCGCCAGCGAGCCCGCCTGCCAGCATGCTAGAGGCCCTGAAAGACTTCTTCGTTGGCGTAGCCATCGGCCTGCGCGAAGAAGATGACCAGGGCGGCGGCAATCGCTCCATGATGATCCACCCGGCCATCCCGAAGGCCGATCATCTGATGTTTGCGAGATGGGCGCGGAACACGCGCGATGAATGGGCGGCCATCTTGGACGACCCGGATCATCACGGCCATGACGACTTGCTGGCAGGTTTTCGAACTGCCTTCGAACGGTTGAGCGAGACCTATGCCGTCAATTATGGCTTTGATCAGATCGAGCCGCTGCTATTCGACGCCGTGTCGGAAACCGCCATCGCCGAGCTCAACACACGCGAGAAGACCAAGATACCCTCCATTGATTGGAAGGGTGATTATAGTTGGATACTTGTCGGCGGGATCGGCCTGGACCGTGGCTTCACCGTTGAAGGCCTGACAGTCTCCTACATGCCGAGGTCCATCGGGATCGGCAACGCCGACAACATCCAGCAGCGCGCTCGCTTCTTCGGCTACAAGAAGCGCTATCTTGGCCTCTGCCGCATCTATCTGACGACAGAGAACATCGAAGCGTTCCAAGACTACGTTTCCCACGAGGAATCGGTCCGTTCATCGATCTCCAAGCACATCAAAGATGGGGGCGGCCTGAAGGACTGGCGGCGCACCTGGTTCCTCAGCCAGAGGCTTCAGCCGACACGACGCTCTGTCATCTTGCTCGACATGTACCAGTCGCGGGGGCGTGAAGGGTGGATTTACCCCGACTACCCCTATGAGGATACCGGCTTCGTTGCCGATAACCGGGAAGCGGTGAACCAGCTACTCGGCGCGTTCGACTTCTGGGAATACAAGCAGGACGGCTGGAACCAGCAGCAGACCATTCCGGCGTTCAGCGACGACATTCCGCTCAGCGAGATAATCCCCTACATCGGGCAAATCCGCTACAAGAACCCCGGCGATAGCTTGCAGCACTCGGCCATCATGGTCGGCCTCGAAAAGCTGGCTAGCGAAGACCCTGAGATGCGGTGCAGCGTCTTTGCCTTCTCCGGCCCATGGTCGGGCGTGGAAGCGCGCCGCAGTCTCGATACCAAAGACCCGCCTAAGATCAGAAACCTCTTTCAGGGTAGCAACGCGCGCACCAATTATCCCGGCGCGCGCCAAATCCGGGCTGACGACACGATCACGTTCCAGATTCATCGCTACCACCTAGAAAATGCGGCCAAGAACCGCGTGCTTCTGGAAGACTTGCCCGTGCTTGCTGTGCACATCCCCGAGCGTTTGGCGGAGCGTGTTTGGGTGGAACGAGAGGACGATGCTGTTTGAGGCGTATCAGGAACTTGCCCGCCGTTTCCCGGATGCCTGCCAGCATCTCTTCGGGAGCAAGATCGATGGTGCCCACGGCCTCTGGCTTTCCTTGGATGCGCAAGGGCAGCCTTATTTGCTCTTCGAGATGGCCGAGGATGATGGCCAGCCTGATCTGAAGCTGAAGGCCGTCGAGGTTCGCTTTGCGTGCCCCTGCGATATCCAGCTTCAGGATGGAAGCGCTCTGTCCGGCACCTACACGTTAGTTTCCCTTGCGAATGACGATCCCGACATCATCCGTGTCTTCCTTCGCCTCTTAGAAGAGGCGTTTCTGGCACCCGGGGCGGATCACTCCGCAGCGGCCGTCCGCGACCAAATCCTCGCGATTGCCGATTTGTTCACGCGGTTGAACGACGAACTAAACGACGTCGTTGGGCTTTGGGGTGAGCTGCACATCATCCGCACAGCTCAAGATTTGAACGCAGCAGTTAGGGCGTGGTCGTCGTCTGCACATGCCCGGTACGACTTTGTGACGGAGCATTTTGCACTAGAGGTGAAGACGACTCTGAAGTCTTCCCGGCGGCATCGGTTTTCGCTTGAACAGCTTCGCCCTAATGCCGACATCCGGGTCTATATTGCATCCATCTTGCTGATTGAACTGCCTGGCGGTGAAATGGCATGCGAGTTGATTGATGAGATTTACGCTGCATTAGACGATCCTGTTGTCCGTGCTCAATTCTTTCGCCAGTGCCTCCGAAAAGGCGGAGCGGACATTTATGGATCGGATACGCGCTTTGCGACCTATCCTGATGGTGAATCTGTAGCAATGTTCCAAGCTGGAGATTTGCCAGTACCTGTTGTCGCCTTCGGGGATCCCATAGCTGAAGTGCGCTTTAGTTTGGACCTTACTGGAATGAGTGCTTCGCTGGACGGCTCGGTGTCATTATTTGGCTGAACTTCTCCAAGATTGTTTTCCAGGCAGATAGAACTCCGTGATCCCCCGCTTCCCCTCGGCCCGCCCCAGCTGCACGATCACATCGATGGATTTCCGGATGTATTCCCGCACCTCGGCGAAGGTCAGCGGCGTGCCAGCCTGCAGCACCATGATCGCCAAACGGTCGATGGCGAGTTCCGCGGTTTCGGCGTGGATGGTTGAGACCGATCCGCCATGCCCGGTGTTGATCGCTTCGAGATAGGTCAGAGCCTCGGCGCCGCGCAGCTCGCCGACGATGATCCGGTCGGGGCGCATGCGGAGGGAGGCTTGGAGGAGGGCGTTGGCGCTGCGTTGTGAGCCGGCACCGCGGTCGGCCAAGAGTGCGACGGTGTTGGGTTGGCCTGGGAACAGCTCAAAAGCGTCCTCGATGGTGATGAGCCGCTCCTGCTCACTGACATGGGTCAGAAGGTGGCGGGCGAAGGTGGTCTTACCGGTTGAGGTGCCGCCACTGATCAGGACGTTGAGCCGCGCCTCGACCAGGGTCTGTAGGGCGCCTTCGAGGTTATCTTCGGCGAGACTGGCAATGTTCTTCATCTTCTCGGCGCGGAGCGCGTCGAGCGAGACAGCCTTGCCGAAGAGATAGGCAGGGGCGTAATCCCGGACGCTGCCCGAGGCGAAGAGACGGATCGTGATCGAGGCGCCGCGATCGATGGCGGGCGGCACGGCGACCTGGACCCGGAGGGGTCGGCCCGCATATTCCACCTTGCCGGAGACGAGCGGGTTCTTTTCAGAGACGCGGGCCTTGGCGTCGCCGACGATGGTCTGGGCCATGTTGAGGGCTGTGGTCCGGTCCACGGTCTGGCCGTCGTGGCGCATGGTGGCGTCGCCCGCGACCTCGAGCCAGACCTTGCCATCCGGGTTGATCGCGATCTCGACCACGTCGTCACGCCTTAGGAGGTCGCGGAACGGGTCGAGATAGCGCTCGAGGTATGAGGCTGGTGATGCCTGATCCATCAGTAAATCACCACATCCCGGTCCACGAGCACGGTGACCGACGCGCCTTGATCGACATAGATCGTCGGCGCGATCGACACCTGGTCGGCGATGACCGATCCGACCGCGTCCTGAAGATCGCTGCCAACATCGCCCAGGACGATGCTGGTGGTTTCATTGTTGGCGCTTTCCGCCGCCACCGCAGGCGCGGCTCCGATCACGGAAATCAGTGCAGCTCCGCCGAAGCGCTCGGCAAACTTGGTGTCAACGAGACCGGTTAGGCCCGAGCGGCCAAGCTGATCGCCGCCCACGGCGGCGATCTCCATCGAGGTACCGTCCGGGGTCAGGACGCGGGTCCAGAGGATCAGGATGCGCTTCTGGTTCATCTCGATCCCGGAGCGGTATTGGCCAAAAAGGCGGGAGCCCCGGGGGATCAGGATCCGGTCCCCGGAGAAGGCCGGGACCGGCTCGGAGACCACCGCCACGACAGACCCGGGCAGATCGCTGTTGATGGCGGTCTGGAGCGCCGCCTGGATGACAGACCCTTGGGTCAACGTGCGTTCGGGATGGGTGAGGCGGGCGGCCTCCTGCACCTCGAGCGGCCGCGCACTCTGCAGGAACTGCTCGTTTCCTGACAGGACCGGGCCCCCGGTTCCAGCGGCAGCAGGATCGGCGACCGCCGCGCCACTTTGGCCACCCCGTGGACCGTCGGCAAAGACTACGGCGGGGGATTTGATCTGCGCGGTCAGAAGCTCCTCGGCGACCCGTTCAGCCTCGCGCTGGCGCTGCTCCTCTTCCTGACGCCGGCGTTCTTCGAGAAGCCGCTGATCGGCAATCAGCCCTTCGCGGTCAAGCTCGGCCTCGAGCCCCTCGCGCTGCGCCCGTTCGGCATCGAGCATGGCCTGCAGCCCTTCGATGCGGGTCTCGGTCTGGCGTTGGAGGTTAGCGAGTTCGGTTTCCTTGGCGGCGAGCGTCGCTTCAAGCGCCGCCTTCTGTTCATCGAAGGCTTCGCGCAGGTCGGCAACGGCGGACTGGATTTCCGAGTTGCGGGCGGCCTGGCTGGCGGCGAGGGCCTCGCGGAGCTTGGCGATCTCGGCCAACACCTCGGCGCTCGGTTCGGGGGCAGGGGCGGCGGGCACATCAAGCGCTTCTTCGACGGCGATCAGCGCGTCATTGACCCGTTGTTCGGTCTCATCGGGTGGAAACTCCAGCCGCCCACCGGTGCCGGGGCGGCGGTCCTGGAAGGTCTCGACATCGGAGGTCTCGAGTGCGCTATCGCCTTCCTGCAAGCCGGTGGCCAGGAAATACGCGACCCCGGCGCCGCCAAGGGCGAGGGCGGCGGCGAGCGCGCCAACCCCGAGGCTGTTGCCGCGGCGCTTGGACTTGCCGCGCTGGCTGAATTGATCGAGGCGGTCCTGAAGGTCGGGAGGGGATTGATCGGCCATGGTCAATTGCTCACGTAGATGGCGCTTTCGTCGCGCCAGGCGCAGATCGCTTCGTCCCCGATGCGCAGCGTCCAGTAGGTATTCACCCCGAGCACGCGGACTGTGTTGCCGGCTTGCGTCCAGTTCACCGTGCGCTCACGGCCCTGGTCATCGGCCTTGAAGAGGGCGGGCTGGCGACCGTTCTCCGGGAAGACGAAATACGTGTAGCGCCCGTCGTCATAGATATGGCTGGGGCGGAAATCGCCGATCCCCGAGACGCGGTAGTTGTAATTGCGCGGGGCTTCAAAGCCCTTGGGCTGGGTCGCACCCGTCGCGCGGCGTTCCTCGTCGGGGTAGCGGAAGCGGACTTCGAAGAACATGCCGGTGCGGTTCGGGATCGAGCCTTCGCGCAGGTGGAAGGAATAGGTGCGGCGGTTGGTGATCACCGTCATATTGGTCGAGGCATTGGCCACATGCGGCTTGATGGTCAGTACATTGCCAAGCTCCGGGATCGGGTCGACCTGGAAACTTTCGGTGTCGCCGACGATCACAGCTTCAAACCGCTCGCCCGCCCCAAAATGAATCGTGGTCGAATGCCGCAAGTCAGTTTCGATCCGGTAGATCTGGTTTTCATTGTAGACGGCGGTGCGGATGCGGATGTCGAGCGGACCGCCTTGCGGCGTGGCTTCGGCGGATGCGGCAACGGGCATGGCAAGCGCCAGGAGGAGCGCAGGTAGAGATCTCATTTGGGTCAGTTCTCCAGGGTTTCGGCGTCGACGCGGTAGGAGGTCACCACGAAGCCCAAGGGGTTGGCCCAGACGTCCTGAAGGCGCTGGCGGGTTTCAGGTTGGAAATCGTAGCCGACGGTGGCGACGTAAGACCGGGTGACGGTGCGGGTGTCGCGGGGGCGACGCAGCGTGCGTGTGAAACGGACCTGGGCCACACCGCGCTCGATCTGGTTCACCGACTTGATCACCACCTCGATCTTGGCGTCACGCCCATAGACGGTGATCGGGTAATCCTCATTGGTGGAAGACCAGAGATCGCGCAGCGTGCGAGCGGCGTCGCCATCCGAACGGTCGAGCACCGAGTTGATGCGCTGCTCGCCGTCGGTCAGGTCATAGGTCTCGCGGTCATCCACATAGGCCACGAGATTGGCCTGGATGATGGCGTCGCTTTCCGAGAGCGTCAGGGCCTGTACGGCGGCTACCCGGTCCATTTCGCCGGTTTCCTTGTCCACGACGACCACGAAGGTCTCTGTCGTTTTGAGCGGAAAGAGGCTCGCGCCCGCAACCATGCCGACGACGCCGACCAGTACGCCGGCCGCCGCGACAAACCAGGCAAATCGTTCGCGCCGCCGTGGCCCGTAGATGAAATCCGCCTCGAAAGCATCGCGATCGGGCGCGGGGGAACTGGTCACAAGCTTCTTCAAGTCAATCGTCTTTCACATCAGGGTTTGCGGAAGGCCTTGGCGGCGGAGAGGAGCGCGCCGGGGCTTTGGCGGATCATCTCGCCGGTTTTGACCACGCCCGCATTGGCCATCTGGTTCAGCTCGTGCGGAGACTTGCCGGTGACGAGGCGCGCGGTTGCGCCGGTGCCATACTGGCGCGTGTTCACGAAGCCCTGACGTGCGAGGCCCGTGAGACCCACGGCATTCGAGGCAATGCCCACCACGCCGGTAAGGTTGGAGGCGATGTAGGGCACCGAGGCCATGATCCCGGCGCTGAGGATGAGGATGACGAGGAAGGGCAGGATGAGGCTGACGGTCTCGACATCGCCCGGATCGGCGGAGGCGTCCCCGATGGCCTCGGCGATGGCGACGATGATGCCCGCGGCGCCTGCGGCGGCGACGGGCATGAGCGCATATCCGATGGTGGCGCGGGTCCAGGCCTCAAAAAGCGATTGGGTCGGCTTGAAGAGCGAGGTCACGATCATGAAGGGGGCGATCACGATCATGAGCGCGAAGACGATGCGGGCGAAGGCGATGATCCCGGCGGTGACGGCTGCGAAAACGGCGGAAAGGACGAAGAAGATGGCACCCAGAACCGCGCCGAAGACCCAGCCCGCGCGATCGCCGATCGTGTCGCCATAGGCGGTGATGCGGGCGACCATGTTGTCGAGGCTCTCATAGACCCCGGCCTCGTCGCCCGAGCCGGTGAGCGCGAGGATCGAGGCACCGACGGAGTCGGGCACGCGCGTGACGACGTCATAGATGACGCTGAAATTATCCCAGCTCTGCGCGAATATCCCCACCAGTGCCACCTTCATCCCGAAGGCAAAGCCGGTGCCGAAGGGCAGGGGGCGGAGTTGCATCACGGCGTTGATGCCGAGGAGGACAACAAGGAGCGCGGCCCCGGCAGAAATCACGTCACCGACAGCACCTGCCGAGGAGACAAAGCCGTCCTGTGCCACGGTGTTCACGGCGGCGTCGACCTGGCCAAGGATGTCGCGAATGACCCCCATTTACTCCGCACAGGCCTCCACAACTTGCGCCTCGAGCGCGTCCGCCTTGGCGTAGAGCTCGAGCACGTTGAAGGGCAGACGCGGGTTGTCCGAGGTCTGGAACCGGGGCAGGGCGGTGAGCGCCTGATCCCAGGTGAACTGGTCCAGCAGGCAGGTGCAGGTTTCCGAGGCGAGGGCTTCTTCGGCGATCAGGATGCGCAGGATCGCGCGGTAGCCATTGCGGAGATAGGCGGTCTCGGCCAGATCGGCGGGCGGTTTCGGGACACGGCATGCATCCTCTTCTTCCCGTGGGACCTCCATCGAGGTGAAGGGCCGATCCTGACCTGATGCCGCGTCAGGCAAGACAAGGAGGCCGAGCGGCAGGGCAAGCGAAAGGCTTAGAAGTCCGGCTTCCAACAGGGTGAAGCGGCTCGGGGTAAGCTTGGAGGTCCTCATGGATCCACCGCCATCGAGCGGAACTTGCGCTCGTCCGCGAGGGTCGCGGCATCGACGACACCAAGCTGGCCGGCGCTGACGCCTTGCGCCGCTTCCAGCCGCCAGATCTGGGTCAGGATGATGCCAAGCTCTGCGGTGACGCGGGTGTTGAGATCGACGGCGGCTTTCAGCCCGTCCTGATCGTCGATGAGCCCGACCATGGTCTCGAGCCGCTCGAGGCTTTGACCGGCCTCTTCATGGCTTTCCTGCGCGGCGACGGACAGCATGGCACTGGCCCCGGCGGAGGTGGCGATGCGGTTGTCGGCGGGCTGATCCGATCCCGAGAGCGTGCTCAGGCGCTCCGAGGTGAAGCCGCTGCCAGACAGGACTCGTTCGACCGAGGCCGAGAGTTCCGCGCCGGGATTGAAGCCGCTCAGGAAATCCCCGCTGGCCAAAGACTGCGCGGTGTTGAGCGGAGCTACCAGCTTGCCACGCAGCGCGCGGAACTCTTCGACCGTGGCGAAGAGTTCTCCGAGCCCGCTGCCCTCTATCAGTGAGGTCAGTTGCGCCTCGAGGTTCGTCAGTTGCGACAGCTGGGTTTCCAGTTCCAGCCGCATGGTCGCGAGCTGCTGCATCTGGACATTCAGGTCCTCGGCCATGTGCTCGAGCTGTGCCACGAGCTGGCCAAGCTGCGAGCCATCGAAGGTTGGTACGCCCTGGGCCGTTGCGGGTGAGGCAAACCCGAGTGTGGTGACCGCGGCCACGGTCAGGAGAAGATGTCTCATTCTGGAACTCCCATCTGCATGAAGTCGCGCTCGGCCAGTCGGTCGGCCACGAGGTGCTGGGCGTAGGCCGCCTCGCGCTGCTGGTTTGCCGCCATCAGCCGGACGCGGAGATTGAGGATGCGGCCGATCTCGGCCTTGGCGTAGGTGTTGAGCTCCCAGGCCGCCTTGGCATTGGGTTGCGCATCGATCTGCAGGATGATCGCGCGCAAGCGGTTGATGACCTGCTCGGTGGTCGCCGAACTGTCGGCGGCATAATAGACGCCGGCCTCGGAGATGCTGGCATATTCGGCCAGCGCAAAGTCCGAGGGAGAGAGTGTGCCGAGCGCGTCGGCGCCGCCCACCACGGCGAGGTATTCGTTGTAGAATTTCGAGATGTTGCGCACGTAGCCTTGAGTTTCGGCAAAGGGCGGCACGCCGCCATATTCGATCACGCGACCCGGCCCTGCGTTATAGGCCGCAAGTGCATGGGGGATGTTGCCGAAGCGGTTGAGCTGGGTCGTGATATAGCGCGCGCCGCCGCGGAGGTTGTCTTTCACGTCATAGCGGTCGACTCCAAGATCGGAGGCGGTGCCGGGCATGAGTTGGGTCAGCCCATAGGCGCCGACCGGGCTTTGTGCCGCGACGTTGAAGCGGCTCTCCTGCTTGATCAGGGCCTGGAAGAGGCAGCGCCACTGGGTGGCCGAGAGACCGGCGCGGGCCACACCGGGGGCGCCTGCGAACTCGCCCGCGACCTCGACGATCATCATCTCGACGGTCTCGCGACCCTCGCCGAAGAGGCGGCTGTTCATCGGGCTTGGATCGGTATTGGGATAGACCGCCGCCACCCCGAAATCCGCATTGCCTTCGAGCGCGCGGATATCGAAGCCGGGACCAGTGATCGCCGCAGTCATCTCCTCGAGGACGCGCAACTGGTCGGCCTGGACATCGGCGAGCGTCGTCTCCGTGCGATCCTTGTCCTGCTGGACACCCAGATCCTCGGCCAGTGCCGTCACCCGTGCGATGGCGCGCCCGATCGCGGAATTGTCCTGCGTCGGCACGCCCTGGGCGAGCGCGGGCAGGGCACCGAGGACGAGGCAGAGTCCGGTGGATATGATCGCGGCGCGGCTCATTCCGGACGGGGCAGGGGTTCGAAGGTACAGTCGGGCTTGGCTGTCTCCTGAACCGGTGCGCCCATGGTCGAGAAGGAAAGTGCGGACCGGGTCACCTGCGGCTCGCCCTTGCGTCCGAAGCATGGCGAGGTTTTCTCAGTGTATTTTTCGCAAGCCGACAGAAGGCTTGCGGCGGCGCAAAGCGCGAGAAGGGGTTGCGAACTCATATCACATGTCTCCAGAAATCGGGATTGGCGCGCCAATCGGCAGGCACGCGGGCTTCGCCGGTGGCGCCGCCGCCAAGGATGGGCAGCAACTCTCCGAGCGCAGAGAGATCGGCATCGACGAAGACGCTGTCGCCCGCCGAGCGAACGAGCGCGATGCGCTGGCCGATGGTGGGCTGCACGAGAAGGGCCGCCTCCTTGGCGTTGACGCGGAGGAAGTCGTAGTCGGAGACAGTGGCACGATCGTTCGGGAAGAGGATCTGGGTCGGGACTGTTTCGACGATGGTCTTGCCAACGCGGCTGTCGCGCAGCTGGCTTGGATATTGCGTCATCATGATCACGACGCAGTTCATCTTCCGAAGCGTGACCAGCCAGTTTTCCAGCCGCGCCCCGAAATACGGGTCGTCCAAGAGCTTCCAGGCTTCGTCGAGCACGATGATGGTGGGACGGCGATCCTCGACCACACGTTCGATCTGGCGGAAGATGTAGGAGAGCACCGCCATTCGCTCGGTGGTCATGTCGAGGATCTCGGTCATATCAAACCCGACGATGTCGCCCGTGAGCTTGAGGCCCGCACCGCGCTCGGGTTCGTCAAACACCCAGCCATAGCGCCCACCCGGCGCCCATTCGGCGACGCGAGATTGCAGCTCGCCATCGTCATCGAGCGACTGGAACAGGGTCTCGAAACTGGCGAAGCGCTGCAGGCCTGCCCCCGCATCGGCGTTCTGGCCGACCGCGCTTTGGATGTGGCGGGATTGCTCGCCCGAGAGCGTGCCATTCCGTGTGAGCAGGGTCGCGAGCCAGTCCGAGAGCCAGGCGCGGCCGCGCTCGTCGGTCTCGGTGGCAAGCGGGTTGAGGCCCGTGGGTACGCCAGCCCGGATTTCGTTATAGCGCCCGCCAAGGGCGCGGACCGCCATTTCGAGGCCGCGGTCCTTGTCGAAGAAGAAAAGCCGCGCGCCGACCCGTTGCGCTTGGGCTGCGAGGAAAGCGGTGGTCAGTGTCTTGCCGGTGCCGGTGCGCCCCAGAACGAGCGTATGGCCGACCGTGGGTTCCTTGCTTGGGGCTCCCGCCTCGTGGAAGTTGAAGCGATAGCCAGAAGTGCCGACCGTGGGCAGGACCGTGATGGTTTGACCCCATGGCGACTGGTCCGGGCTGCGCCCCTCGACGCTGCCATGCAGGGCCGCGAAGTCAGCGAAATTAATCGAGGAGATTGGTGTCTTGCGGGCGCGGTAGCCGAAGTTGCCGGGCGACTGCGCGAAATACGTCGCCTTCAGCGCCATGTTTTCGCGGACGATCACCGACATGATTTCCTGGCCCACGCGTTTGATCTGGGCGGCGGCCCGTTCGAGCGTGTCGCGGTCGGGCGCATAGACCGCGATGGAGAGGTGGTGGTCGCCAAAGGCGATGCGTCCTGCCTCCTGATCATCGGCGGCTTGTCCCAGCTGTTCGCGCAGGGACACGGCGGCATCGTCTGAGGCGTGCATCTGACGAATGATCCGCTGGATGCGTTCGGCCATGATGTTGTTCGGGATCGGGCTGAAGGAGTTCGTGAGCACGATGTCGAGGGGCAGGTCGAGCGCGTCGAGCAGCGTGACGTCGGTCAGTGCGGGATAGGTCTTCATTGAGAAGAGCGCGCCGTATTTGACCCGCCCAGTCACTGCATCGGTCAGGGTGGCCACGTCGCCATCAAAGGTCGCGCGGCAATTGCTCAGGGTGTGCGAGAGGGGCAAGGCACTTTGCCCGAAGGCGATGGGGGAGAAGCTGCCGGCGTTCAGCGTATTGAGATAGCCCAGCCATTCGCCGCCAGCTTTCGTGAGTCTGACCGGATTGGCCGACGCAAGCGCCACCTCGAAGAAGCCCATGACCTCGTTCAACTCCTGCATCCGTGTCGCGCGGTCCTTGACCCAGGCCTTGCGGGCCAGTGCCCGAAGGAGCGGAATGCGCGCCGAGATGTCGGGCCGCCGGATGACGCTGAGATAAAGCTGGCGCTTGGCGGGGCGCAGGTTTTTCACATGGGACTGCCACCGCGCATCGATCGCGGCGGCGAAGCTGTCGCCCTCGATGGGGCGCATCCCGAGATTTTGCGGCACGGAGATCCGGTGTATGTAGAAACCGAAGGCATTGCCGGTCTGGGCGACGATGGCGGCAACCGCGCGCTTGAGCGCGTCGAGCCGGGCGTCCTCAGTGGTCATCGGATTGAGACCATCGAGGCGCATGGTTGCGAGGAGATCGCCTTCTCGCAGCACCATGACATCGTCATCCGTGAGCGCGAAATACGGCAGGTGCTCGGCCAGATAGCTCTCCCGCGCGAACTCGCCGCCGCCGGCGTGATGCAAGGCGGTCCCGAAGGAAGAAAGGGTGCCCGCATCACGCGCCAAAGCTGTCGCCTCCATGCAGGGCCCGGTTCTTCGTCGCGCGCACAGAGCCGTAGGAGACGCGCAGGACCTCGAAGAAATGCGGCTCGCGGTCGGCGACGAACCAGAGGATCGGATAGGCGACAATCCCGATCAGGAAGAACACCATCGACTTCGTCCAGATGAACGGCAGAACGACCCCGGTCGCCAGAACCACGAGGTATCCGACAGGGAGACCCAGATACTTGGGCGGACGGGCGAGGCCCAGAAAGAGGGGAGATCGTTCTGCCATTGGGTGATATTCCGGCTTAGAAGGAAATGTGTGTCCGGAGAGGGGCCCGAGGCAGCGTTTGCGTAGCACAACGCGTTCGGGTCGCTCGTAGGACGCTATTTTGCCGGAATGTCACGAGAAGCCGTCGACGATGGTGCCGGCCGAGAAGATCAGCACGATCCCGATGATGACCGAGGCGAACCAGCCCCAGTTCAGCCGTCCCATCATGCACATGAAACCGGTGCCGATGACCGCGAGCGTGGCGACTGCGATCCCGATGGGACCGGTCAGCGCGGCCTCGACGGTTTCCAGCATGGTCTGGATCGGGGACAAGTCTTGCGCGAGGGCAGGGCTTGCAAAAGCCGCCAGGGTTGTGGCGACGGGCAAGAGGCGGCTGAGGCGATGTCGAAGCATGCGAAGTTCCCTTGTATTACTGAAGATCGATAAGGACCGGAGCGCGCGCAGGCACCCGGGCAGCGACGCGGATGTCCGGCGCGGAAACAGGTGTACCCGCGAGTCGGGACCGGATCCGGTGGATGCGCGCGATGTAGTCGCGGGTCTCGGTGAAAGGCGGGATGCCGGAATAATCGACCACCCGGTGCGGTCCGGCATTGTAGGCTGCCAGCGCCAAGTCGATGTCCTTGAACGATCCGAGTTGCGCGAGCAGATACCGCGCTGAGCCATCGAGGTTCTGGGAGGGATCGCGCGGATCGACTCCGAGCGCACGGGCTGTGTCCGGCATCAGCTGGCCGAGACCGTAGGCACCCTTGGGGCTGACGGCGGTCGGGTCATAGCTGCTTTCAGCTTCGACCAGGGCGCGGAAGAGGATCTGCCAGTCGTCCGCATCGAGGCCGACCTGCCGCAGGGCGCGGTTTCCCTGGTGGCGATCTGCGGTGGCGTGGATCAGGGAGAGGGTGCCGTCGCGACCGGAAGGCGGCGTGGCGTCCAATGAGGCCAAAAAGACTTCCGCCTCAGTGCTATCATCTAGCCCTGCCCAGGCAGGTCGTTCGCCATGAAAGGTCCAGCCGGATGTCCGCGCCGTGCCGTCGCGGCCGAAGGCGATGACGTCAGCCGCGCTCCTCGAGGGTGATGCTGTAGTCAGGACCAAAGCGCAGATCGCGCCCGTCACCGAACTCGAGATGATGTTTGAAGAGCCCCGGCCATATGTTGAAATACCGCGGCTCTGGCCCGTGCGGGGTGATCCGGGTCGAGACCAGAATGGCTTCCGGCTCGCCCTCGCGCAGGTAGATGCACTGGTAGCGCGGCTTGCCATCGTCCGTGAACCCCACGAGTTCATACCGGCAGCGGAACGCTATGCCCTTCTCGGACAGGTCTTTGACACCATCGATGGTGATCAGGATCTGGTTGCGCGCTATCGGCATGTTCGGACTCTCCCCACGAGAGCCCTTCTACTTCACGACACTAAGGCCATAAAGTCATATGGAGTCAATACGACATATTGCAGATAAACACATATTGCGCGATAGTCTGCGCAACTTTTGCGGGAGAGCGACATGAAGCGACAGATGATGGCAGCTGCAATGGGAGTGATGGCGGTGTTCGGAGCCCCGGAGAAAGCGCGGGCCTATGACGTCGACTGCGCCATCATGCTCTGCATGGCGGGAGGCTTCCCCCCGAGCGCGGTCTGCGCGCGCGCCTATCGCACCATGATCCGCCGCATCACACCCTGGCCGAGCCTGCCGCCCTTCGGGGTCTGCACCTTTGCCCATGTGCCGGTCGAGCTGGGCGGGCCCGGCGGGGAGGGCGAGCTCGACACCAACCTGCCCGAATACGAATGGCTGAACCGCACTCATGTGATCTGGTTCACCGGTCAAGCCTATAGAGAAAGGGGAGGTGATCGGTATTGGGACTGGTCGCTTCGTTCCTGCGACCGAGAGAACCGCACCTGCCGGTACATCCAGCGGGTCTACCGATCCCACACGCCCTGGCCCGTGACATTCATCTCGGAAAGCGGGCAGGAGATTGCCTTTCCGAGCGGCGGAAGTTCCTCGTACTTCTATTTGCGCAGCATCATGGTCGAATACGGAGACTACGAGGGCACGGTGGGTCACTCGGAGTGGTTCTCCTACTGATCCTGGCTGCTTGGCAGCTTTAGTGAAATCGGCCGTACTGTGATACGCGTGTGGTCGTAACTGTTTGGATCCACAAACTGGCGGCGGCTCACGCTTCCATCATTCCAGCGGTAGTCGGTAAACACATGGGTTTCCGCCGTTCCGTTGATGATAAACCCTTCCTGAAAGGGCCAGGCTGTCTTTTTCTTAATCAATTGAATGCCCAGAAAATAATTCAATCCAAGAGAGTATTTACGCGAATAATTAGTGATCTAAAATAGCAGATAGTGAGCGTATGGCGGTAATTTGCTTGCTAGTGGAGGGTCCAATATTTCACTTGAATGTTGGTAGCTTGGAAGGCATTAGTCACCCCAGCCGATGCGCTAGCGATCAGCGGCACCCGGTGGGGGGTGCCTGACAGGGCAGCTAACCTGCGTGCCGCCCGGCGAAAACCTTTCATACGCGCAACGATTTCACTTGGCAGGCGATGGGGTTCATTGGTTGAATATATTAGTAATCTAAGTAATCAAGGGCAATCGCGGGAGGAAACGTCATATGCGCATGGTGAATATGGATGCAAACCATGCTCTCTCTGGTAAGGAGCAGCTGTATTGTGGGGGCGCATGGGTTCCGCCAAGCGCAGGAAATTACGAGGAGACTTTTAACCCGGGCACAGGTCAGCTGATCGGATTAGTGGCTGCGGCGACCCGGGCCGAGGTGGACGTAGCGCCTGCGTGTTTGAAGGAATGGCGTGATGTTGCTCCTCTTGAGCGTGCCAGTATTCTGCAGGAAATCGCGGCTCTCTTGCACAAGCGCGGAGATGAGCTTGCGATGATGGACGCGGCCAATTGCGGCAACCCATATACCGAGGTGCGCGGCGACGCGGCCATCGCGGCGGCCCAGATGGAGTTTTTCGCCGGTCTTGTGACTGAAATGAAGGGCGACACGATCCCTTTGGGGCCGGATCGGGTGAATATGACCCTGCGCCAGCCGCTTAGTGTTGTGGCACGTATCCTGGCGTTCAATCATCCGTTCATGTTTTGTGGCGGTAAAATGGCGGCGCCTTTGGCGGCAGGGAACGCTGTCATCATCAAGCCGCAGGTACAGGCGCCTTTGACTGCATAGCGCCTGGCAGAGATTGTTTATGGCCTGATGCCCAAAGGCACATTCAACGTGTTGCCGGGTGATCTAGAGGCAGGTGCTGGCCTGGCCGAGCACCTTGGCGCTGCAAAGGTCACGCTTATTGGCTCTGTGTCGGCTGGCCGGGCTGTGATGCGAAGCGCCAGCGCTACGGGCAAACCTGTACTGCTGGAACTGGGTGGCAAGAACGCGCTGATTGCCTATCCCGACAGTGATCCGAAAAAGATTGCGGACGCGATTGTCGCTAGAATGAACTTTGGCTGGTGCGGCCAGTCCTGTGGCTCGATAAGTCGCGCATTCCTGTACGAGGATATCCACGACGAAGTCATTTCCTATCTGGCCGAGTCTGTTGAAAGATATAAGCCGGGCGTTCCGACGGATCCTGAAACCACGATAGGCACGATTGTCAGCCGTGCGCAGTTCGACCGGGTCATGGGTTTCATTGACTCTGCCAAAAGTGAGGGTGCGCGCGCCGTTACTGGCGGTTATGCGGTCACGGATAGTCCGCTGGCGAAAGGCAGCTTTATCGCGCCGACGATTTTTGCGGATGTAACGCCGCAGATGCGTATCGCCCGTGAAGAGATTTTCGGGCCAGTTCTTGCGGTTCGCAAATGGTCGGACGAAGATTCCATGCTGAACGAGGTCAATGCACTTGAGCTTGGGCTGCCCTGTGCAATTTGGACTCGGGATCTGGTGATGGCTCATCGTACGGCTGCACGCGTCGAGGCCGGGTTTGTTTGGGTTAACGAAGTCGGTCGGCATTTCCTTGGTGCCCCGTTCGGTGGGGTCAAGCAATCGGGTATCGGGCGCGAAGTAGGTATTGGCGAACTGATTTCCTTCACCCATGAAAAGAATGTGCATATCAATCTGTCGGGTCAGTGACCCGGTGCGTAGGTAATGTGCGAACGGGGTCTGGGATCCAAAAGCTTTTTCTGTATTGATTGCTTTGGCCGGGATGAGGCCATCCCTTCCTGCCCCTTTTGCAAACCGATAAGGATCTAAAAAATAATGAGCAATGTTGCGAACGTCCCCGATATCATCCTCGAACCCATGGTTCGGAACGCTATTATGGAGGACCTGGGTGCCGCAGGCGACGTGACAACCCGTTCCGTTCTGCCTGAAGGCACGCGCTACAAGGCGCAAATGCGTGCACGGCAGGACGCGGTTGTTTCTGGGATGCAGGTGGCCTCTCTCGCGTTTCGGCTGATTGATCCCAATCTTGTGGTCGAGACTGTCGTGGCGGATGGTACGGCCTGCAAAGCGGGCGATACGTTGATGCGTATAGAGGGATCGGCGGCGTCGATCCTTGCCGCAGAGCGTGTTGCCCTGAACTTTGCCGGACGGTTGTCTGGGACGGCAACCTTGACAGCGTCCTATGTTCAGGAGCTTGCGGGTACCAAGACACGTATCACCTGTACACGCAAAACCACACCGGGGCTGAAACTTGTCGAAAAGCTCGCCATTTTGCATGGCGGCGGCCACAATCATCGGTTTTCCCTGTCCGATGCGATCCTGATCAAGGACAACCATATCGCAGCGGCTGGTGGCATCAAACAGGTGCTGGAAGCCGTTCAACGAAATGTGGGTCACATGGTCGTGGTAGAGATCGAGATCGACGGTTTGCATCAGTTGGACGAGGTGCTTCAGGCCGGGGGCGCAGATGTCATCATGTTCGACAATATGTCGACCGAAGACATGGCCGAAGCTGTAAAGCGCATTGACGGGCGGGCGAAGACCGAAGCCAGCGGGAATGTGACCCTTGGCCGTTTGCGCGAAATCGCATCGGCAAATGTGGATTATATTTCCTCCGGTGCTTTGACCCATTCGGCGGGAACCGTCGATTTCGGTTTGGATTTCTGATCCTCTGAGCCGCTCCAGACCGTCTGAAATGCAAAATGCCCGCCCTTTCGGCGGGCAATGGATACCTATTGCGTACGCCTTTCAAAATGGGGCGCTGTTGCATCAACACTTCATAAGGAAAGGTCAAGACACATGACAGACCACAGGCTGTATCAGGTTGAGCGCCCAGTATCGTCGGATAGTTTGGGGGTGTGGGGTAGCGATGTATTTGCGGATATATTGCGAGGTTTGGGGGTGAGTGAAGTATGTTGCACTGAACCCGGGGTCGAGCTTTCGGGGTTTGCACGACAGCCTTGTGAACCACCTTGGCAATGAAGATCCGCAGATGCTGTTGTGTCTGCACGAAGAGCATGCGGTTGCGATTGCGCATGGCTATGCGAAGGTGGCGGGGGAGCCATTGGCGGTGATCCTGCACAGCAACGTGGGTCTGATGCATGGTACGATGGCGATCTTCAACGTGTGCTGCGACCGTGTGCCGGTTCTGATTTATGGGGCGACGGGGCCGGTTGATGCGGCGCTGGAATCGATGTTGCGTGCGGATGTAATCGCGTGGAGCGAACCGAAAGGCCCGACCTATGTGAACTTCGACGTGTCGATCCAGGAAAAGCAGCACGAGAAGGCACCGGAGTTGCCAGATTTTGCGCGTTACCAGCCGTCGCCTCCGGCGGCACCCTCGGCCGAAGGAGTGGCGCGGGCGGCAGATCTGCCGAAGAACGCCAAGGCGCTGGGGCGAAGGTTCTGACGGATATCCGGAACGGGGCGTCCTTCCCGACGGATCACCCGCAGCATCGCGGCAAACCGGCCTTCTTCATTGACGATGCGGCGGGCGCGGTGCTGCGCGAGGCGGATGTGATCCTGAGCCTGGACTGGCTGGATGTCGCGGGCACGCTGAAACTGGCGGGCGATGTGAAGGAGCAGGTGATCCAGGCGTCGCTGGATTATCAGCTGCACAATGGCTGGGGGATGGAGCATCAAGCGCTGCCTGCGGTCCGGATGTTGCGATGCATGCGATTGCCGATGCTCTGGGTGTAGGGGCGGGCGAGATGCCCGGTGATTTACCGATCAAACCTGCGCTGAACGCCCCCGATGCAGAGGTTGAGCTTGATATCATGACGCAGGCCGGGGCGCTTGGCGAAGGTCTGGAAGGTGTCTGTGCCAGCTTTGTGTGTTTGCCGTTGGGCTGGGCGGGCGAGGCGTGGCACTTCCGTCACCCACTGGACTTCGAGGGTTCGGATCGTCTGCGGACCGAAGGCTGGGAGGTCGTTCGCGGCCCCCAGATCACCCTAGGTGTTCCGCTGCGGCTGACGGAGGAACAGCGGCAGGCGCTGCTGTCGGACGTTGCTATCATCGTGGTCAGTTCGCGGTCGGGGCTGAGCGACGCGGATCTGGACGCCTCGCCACGGCTGCGGGCGCTAGTACTTCCAACGATCGGGGTGGGTGCGGGAGATCTGGGAGGCCTGTGCCGCGCGCGGTCTGATCGTGACGAATGGTGTAACGCCCGAGAACTTTTTGGGGATGCCCGAAGCGATAGGGATGCTGATGCTGGTGCTGCTGTACCGGCTGCATGAATCCGAGCGCCTGCTGCGCGAGAATGCGGGCCGACCGCAACAGATATTTGCGCGGATGGTGCGAGGCCGGGCGATCGGATTGATCGATTCGGGGCGGATAGGACCGGGTGATCGAGCGACAGTTGGCGTTCGAGCCGGCACAGATCCGGCACAGATACTGGTGCACGATCCGTTCCTGATACCGGACACCGCACCTACGGGCGTGGGGCTGGTGAAACGCGCTGAGCTTCTGGCCATGTGTGATGTTGGTGAGCCTCCATGTGCCGTTGAACGCGCTGACACGAGGAATGATCTGCGAGGCCGAACTGCGCATGATGAAGCCGGATGCGGTGTTAATCAACACCTCGCGCGGGGTTTCATTGATGAGGATGCGCGGGTGCGGGTGATGACAGCAGGACACCTAGCCGGTGCTAGGCTAGGCGTGACGGAAACCGAACCGCTGCCCGCCCGCTGCGCGGCTTCGACCGGGTGATCCTCCCCCCGCATATCCCGGGACACACCATTGAGCTCTACACCGTCTTGCCCGACATCTTCGTCGAAAACGCAACACGCATCAAGCGCGCAGAAACCCCCAAATCGAAAAATATGGAGAGAAAAAATCGAAAAGTTGTAAGCAGGGTTTGCTGCAAGATTTACGTCGGTTTGCGCGCACCGCATGTCACTAGCTGTAAAAGTAGTGACATTGTTGAGGCTTGCATCTTCGTAAGATGACAGGGATAGTCTCGGACCTGTAGAAGCCCAGAACTGATTTTGGGCAATAGATGTTTGTGGTCTGAGCATACATGAACGAAAAATCTGATTCCGCGTTGAAAGACGACGGTTTGACCCAATATAACGAGCGCATTGCTCGCTTGGTACGTCTTGCGGCAAGAGGGTTTAACCGTGCGTTGCAGCTGCGGTTACAGACGCAAAATGTGACTTTCGGGCAGTGGATATTCCTTCGAATCCTTTGGCAGGAAGATGGTTTGTCGCAACGAGAGTTAAGCGAAAGAGCACATCTGACAGAGCCTACTGCGCATACTGCACTCAGCCGAATGGAAGAGCTTGGATATATTGAACGCCGCAATGTGGCTGGGAACCGTCGTCGTCAGCATGCTTTCCTCACGGAAAAAGGTTGGGAGTTGCGGGAGCTCCTGGAGCCTTTGGCACACGAAGTGAATAACGCCGCCATCAGAGGCCTGAGTGGTGCCGAAGAGAAAACATTGCGCAAGGCCCTTGCTGTAATGATTCGAAACCTCGAAGATGATGAGGAAAAAGCTGCTTTGAGCGGTGTCCGCGTCCCACCGACCAGAAGTAACCTTGGATCCTGAAGGTCTCTTTAGCTTCATCTGCGATAGCCGGGCCTTTTAGGCTCGGGTGATTCCGTTGGGCTACTTCCGCTGAGATGTATGGTTTTGGGGAAGCTCTGAGAGAGTTCGGAATAGTCTTGTGCTAGGCCTTGGGCGTGCTGCAACCTTATGTGAGTAGGGGTTTGGATGCTCTGCGAGAGCGTTCAAGCCATTCGCAGTTCTTAACCTAAATTTTTGGACGGTGTCTCGGTTTCGATCATGGTTGACGCAAAGTTCGGTTTTTAATAATGATCTATAAGATAGATATCTAAATTTAGAAATCTATGATAATATGACAGGGAGGAAACCATGAAAAAGCAAATCAAGGCTGCCGTTGCGGCGCTGAGCATCTCCGTTATCGGGACCGGCGTCATGGCGGACAGCGTCAACGTCACGTTGTCCGGGGGGAGTCCGTCAGGTCTTTGGTCGCTGCTGGGCGCAGGGATCGACCGGGCTGTGAAGGTTGACGATGCAAGCGGTGTCGTGACCTACCAGGCCACTGGTGGCGGTTTCGCAAATATCGGTCTGCTGGGTGCAAACCGGACCGATCTGGGTCTGGCCCATGATGCAGAAATCAAGCTGGCGCTAGCGGGTGATGAGCCGTTCAAGGCGCCCATCGAGAACCTTCAGGCAATCGGGTACATGTACAACTGGGCCCCGATGCATTTCTTCATCAAGAAGTCTCTTGCCGAAGAGTATAACATCGACAGCATCGACGACTTGGCGAAGTCGGGCGCTGCAATCCGTGTGGCGAACAACAACGCAGGTAACATCGTGGCCAATATTGCCACTTTCATGCTGGAAGAAGCAGGCTATGACGAAGGAACGATTGAAGCGAATGGCGGCGTTCTGGTGCGTGGCGGTTCGTCCCAGCAGGCAGACCTGATCAGCGATGGCCGTACGGATATGGTGATCAACGGTATCTTCGTTGGGCACTCGTCGTTCCGCAAGGTTGATGAAGGCAACGACGTTGTTCTGCTGAGCGTGCCTCAGGATATCATCGAAAAGACCAATGAGCGTTTTGGCACCGGGACCTACGTCATTCCCGCCGGAAACTATAAGAACCAGACTTCCGATGTTATCACGCTGGCACTTGGCGCGATGGTAATCACCTCTGATGCCTTGCCCGAAGAAACCGGTTACATGCTGGCCAAGAGCATTGCCTCGAACATTGATGAAATCCGCGGCGTTCATAACGCAATGAAACAGCTCTCAACTGAGTTGCTGGTTTCGCAGAGAACGCTGCCGTTCCACCCGGGCGCGAAGCGCGCCTACATGGAGCTGGGGCTTCTCAAGTAAGCCTTCGGAAAACAATGCCGGTGCGCTGACCAAAGCGCACCGGATTCGTTTGCAAGAGTGCCTCTGTCGTGCTCTGGCCGTGCTGATCACGGGCAGTAGGATGATTTTGCGCACTCAAAGCTGACCAAACCTCACAAACATGGAAATGGTGCCAGCATGAATTTCCCTTCTCTTACCGAAACTGGACGCCGTCGGAAGCTAGAGCCACCCATGCGGACCGTCGTCATGGTTCTGGCCGCGGCGTTCGCGGCATGGGTGATTCACTCTAATCTGTTCATTATCGCAGACCCGCTCATTCAGGGGATCCTGTTCGTATCCGGGATTTTCACGATTCTCTTCTTGGCGATTGGTGCAACCGCGAAAGCGCCAGATAGCATTCCATTTTATGACTGGATGTTGTCTGCGCTCAGCTTGGCCTGCGGGATTTACTTCTATGTAAGCTCTGGCGAGATTTCGGACCGTATCAGCCTGCTGGACCAGTTCACGACGGATCAGTTGTTCTTTGGGTCGTCACTGCTGTTCCTGACCATCGAAGCCACGCGCCGGACAACTGGCTTGGGGCTGACAGGCGTTGTGATGCTGTTCCTGATTTACAACCTTTTTGGCTATCTTCTGCCGCCGCCGTTCGGGCATCGCGTCAGCGAGTTCAGCTATCTGCTCGATATTCTGATCTTCACCACAGATGGGTTGTTCGGTGTCCCGCTTCAGGTTGTGGCAAGTTACGTCTTCCTGTTCGTGATGTTCGGGACTTTCCTTGCCAAGGCTGGGGGAGGGGACTTCTTTTTCAACCTGGCGGCTCTGGTCACCGGGGGCGCACGAGGCGGCCCTGCAAAGATCGCCATCATTTCGTCGGGTCTGTATGGAACCATGTCTGGTAGCCCAACCTCGGATGTTGTGGCCACGGGGTCCATCACGATCCCGGTGATGAAGCGCTTGGGCTATAAGGCCCGGTTTGCGGGTGCGGTTGAAGTTGCGGCGTCCACGGGGGGCAGTGCCATGCCGCCGATTATGGGTTCGGCTGCCTTCATCATGGCAGAGTATTCGGGTATCTCGTACAATGCGATCGTGCTTGCCGCGCTTATTCCTGCGTTGCTGTACTATATGGGCGTGTTTACCCAGGTGCACTTCCGCGCAGTGAAATACGATCTGCGGCCTTCTCAGGATGAAATCCCGACGACGAAGGAAACGTTCAGAACCGGCTGGGTTTTCTTGCTGCCCATTATCGGGATCATTGTGGCGCTGATACTTGGCTATTCGCCGACCTTCACCGCAGGTGTCGGTGTTCTGGTGACAATCCTTGCGTCGATGATCCTCAAGCAAACGCGGATGTCGTTGTGGGCAATGGTGGAAGGCCTTGGCACAACCACCCTGCAAATTTTGCCTGTCGCTGGGGCATGTGCTGCTGCTGGTCTGGTTATTGGTGGCCTGTCTATGACAGGATTGGGGATGAAATCGGCTAACGTGATCCTGACGGTCAGTAATGCGCAGCCGCTGTTGACGCTAGTGATTGCTGCTGTGGTGACCATTGTGCTGGGCTTGGGTATGCCGACTCCGAGTGCGTATATTCTGGCGGCTGTGCTTGTCGGCCCCGCTCTTTCCAAGCTGGGTTTCCCTCTGCTGCCGAGCCAGATGTTCCTGCTCTACTATGCAATCCTGTCTGCTCTGACGCCGCCAATCGCTGTGGCTGCAATCGCAGCGTCTGCGATTGCTGATGACGATCCATTCAAGATCGCATTCTCGGCTGTGCGGCTTGCAATTGTTGGCTTCCTTCTGCCGTTCGCTTTTGTCTGGAACCCCGGCATCGTTCTTGAGCTTGGTCCGTTGGCAAATACGCTTGCTGTTATTGGTGCCGTTGCTGGTGCTCTTGCAGTCTCGGCGTCAATGGAAGGCTTTATCAAAACCCAGCTCAGCTCGTTGGAGCGAGGTCTCCTGACGATTTTTGCAATTGGCGCGGTTAGCCCGTACTTCGCGGTCTCAATTGTGTGTACCTTGCTTATCATCGCTCTGGTTGGACGACAGGCCTTGTTGAAGGAAGAAGTCCCCGCAAGCGGGTAACGTCAGCCACGTGTAATGTGCTGAATGCGAATCCAAAGTGGCCGCCAGGTTTGGCGGCTACTTGCCGTTTTGACTGAGAGACGGAAAAGTTTCAGGCCGCGTCTTTGGTTCCAATCGCGGTCTGTTCGGATGACTGTCTGCGGGCTTTTTTGCCCAAGAGGTTATTGATCAAAATACACTTCGGTGATTCTGATCGATGCAGGGAGCTGCGCAAGCGGGGTGTACGAATCCCGAGGCCATAGAACAACCAGAGAGGAACCGGCAGAGCAGATCTGTATGAACACAAGGCCCGATCATGCGCGGAATAATACCAATTGCTCGCAAACCCATAAGTAGTTTTATTTACGTGGGTTTTTCTTACTTGTGAGGTGAAGGGAATATCGCTCTGACCATTGACAGACTAAACTTAGAGAGCTAAGAATAATGGCGTTTCCCAATAAAATTTCGCAAATTCTGATGCGGCGACCTGTGGAGGAGATTCAATGCTTACACCTGAAGAAAATGAACTGCTGACGCGCGTGACCGGTGATGCACCGATGGCACGTCTTATGCGTCAGCACTGGACCCCTGTATGCCTGATTGAAGAAGTGGAAGAGCCCGACGGCAAGCCGCTTCGTGTTGAGGTGCTCGGGGAAAGCTATGTAGCGTTCCGCGACACCAAAGGGCGTCTTGGCCTGCTTGATGAACTTTGCCCGCACCGCAAGGCATCGCTGGTCTATGGCCGGAACGAAGAATGCGGGCTGCGGTGTCTGTATCACGGGTGGAAAATGGATGTTGATGGCAATGTCGTTGCCATGTCTTCCGAACCCGAAGGTAGCCCCCTTATGGATAAGGTGAAGCATCGCTCTTATCCTGTGAAAGAATGGGGTGGTTTCGTTTGGGCCTGGCTGGGTGACAAAGAAGATATGCCTGAATTCCAGCCGCCGGCGTTTGCCCCGCGCGAGGATTCGGCGATCGCTATCCTTAAAATCCGCATTCCCGCAAACTGGGCGCAGATCCACGAAGGTCAGATCGACAGTGCCCACTCGTCCTCGCTGCACTCGTCGGACATGGTTCCGGCCCGCGTGGAAGGTGCTGCTGCCGATGAAAAATCCTGGTACCGTCCCTCGACGGACAAGTCTCCGCGTATGCAGACAGAGACAACCAGCTACGGGTTCCACTATGCTGCAATCCGTACGCCGATCAAAAACGCGGCGACCCATAACTATATCCGTGTGACCGAATTTGTTGCGCCCTACTATTCGTTGATCCCACCGAACAACAACTATCGTGTGGCGGCCGTTATCGTGCCGATCAATGATGAAGAGACCGCGTTCCACTTCATCGCTTGGGATGGCCCGAATGTGCCGTCGACCGAAGAATGGCGCAAGTTTACCCATGCTGTTCCAGGAGTGGATGTTGACGACAAGTGGCGCTGCCTGCGGACTGTCGAGAACGACTTCTTGCAAGACCGTGATGCCATGAAAGAAGGTAACTTCACTGGGATCAAAGGTATTCCGAACCAAGATATCGCCATGTGGGTGTCGATGGGCGCGCGCGTTCAGCGCCATACCGATGTGCTTGGTGCTTCGGACCTGGCTATCGTCGAGTTCCGTCGCTTGATGGCGGATGCCGCCAAGAAAGTGGCAGAGGGTGGCAAAGCAATCGGCACCGATTATGAAATCCCGCAAAGCATGATCAACTCTCATGAAGGCGTTTATCCGAAAGATGTGGATTGGCGCACCTTGCTGAATACTTCGGGCAAAACAGCCGCAGCTGAATAACCGGTCCGACGTTTGCAAACAGATCCGCCCGGGGCCGCATAGACCTTGGGCGGATTTTGATTCTGGCCCTGAGCATGGTTGGTGGCCATGTTGAAATTGGCAGGAGGCAGGAGGCCGGATGCGGCAAGAAGTAAACATCGAAGATTTTCGCACCCGAGCCAGGCGGAGTTTGCCCCGTGTGGTATTTGATTTTCTGGATGGTGGTGCCGAGAGCGAAATCACGCTGCACAGGAACCGTAGCGCATTTGATGATATCCGACTCAAGCCACGTATTCTCAAGGGTGGGGATGTCGATCTCTCTGTCACGCTGTTCGGTCAGAAGTATGCGGCGCCTTTCCAAATCGGACCAACCGGCCTGAACGGGCTTTATTGGCCAGAAGGGGACTTGCACCTTGCAGCCGCAGCAAAGCAGGCCGGGGTCGCATTTACGGTTTCGACAGCGTCAAACACGACTATGGAAGAAATCGCGTAGAAAAATAATTGGCCACTTTGGTTTCAGCTGTACCCATGGGGCAAAGAAGCATTTTCCAATGCATTGATCGAACGGGCGTCGGCTGCGGGCTACAGTGTTCTTGTAATCACTGTCGACTCGTTGGTGGGTGGCAAAAGAGAGAGGGATTTGCGGCATGGTTTCGCGCATGAAATCCGCATGAGCCCCTCTGTCGTATTGGACGGATTGTTGCATCCGAGATGGTTCAAATCCGTATGGCTGAGCCAACATAGGCCGCGACTGCAAAATCTGGCGGCCTTTTAGGGGGATGATGTCAGCGACAAGGCGCTTGCCGAATTTACGCGGGCGCAACGAAACCCGAATTTTTCCTGGGACGATGTAAGGCGTCTTCGGAAGCTGTGGCAGGAGCCACTTGTGATTAAGGGGATCATGTGTGCTGAGGATGCAATGGCCGCACAACGCGAAGGCGCTGATGGGGTGGTTGTTTCCAACCACGGTGGCAGGCAGCTTGATGGAGCTCCGGCGACGATTGAAATTCTTTCAGAGATTGTGTCCGTCTTGGACCAACATATGACAGTTTTGCTTGATGGTGGTGTTCGGCGCGGCAGTGATATCGTCAAGGCGCTTGCGTTGGGGGCGGACGCTGTGCTGCTGGGCAGGGCACCTCTTTACGGCCTGGCGGCGCGGGGGCGTGCGGGGGTTTCCAGCGCGCTTTCGATTCTCGAAGACGAGATGCGCAGGACCATGATTTTTACGGGATGTCATGGCGTTTCGGACCTGTCTGAAGCAGGGGTTGTCATGTCGGCCAAGGATATTGGCGGACGAGAAGACCGTTTAGGGCCAAATATGTGATTTCTAGACACAATTAGCGCGTGGCTGGGCGGTGCGTCCAGTTGACATCTTGAACTTAGCTATCTAATTATATTTCGGAAGCGAACGGACGGGAGGACCCCATGGAGCAGATCAAAATGCGCGTCGAAAAACGGCGCGATCTGACACCTACTATTGCAGAATTCACTTTGGCTCCGGTTGGCGGCGAGTCCCTGCCAGAGTTCAACCCAGGTGCACATATCACGATCGAGACACCATCGGGTGCTATGCGCCGATACTCTCTGGTAAATGATGGGAGCGACCCAAAAGAATATGTGGTCGCCATCAAGCGAGAGCCGCAGTCGCGCGGGGGGTCTGCCTCCATGCATGAGCAAGCTGTTGTCGGGACAGAGTTGAATATCGAGCACCCGGAAAACGATTTCCCGCTGACGGATGTGCAGAAATACCTCTTGATTGCCGGCGGTATCGGTATCACGCCAATCTATTCGATGGCGCGTTATCTGGATAAGAAAGGTAAGATGCTTCGGATCATTTACGTAAGCCGGAGCGCGGAAGAATCGGCCTATCTTGATGAGCTGATGAAAGATTTCGAAGGCCGGATCATCGTGCACCACGATGACGGCGATCCGAACGCTGTCTATGATTTCTGGGACGATCTGGTGACGCCGCGCGCGACCCATGTCTTCTGCTGCGGACCCAAACCGCTGATGGAAGAAATCAAAGCTTTCTCGGGTCACTGGCCCGAAGGCCGTGTCCACTTCGAGGATTTCAAGCCTGTTGATGTGGTTCGTCAGGATGACGTTGCTTTCGAAGTCGAGCTGAAGAAAAGCGGCCAAACGGTTACTGTTCCTGAGGATCGTTCTATCCTCGAAGCACTGCGTGATGCTGGCTTCGCAACAAGCAGTTCTTGCGAAAGTGGCACGTGCGGTACTTGTAAAACCCGCCTACTGGAAGGCGAGGCAGATCATCGTGATATGGTGCTGATGGAAGAAGAAAAAGGCAGCCAGATCATGATTTGCGTTTCGCGCGCCAAATCCGGGAGGCTGGTTCTTGACCTCTGATCCCGTTCGTCTTGGCGTGGCGGGGCTTGGGCGTGCTTTCATGCTCATGGTGCCTTCGTTTGATGCCGACACCCGTGTGAAGCTGACGGCTGCCGCCGCCCCAAGGGAGGAAAGCCGCGACGCATTCGAAAAAGAGTACGGTGGCACAGGGTATGCCACCGTCGAGGAATTGTGCGCAGACCCTGACGTTGAGGCCATTTACATTGCGACGCCGCACCAGATGCATGTGGATCATGTGTTAGCTGCGGCGCGCGCGGGCAAACATATCCTTGTCGAAAAGCCGTTGGCCGTTTCGATGGAGGATGCCGAAGTAATGGTGTCCGCAGCCAAGGAGGCTGGGGTGCATTTGATAGTTGGGCCGAGTCACAGTTTCGACCCGCCGGTTGAATTGGCCACGCAACTTATTTCCAGCGGAAAGTTCGGTCAGTTGCGCATGATCCAGGCCTTTAACTATACGGACTTCCTCTATCGTCCGCGTCGCCCGGAAGAGCTGCGAACCGAAGAGGGTGGGGGCGTGCTGTTCAGTCAGGCGATCCACCAGATTGATGTGGTTCGCAGGCTTGCCGGCGGCATGGCCGAAAAAATTTATGCCATGACGGGCGCATGGGATCCCAAGCGCCCGACCGAGGGCGCATTCACTGCACTGATGAATTTTGCCGGGGGGTGTGTCGCGAACATGACGTACTCGGGCTATGCGCATTTCGACAGTGATATCTGGATGAACAATGTCGGAGAGCTTGGACAGCGTAAATCAGAAGGGGCTTACGGTGGAGCAAGGCGTGCTTTGCTGGATCTCAACCCTGATGACGAGGTCCGGCTGAAAACTACACGAACATTCGGCAGCGGCACGACGATTGAGGCTGAACATAACGAACATTTCGGTCCGGTGATCGCGCTTTGTGACCGTGCCGATCTGCGACTGACCCCGGATGGGATAGAAGTGTTCGGTGACACCGAACGCGGCTTTATCGAAGCCAAATTCGGACCGGCACCACGCAGAACCGTTCTGGATGCGCTGGTGGATGCCGTGCGTCATAACAAGGCCCCCGACCAAACAGGGGAATGGGGGCTGGCAAGCCTGGAGGTTTGCCACGCGATCTTGCAATCCGCAGAGACCGGACAAGCGGTCGATCTTCAGCGGCAATGTAAAACAAATCACTAGGAGCCGACAGGATGAGCAATCTCAAACTTTCCCTTGCAATGGGTAACTATGACCGCACACGGGCAATCGTGGATGGGCGTGTTCAGATCGACGGAGTAGACCCGGTTCCGATGCTGTTGTCGCCGGAAGAAATGTTCTTTCGCGCGTTCCGCCACGAGGCTTTCGATATCAGCGAGATCTCGCTGTCGTCCTATTCGATTTCGGTTGCCCGAGGGAATCCGCATTATGTGGCAATCCCGGTCTTCCTGAGCCGTGCGTTCCGTCACACCTCTGTCTATATCCGCACGGACAAAGGGATTAACAAACCAGAAGACCTGAAGGGCAAACGTATCGGTATCGCCGAATATCAGCTTTCAGCTAACGTTTGGGTGCGTGGTATCCTGGAAGAGGAATATGGCGTTAAGCCCTCGGATATCATCTGGGTGCGCGGCGGCATGGACACACCCGGCCGGCCTGAAAAAATCAAGGTTCAGTTGCCCGATGACATTCGTATGGAGGAAGCCCCAGAAGGTAGCACGCTGAACAGCATGCTTGAAGCGGGTGAAATTGATGGCTTTATCGGGCCGCGCTGGCCGCGTTGCTTTGCTGAACGTCATCCGCATGTTGGGCGACTGTTCGCAGACAGCATTACAGCGGCGGAATATTACTTCGAGAAAACCAAAATCTTCCCGATCATGCACGTACTGGGCGTACGCCGGAGCCTGGCAGAAGAATACCCGTTCTTGCCCGCGGCATTGCTCAAGGCATTTACGCAGTCAAAACGGTTGGCCGAAGAGGCCCTTTCGGACACATCTGCCACCAAGGTGACGATGCCCTTCGTGGAGGACAATCTCAACCGTGTCCACGCGCTGATGGGGGATGACCCTTGGAGCTATGGCGTCAGTGGAAATGCGCATGTGCTCAACAAGTTTTTGGACTACCACGTAAGCCAGGGCTTGTCGCCGCGCCGTGTGGAGATCGAAGAGCTGTTCCATCCGTCGACCCTGGAAGCCTATAGCCTGTAAGAGGAATGCCGAGAATGGAAGATTATCAACCTGGCGACATTGTTGAGATCGAAACATCTGCTGGTTTGGCTTATGTGCAGCTTACGCATACGCATCCCAGCTATCCCCCGGTCGTGAAGTTCTTGAAAGGCCCATTCCAGAAACGGCCCGAAGCTGTAACCGTTCTGGCACGCGAGGCCTCGCCCATCGCGATGGTGCCTTTGAGTGGTGTTCTGAAAAAGCTCGGGCTGAAACACGCCCGGGTGGGTACGGTTGAAATTCCCCGTGCTGAAAGGGAGTTCCCAATTTTCAGAATGCCCATTCGGGATAAGAAGGGCGAGATCATTTACTGGTGGTTCTGGGATGGCAAGGGGCTGACATACACGACAGAGCTTATGCAGCAGCAGGAAAAGCTGCCCATGCGTGAAATCATGTCGGCAGAACGCTTCCTGGATCAGCTTGTCGCGGATGAATAGCGCCGCTCTTGTTGCCCGATTAGACCAATGACTGCTGGCTTTGGTGGTCTGATGGCCGCGTTTGGTGCGTTTTGTTATGCGCTTAGCTCGGTCGCAATTGCCAAAAGCTCTCAATCCGCCCAAGGGCGCGGGAATGATGTTCTGCTGTCAGTGTTGATGACAGGTTTCGTTTCCGGTGCCCTTTGGCTGGTTTGGGGGCCAGAGCTGCCTTCTGTTAGCCAGCCCGTACTGATCGGGGTGGCCTATTTTGTGCTGGCGGGTGTTCTGGGGAATGTGGTTGGCCGCCTGACGTTGTTTCGGTCGGTGGAGCTGGCTGGCGCGATCGAGACAGGCTTCATCCGGCGTCTGATTCCTGTTTTTGCAGCGATTTTCGCATTTCTCCTGCTTGGAGAGGTGATTACGACTTCTATTGTGATTGCGTTTATTCTGGTGACAGGTGGCGTGTTGATCATGATGACTCGCAAGTCCGCCAAGGCGGTATCGACCCTGGTCTCTACGGAACCTTCGCCACAGGACAGGACCAAGGGTCGGGTTTTGGCGCTTGGCTCTGCTGCGGGTTATGGTGGCTCCTTCGTAGCGCGCAAACTCGCGATGCAGACCTTGCCTGATCCGCTGGCCGGGGTGTTCATTGGTGCGTTGACGGGATTGGTATGGTTCGTTGGGTGGGGGCTTTTTCGATTGCGTGGCCGGGTAGGGCTTTCATGGAGGTTGCATAAGCCAAGCGGGTGGCAATTGCTGGCTGGTGGTGCGATGACAATCGGACAAGTCGCACTGTTTTTCTCGTTGATGTTCACCAGTGTGACCGTCGTTGCCATCATGTCATCTATCGAGATGTTCTTTGCAGCCTGGCTTGCTGGGCATATCTTCAAAACCGAAAGACGGCCTGGCCCCAGGTTCTACATTGCGGCTGCTCTGGCTGCGACGGGGGTCATCATCCTTGCGATTGCTCCGACGCTTGAGTGAACGCCGAGGGACGGTCAGCTATGTGAAAGGTTGCTGATCAGCTTGTCCATCGCCGCAAAGAAGACGGTAAGTTCGTCTTCGTCAAATCCCTGGGATGCTTGATTTGTTGCAAGGCGGGCCGCCTGCATTGATCCTCGCACACTGAAGTGGTCCGCCGTTATGTTTAGGAAAATGGAGGATCAGAATGGCTACGAAGAGACACAAGCCGGAAGAGAATGTCACGAAGCTGCGGCAGGTTGAAGTGCTTGTCGGGCAAGGCATGTCCCGGGTGGATGCGATCCGCAAGGTTCGCATTACAGAGCAGACTTATTATCGCTGGCGCAAGCAGTACGGGGGTATGGGAACCGACCGGCTCAGGGAACTGAAGCGCCTCCAGAAAGAGAACGAACGGTTGAGAAAACCCGTCTCGGATCTGACGTTGGACAAGCTGATCCTGGCGGAGGCGCCAAAGGAAAACTTCTGAGCCCCGCTCGCTGCCGTGCCTGCATCGATCACGTCCGCACCCGGTTCCATCTGTCAGAGAGACGCGCCTGCCGTGTCCTGGGGCAGCACCGATCCACACAGAGGAAAGTGCCGCATGGCCGTGCCGATGAGGAGCGTCTGGTCGCGGACATGATCGAACTGGCGCGGCAGTATGGCCGCTACGGCTATCGTCGGATCGCCGCTTTTCTGAGACATGCGGGCTGGGAGGCGAACGACAAGCGGGTCGAGCGCGTATGGCGGCGAGAGGGGCTGTAGGTGCCAATGAAGCAACCGAAGAAGGGACGGCTCTGGCTGAATGACGGATCCCGTGTCCGGCTGCGCCCTGAGTATCGCAACCACGTCTGGAGCTATGACTTTGTCCACTGCCGGACGCTCAACATCCTGGACGAGCATAGCCGGGAATGCCTAGCGATCAAGGTGAAGCGCAAGCTGAACTCGGATGACGTGATCGATGCCTTGAGCGACCTGTTCATCATGCGGGGTGTGCCGTCTTACATCCGGTCTGACAACGGCCCGGGGTTCGTGGCTCAGGCCGTTCAGGATTGGATCAGGGCCGCCGACGCCAAGACTGCCTACATCGCGCCCGGGTCACCTTGGGAGAACGGCTACTGCGAAAGCTTCAATGCCAGGTTCCGCGATGAACTGCTCACGGGAGAAGTCTTCTACGGCTTTCGGGAAGCGGAAATCCTGATCGAGCAATGGAGGAAACACTACAATACCAAACGACCACATAGTGCCTTGATATCGCCCACCCGCCCCGGAAACCATCGCTCTGATGGACCCGAGACCGGTCATGCACTAACAATCAAACCGGACCACGCAGGTGGGGCTGATCATGAACTGATCCCATGCTCTCGGCACACAACCGCCTTCGAAATGTCGCTCTCCTGCTTCTTCAGGATCGCGATGATCTGTTCTTCGTTGAACCGTGATCGCTTCATTCTTCCGTCTCCTTCGTTGGGACGGATTCTACCTCAAAACGGAGGAGGAAACGGGTCTCAGGTCAGACATTCCGTTCCTCGACGAGATTGAAGCGAACAAGAAAGGGTGATCAAGCATCCTGCACTCCTCATGAAGCGGAATGTAGGGCTTGTATCACCAGGGGACTGGGCAGCTTGCTTGCCCAGTCTTTTCTTTGTCGGGATGCAGGGCGTGTACTGTTCCTCATAAAATCATAGACTTCTAAGATTGTGATTGCTAGTTTGCCTATGAAGTTCGAATTGTGAGGATAAAATGAGCATCAAGAACATCCTTATTGCACATTCCGGTAGCGCAGGCTTCCCAAGCAGCGTTAAGCACGC
Organism: Pseudophaeobacter sp. 1A16562; assembly: GCF_041008785.1. Taxonomy (NCBI): domain Bacteria; kingdom Pseudomonadati; phylum Pseudomonadota; class Alphaproteobacteria; order Rhodobacterales; family Roseobacteraceae; genus Pseudophaeobacter; species Pseudophaeobacter sp. 1A16562. Next base: position 1,114 of record NZ_JAXGFT010000016.1, on the reverse strand, counting down.
GGCAAAAATCGCCGCAAAGCACGATGCATGGCTGACTTGTGTCTATGGGAACGCATCCTCGTATTTCGAGCATGTTCTTGGTTTGACAGAAGATCTTCTCGACAAGCTTGGCAGTGCAAGAAACGAGAAAATTGCAGCAGCACGTGATCTGTTCCAACAGGCGGCTGCCGAGGCAGGCCTTGCAGAGCGGTCCCGCTTTATTATGCCGAATGAGATTGGCAAAATCAACTTGCCAGAGCTGGCGCGAAATTTCGATTTTGTCGTTACCGGCTATCATTCCAACCTGCCAACAGATGAGTTTCGGGCCGTCAGCCCGGATATGATGTCATTGCAGAGCGGCCGACCCGTTCTTGTGGTTCCGAATGGATATTCTACGGATCAGCTTGCATCGCATGCACTTGTCGCATGGGACGGAAAGCGTTCTGCGGCCCGGGCGCTCAACGATGCAATGACGATCCTCGAGGAAAAGCCGCGTCGGGTGACAATACTAAGTGTTGGGTCTAGCTTTCCGAAAATGCCGGAGGGGGCGGATATCTTGACGCATCTGAAGCGTCATAATGTCGACGCAGAGCATGTTACCCGTCCAAAAAGCAAGGGCGGTATCGCCGAGGTTATTCAAGAGACGGCCAGAGAACTGGACGCAAAGTTAATCGTGATGGGGGCGTACGAACATAGCAAGTTCTCTCAAGACCTTTTTGGTGGTGTCACGCATGAGGTAACGAGGACCAGTAAAGTTCCGGTTTTTATGTCTCACTAGTACCCTGGCGAGGTATGTTGAGGATTGGTGTCGCTTCCTGCCGGGAATAGTTGTCAAAACTTCGTGGCGGGGCATGGCAATATCAATCACCGCCAAAACGGGCTCGGCCTGTGCAATACTGTTACCGGCCATGGTCGGTCTGCCTTGCGGTGTAGTTTGTGCAAAACCACTGTAGGGACCTGAAACCCGGCTATGATCGCCTACTGCGCAATCTGTGGGCTCCGCAGGCAATCATAGGGCATTGCCAAGTTGATCACGGGGTTCCGTCGGGATAGGCGGTCATCATGAAAACCGTGCCGACAATTCGACGCCTGAAGGGCTTTCGTTTTCCCCGCGAGATCATCTCCTATGCCGTCT